>CAVGIJ010000012.1:0-40839 GCA_963629305.1 Acutalibacteraceae bacterium
GTTTTTGATTCTCTATTTTTTTCATGTTTACATTACGCACAACCCGGAGGATTTATCAGATTTAACTTCAAACTCAAATGTGTACAACACATTTCAAAGATATACGAAAAAAATATCTGAAAGGATGAAAAAAATGAACAAAACAAAGAAAAAAAAGATTACAGCCGTAATCATGAGTTTTATCATGCTTTTCACACTGACATCGTGTGCTCTTGATATGGACTTTATTAAATACGGCTGGGACGGTGTCGTTGACGGAGAACGAATCTGGGGTGAAGAAAGACCGACCACTGAGGAAAAAAGAGATGAAGAAGAATCAACAGATGAATCAAAGGATTCCGAAGAAACTGAAAAAGATGAAGAATCAACAGAAGTTGTAACGGATGAATCCGGCGAAGTTGTAACAGACAAATCCGGTGAGGCAGTTACAAAAAAAGCCGACAAAACTTCGACTTCAGGCAATACAGGTAAAACTTCATCAAAGGCAAGCAGCGGCAACAGCACTACACCCGGATCGGGAAATTCGACCCAAAAAACTTCAACTTCATCCGGTGGTCAAGCAACATCCGCCGACGCTGTCACCGTCTTTAACAATGCGGTAAATGCAGGTAAGCCTACAAGTGCAAAATACAATGTTACCGCAACCGATGCATCTTTTAAAAGTTCAAAAAGTGCGCTCGAATCCGTAATTTCAAGTGCCTTCACAAAGGATGACGTTGTAAAACAGAATTCAACAAATCTTACGGCAAATCACTCTGCTTTTACAAATATTTCCGCATCTGACTGCTCATCCGTTTCAATAAAAGACAACGGAAGCTCATACACGGTTGTGTTGAATCTTAAATCCGTAACTCTTTCTGCAACGGCATCACCTGCAAAAAACGGCTACATGTATTTCATGAACAATGCTGACACTACAAGTGTAGTTCAAAAGGCAAACGCAAAAATAATATTTATGAAAAACGGCACTATAAGCTTGTCAAACGGTATAATAACCGCAACCATAGACAAAGCAAGCGGAAAATTCACGTCTTGTAAACTCGACTTAAACGAAGCTTATTATGACCAGATATACATTAAAGATCTTCTTGCAGATGCGCCGTCAGTTGTAGTAAGTCTTATAGGCGATGCAACTCTACACGGAACATTCTCATACAAGCTTTCGGTAACATATTCATTCTAAGTTAGGACAGATAAAAATGCTAAAAAAAGAAAAATTACACATTGACAAAACCGGTTGGAAAACGACCTCAAAGCAACGAGGAAAATACTACTTAGGCGATCTTGCAAGAACATGTGAAGGTGCAATAATTACAACATTTATGACAATGTTCCTTCTTATGCAGGGAATTAATCCGGCAAAAATGGCGGGAGTAATGCTTGTAGTAAAAATAATTGACTCATTTGACGATGTTATTTTCGGCTACATTGTTGATAAATTCAAACTTTCGGAAACTTCAAAACTTCACAAAATTGCCGGCTCAGGAAAATATCTTCCTTGGTATCGCATTACTTTTTGGCTGTTCCCTCTTTTTACTATCGCATTCTTTCTTATGCCGGCGTCGTTGCCTGAGGGTGCAAAGCTTGCTTGGTTTGGAATATTTTATCTTCTATATGATCTAAGCTATACTCTCGTAGAGGTACCGATGAATTCAATGGCTGTAACTCTGACAGATAACATTGATGAAAGAAACACCATCATACAAAACAGAACCATCCTCGATCAAAATGTAATTATGCTTATAGGAATCGTTTTTTACGCTCTTGTAAGTGAAGTCGTAGGAATTCCGATAAAATATGTTGTTGTCGGCGCATCCGTAATTTTCTTCGCAATGATGCTTCCGCTTACCCGCGGCGTAGAAGAATACAACACCGAACTTGCCAATGTAGATGAAGAAGAAAATGCTCATTATACGTTTCATGATATGGTGGACTGCCTTAAAACAAATAAGTATATGTTCATTCTTCTTCTCTCAAATCTTGCGGTTTCCTGTCTTGCAACAGGTGCAAATCTCGCGAACTACGTGGCATATTACCACTTCGGAAATTCACTTGTTTTCGCTGTTCCGATTGCAATTGCAGCAATTCCCGGACTCATTGCACAGCTCAATGCAGCAAGAATAACAAAAAAATTCGGCAAAATACCTACTGTAATCTTTTGCGGACTTCTCGGAGGTATTCCTCTAATTTCAATTTACTTTGTGGGCTCAAAACATGTTGTCCTTATATGTATGTTGCTTGTTCTACAAGCACTCCCCGGCAATGTATCCAATATTGCAAAAACATTCCTTATTCCGGATACAATAGAATACACCAGATATAAAACAGGAAAAGATTGTACAGGAATTTTCTTTGCAATTAACTCATTCGTTACAAAACTTACTCAAAGTGTTGCCTCATCACTCGGCCTTTTCCTTCTCGGACTCTCGGGATGGGTTGAAATTGAAGCAACAGACTTTGGTGATATTGCTGCGCAGCATATACAGCAGCCGGAATCCGCATTGAATATGCTGTGGGTAGTTTATACGTTAATACCTGCTATAGGTACAATACTCGGAATAGTAATTATTATGGCATACAAGCTTCGAGACAAGGATGCCGACCTTATGGCAAAATGCAACGCCGGAGAAATAACTCGTGAGGAATGTGAAGCACAGCTCTCAAGAAAATATTGATTCATATCAAAAAAGATAAGTTGGAAACATAAGGAAAAATACTCAAGATGGATATTTATTCAGTAAAAATTAACGGATACACAAATCCATGCGGATATGACCTTTCAGATCTTCGTATTTCATGGAAGGTTAAAAATACCTCGGGAAAAAAACAGAAATTTGTAAAAATAGAAATCAGCACAAATAAAGACTTTTCAAATATTGAATTTGAAAAGTCAGGTTCTGACCTTAATTCATGCGGAGAGTCGATAGACTTTCCGCTGAAACCCCTCACAAGGTACTTTGTGAGGGTAACGGTCGTTGCCGACAATGATGACGTTGGCATATGCGACAAGTCATTTTTTGAAACGGGAAAGATGTCGGATCCGTGGGTTGGAAAATGGATAGGAGTTTCAAAAAATGATTTAAGTGATCATAAATTTCATCCGGAATTTAAAAAAGAGTTCAGAGCAAAGACCGACAAGGATATAGAGTCCGCAAGGCTATATATCTGCGGTCTTGGCTCTTTTGTCGCATATATCAACGGAATGCGTGTCGGCAACGACCATCTTGCACCGTTTATAAATGATTACGAATCCGGATACCAGTATATGACGTATGACATAACAAATTTACTGTCAGCACAGACAAGCGATATTCCAAGTAACAACGTTTTAAATGTTTTTCTCGGCAACGCGTGGTACAGAGGTAAATTCGGGCTCAGTTGTAAGTCGCATTATGAAAGACCATTTGCACTTATAGCGGAAATTCATATCAATTACGGCGACGGTACAAAGGATATCATCGCAACCGACAATACATTTTTTTACAAAAGAAGTCCGTTCACCCTTACGGACATCTATGACGGCGAAACACAGGATTATACTCTTTACGGCAATCCTGATAATAAATTCGAAAAAAATGCGGAGCTTATTGATTGCAATTATAATTTACTTGAACGCTATTCAATTCCGTTGTGTTCAATGGAAAAACTCGCTGTAAAAGAAATAATAAAGAGTCCAAGGAACGAACTGATTCTTGATTTCGGTCAGAATTTTGCAGGTTATGTTGAATTCAATCTGCCGTTAGAAAAAAATCAAACCGTAGAACTTGAATTCTGTGAGATACTTCAAAACGGATCATTTTATAATGAAAACTACAGAACAGCAGCCTCGACATTTACTTATATCTCTGATGGAGTCAATCGGTCGGTACATACATATTTTTCATACTTTGGCTTTAGATATGTAAGAGTTACCGGAGTTAAAAATATTTCTTCCGATGCATTTATCGGGCACGTAATTTACTCTGAAATGGACAGGATCGGTTTTCTGGTAACCGGAAGTAAGAAGATAAATAAACTTTACGAAAATTCATTATGGGGGCTTAAATCGAACTTTACAGACATACCGACCGACTGCCCGCAACGTGACGAGCGTCTCGGATGGTGCGGAGACACACAGGTATTTTGTAAAACCGCCTCCTATCATATGGATACGCGTGCTTTTTATCAAAAGTTCATGCGCGATTTAAAATATGACCAGAATAGAAACAACGGAAAGGTTGCCATCTATCTTCCGAATGAGTTTCCGGGACTCGTCGCCGGTGTTTGGAGTGATATTTCAACTATAATTCCCACTGCACTATTTGATTTTTTCGGAGACAGGAATGCCCTTGAAGAAAATTATGCCTTAATGAAAAATTGGGTGGACTATGTACATTCTGAAGATAGCGCACGAGGAGAAAAAAATCTCTATGATTTCGGATTTCAATTCGGCGACTGGCTAGCTCTTGACGGGCCAACCGATCAAAGCAGGTTTGGACGCACCGACAAATATTTCGTTTCTTCGGCTTATTATTATCAGTCGGCTAAAGCTGTAGCAAAAGCTGCGAAAAACCTCGGGTATACAGACGATTTTAGAAAATACTGCGATTTATCACATAACATAAAAAAAGCAATTATCAATGAATACTTTACCCCCACCGGAAGATTATCCGTTGATACACAGACAGGTTACATACTTTGTCTTGCATTTGGCATATATACAAACAAAGAAAGAATTGTAAATGACTTAAAGCTGCGAATAAAAAATGATTGTAAAAAGATTAAAGGTGGTTTTGTCGGTGCAACCATGATGAACACAGTTCTCTCCGATAACGGTCTTTCGGATATTGCCTATGATTTTTTGACCGATGAAAATTATCCGGGATGGCTTTATCAGGTGAATCTCGGCGCAACAACTATCTGGGAAAGATGGAACAGCGTACTTCCGGACGGCAAAATATCCGGTACACAGATGAATTCACTGAATCACTATTCCTACGGTTCTGTAGTTGAATTTCTTTATAAAAATGCTGCCGGACTTGCGTCGGATACTCCGGGATTTAAGCATGCTGTTATAGCACCGAGACCGGATATAAGACTCAGGTATCTTGAATTAAAATACGACAGTGCAAGCGGAGTATATTCATCATCATGGAAAATTAATGATGACGGCAGTGTTTCATATAACATTGAAATTCCTTTCAACTGTACAGCAGATGTATTTCTTGAAGGTGAAGACGATTCAAAACATCTTGACTCCGGTTTTTATTCCTTTACAATAAAAACAGATAAAAAATACAACCTTCTTTATACATCATCAACACCGCTCACAAGGCTTTTAAAGGATGAAAGAGTTGTAGAAATACTCGATGAGCTCATACCGGGATTGTCATCTACAGATACAAGCGATACCGAAGCTATGAGTAAATCACTCGAGGATGAAAAAACAAAGGCATTACTTTTTAGAGCACCTGTTGACCATATTGATAAAGCAATAAGCATGATTACAAAGCTTAAATAAAACATGAGGTACTGTCATGAACGAATCCGAAAAAATAATCTTTTACGATATATCAAAGCTTATCGAAACAAAAAATGTTCGTAGAAGATGTAAAAAAAATTATATCGAAAAAAAGCTCAAAGCTATGTTACCGATGTACAGCTTTAAAGTAACATCCGCAAAAGTGTTTGATGACGGCAAATATACTGTTTCACTTTTTAAGAAAATACGCGATTTACCATCCTTTTGCGAAGTTCAGATAAAAGTTAAAACAGGTAAAAAATTCGAAGAAATAACAGTTTGGTCTCCCCTCTCATGGAACGACCGTTTCATCGGAACGGGTGGTGGCGGAACAGGTACAGGCGGCAGTAATTTTATAAATAAACCCGATAATGCTTGCAGAGGAATGACACTCCCATTTGCGATAATGAACGGATTTTCTGCTGCCTCCGGAAATGCAATGAATTACAAAGAACGAAGCATTAAAGACCTGACAATAGATAAAAAGACAGGAAGTCCTGACCCGGATATACTTGAAAATTGGCGTTTACGTACAACACATGATATGACGGTGTTTGGCAAAGCTGTAACGGAAATAATTCATGATAGAAAACCTATCTACTCATATTTTCACGGCGGTTCCGGCGGCGGACGTCAAGCAATGGTTGAAGCACAAAATTACCCTGAGGATTACAACGGAATTTGGGCTTCCTGTCCTGCAATCAACTGGACGAAATTTTTACCGATGGGATTTTGGTTTCCTGCTGTGATGAATGAGTATAATCACGTTATTCCTTATAAAAAAATGGAAACGTTTCGTAATGAGATCATAAAAAAACAAGGCGGAAAAAATAAATTTTATAAAAATGTTCCATCTAAAATTTTTGACCCCTATGCTCTTGTGGGCAAAAAAGGAATAACAAAGAAAGATGCGGCCGTTTTTTCCGCATTCCTAAAAGGACCGTATGACAAAAACGGCAATAGGCTATGGTATTCTTTCAGACCGGGTATAAAATTTTATAACAATATCATACCAATCGGAGCCTACTACTATTCTTTTATTACAAAGAAACCCAAAGCATTTCTTTTGTGTAGTTTTGTTGCTCACTGGGCAGGAGTTAATCCTAAAACAGACCTACAATCATTAAACATTTCAACTTTCAATAAATTTTTCAAAGAAACACAAGAAGTTCTTAAAGACTGCGGTGCTGACAATCCCGATTTAGGACAATTTGCCGCCCTTGGCAATAAACTTATCCTTGATCACGGATACAATGATCCGCTTATTCCTATAGACGGTTCAATAAACTATTATGACCGTGTAACTGAAATATTCGGTTCAAAGGAAAAAGTCAGGTCATTTTTCAGAATGTACTTAAACCCCGGAGACGGACACGGTGATTGTTATAACAAAGGTGCCGGAATAACGGAAAGTGACGGTTTCACTGCACTTATGAATTGGGTTGAAAATGATATTTCACCCGAGAAGATTCGTGTTGTACGTATAGATAAAAAAAATAAAAATATCTTATATGAAACTTTCAGAGAAGAATATTAAAGGGAAAGAGTATTTTATGAACACAGATGTACATTCACCTATTAGTATTTGGGGAGAAAACATTCCATTCAATTCCCCTAATACTAAACTTAGCATAATGAATATAAACTATAAGCAAAGTACATTTTCATGTTTTATTAAATTTATACTTGCTATAAAAGATAATAAGGAACGAAAATTTTCATCAAAAAGATTATCATCAATTGATACATATACGTATAAGACACAAATCAAAAAAGGTCGTTGCAGTGAAACTTTTGAAGATATTCCGTGCCTTACACCGTATCTTGTCTCCGGAAGCGACAGAGCAGTTATCGTTGTTCCGGGTGGCGGATATGCTGCGGGATTTTTCCCCGGAAAACTTGATTTTCCCGACAGCGATGCCGAAATGGGACTTGCCGCAAAACGGCTTCAGGCAGCGGGCATAAATGCATTTGTACTTTCATACCGCTATAACCCCTACAGATATCCTGTTCCTCTGCTTGATATGCAACGTGCGGTAAAATTTTTGAAATTCAATGCAAGCAAATATGGCATTGATAAAAACAAAATCGGGCTTGTAGGTTTTTCAGCGGGTGGATACCAAGTCGGAGGTTTTATAAACCTATTTATGAACAATCAGGACAAAACATTTAATCTTTTACCGAATAGCTATACACCTGATGAAATTGACAAAATTGATGATACCGTAAACAACGCTGCCATGTTTTATCCCCTTTTGTCCTTTGAAAATCATAAAAATATTTTATCCGTATTTTTGCCTGAAGATTTGATCGACAAAAATAATGCACAAATCAAATCATTTATTGCCTCTCTTACCTTGTCAAAAAATATCAACAGCATATCTGTCCCACAATTCTTATCCCACGGAACTAAGGATTTTCTTGTCAATTATAAATCCACGGAAACATATGCAAATGCTTTAAAAGAACAAGGCGGCAATTGCAAATACATCTCTGCTCCCGGCGCAAGCCACGTATTTACCGAGGAAAAGAAATACAGATATGTATTTGATGAATATCTTTCTTGGGCAAATATGCAGTTCTGAGAAAAATAAACCGTATTAAAAAATTATCTTATAAAAATACAGTCACGGTAAACATAATTACCGTGACTGTTGCTTTATGATTATACTTTGTTTAATTTACTTTTAGTCAGATATTTTTTTGAATTTTTTCACGCAAATACCTACGCTTACAATTGATGTTGCCAATGCCGTTACAACACAAGCAGTTACCCCGCGCTCCCCCGTCTCAACGATTTCTTCAGATACTGCATCCTCATTTAATGCACTACTATCCGAAAGCGGAATGTTGTCATTTGAAATAACAGTAGAATCACTCACTGTATTCTCTATTTTTTCTTCTGTCTCAACATAAGTTACATCTGAAGTCATATAGATATCCAGCCATTCATTAACTTTTTCAGTCCATTTATCGTATGTACCGGGATCTGCAAGTAATGTATGATCACTGTTTTTCCACCAAACTACCTCGTTATCAATCCCGTACTCATCAAGTACTGCCTTTATAGTATTATACTGATTAGTTCCTATGGTCTTATCTTTACCTGCAAATCCCATAAGAGTTGGGCATGAATTTTCGTTTATATTGGCTACAGGCGAGATTGCATTAAGCAGTGCATCCTTACCTGTTGCCTCGGGATTTTCAATATCTTCCGCTGTTATAGTTTCACCGGAAACTATTGTTGCAAAAGATGCAACTTCAGCGTCTGTATAATTATCAAATGTTCCCTTATAAAATCCGACCGGAGTTGTTATTGGGAAAATCATTTTTATCGGAAGAGGACATTCATCCGCTCTGCTATATGCATACAACGAAAGTAAATGCGACCCTGATGAAAATCCGGACATTGCCATACGATCAAGTGTGTACCCGAGTTTAGAGCACTTATCTATAATTGATTTTGTACACGCTGTAACATCGTCAAGCATGTCAAAAATATCTGCATTTGATTTACTTCCTGTTACTCGTGCAACATCGTCATTGCCCTGGGATGCAAGGTCATAATCCATAGTCGCGGTGATAAATCCCTGCTTTGCAAAACGCGCCGCACTCCAATCACAATGGTCTTTTGAACCCATAGTCCAGGTGCCACCGTGAATAAAAAGAATCAAACCTTGGGCCTCAGTGGTATCAAGACCTTTAGGGACATAAAGATCATACTTTAAGGCATCACGTATATTGCCATCCTTGTCTGCATATGTGAGATTCTCATAAACCGTTCCGTCAGAAGTCGACCAGTTTTCCTTTGCACCCGCAAGGAGATTTGCAGCGTCAAACACCTTGTTCATAAGAGGAATTGCAACACGTGCCATTCCATAGCTCATATCCTTAACTCCAAAGCCCGTGGGATCTTCTGATGAATTGTTTTTATTCAGCAACTCATCAATGCTCAATGCACTTGCGGACATTGTTGTCAAAGTAAAAATAATTGCAACGGCAACAATTAATGAAACTGTTTTTTTTAGACTGTTTTTCATTTTATCACTCCTGAAAATTAAATTTACCCAAATAATATATTACTTTTTCAGTAGCAATAATTCATCTGCAAAAATTGGCAATTCATCTTAAAATCTTGTGTTATGCAATATCTTTTACCGCTGCTGCAATCGCTTCTTCAATTGCTGACATTTTTTATCTTATAAGGTCTTAATAAGGCGGCCATCAAAAAGATAGCCGCCTTATGTTTAAATTTACATTGCTTTATTACTTGTTATTTTTTCTTTTTTTCACAGGCATAAGTTGTCGCAATCATTGCTGTACCACTGACTGACAATAGGCTCAGCCACATCATTAGACTGTTGCCATCTTTTGTCTTTGCAACAGATTCCGCTGCCAATTTTTCTATTACCGTTTCAGTTTTAGTTATTTCTTTGGTTCCGTTTTCATCACTGAAATATTTATCACAATGTTTACAATACCAATATTCAATATTACCGGCAGCATCAACAGTTGCATCCTTTTTTGAAACATGAGTAAGAGCGTGACCAAGCGGTAACCCTTCCTCAAAGGTTTCTGTACTGTTCTTTCCGCAAATACATGAATAGAAATATGTTGCGGACTCTGTACATGTACCTTCTGTTGCCAAATGCTTCACGTCGGTATTTTTCAAGTCAAACTCGTGTGCTTCTCTTGACCTATCAATTTCAGTGTCACAGTATATGCAGGTATGCCAATGGTCATTTTCATCACAAATCCACTCCGTATTTGGTTTATGACCATCCGGTTCTCCATATTCAAAGGTTTCAGTCCCTTTTGCTCCGCAAACGCATGAATAGTAATATACAGCCGCTGTCGTGCATCCGGCATTGCAATATTTATACATTTTATTTGTATTTTTTTGATCAAAAACGTGCTTTGCCTCTGTCCTATCAAGGTCACCATTACATTCAAGGCAATAGTGCCAGTGATGTGTTTCATTTGATCTCCATCCCGGGCTTTCAATATGACTGCCATACACACTACCATATTCTACACCGCAAACATCACAAATTGCTTTGTGTTTACAATTAGCTACATTTTCACCTGTGGACGAGTGAGCTACAATATTAAATCTTACACCGCAGGTTTCATTTCCTACAGGAAAAGTACAAATTTTCCAATGATTATTGTTATCGCTCTGATAGGGATCGGTATCAAGAGCCGCATGATTATTTGCCGGGATTGCCGTCGAAGAAATTTTAACTTGGTTACAGCCGAGGCATATTGTGTTACCTGTTTGGCCATCGATTTGTTTTCTGTGATCAGCCTCTACACGACCGTCAATTCTTTGTCCTCCGACATGATTATCCGGGTCCTTTTCTCCATTAAATGTTGAAGCATTTGTATAACCCTTTGAACTTTCACCACACACACTACACGATTTGTGGTAAATAGCTTCCGATCTGCAAGTTCCGGCAAAAGCTAAATACTTTTCACTTTTAACTTCCGCTGTAAAATCATGTTCAGTACAAGTATTTTCCGCAGACGACGCAATTGTCGGGACCAAGATTGCAATTAATATTACAAAACAAAGTAAAAATGATATTATTTTCTTTTTCATAAATTTTCCCCTTACAATTATTTTCGATATATTTTTTATTAGCACAAACTCATATAATTAAGGTTGATATATTTTTGCAAGATCATCCTCCTTTATAAAAATGCAAAAACCGAAGGCAGGACATAACAAGTCCTGTCTTCGGCAATAATTTTTTTAAATGAAAATTTTATGAGATTAAACTTATCTAACTGAAAATAGGCGCATGAAATCTGCCGAGCCGAGCCGAGCCGAGCCGAGCCGATAACATTTTCATGCATGCCCATTGTCATTGTCAAGTCCTCCTATAAATTTTTTAAAAAAATCCTTATTCATTATAACATATACATACTCTTTCATGCAATATCTTTTACCGCTGCTGCAATCGCTTCTTCAATTGCTGACATTTTTTATCTCATCCGGAACTTGAAGATAATCAATTAAAACAGATTCAAGCAACCTTGAAAAATTAATATGTTCTTTTTCTGCAAGTCTTTTGAGCCATGCGGGCAATGTAATATTAGTTTTTTCACGTTCATTGTCCCTCTTTATCCTATATAAATCGGGATGAATTGTTATTGGCATAATTATATTACCCTTTGTATACTCCGGTGGCAAATCTTTTGACGGGGTAGGAACTTCCTCTCCGTCGTTTTCAAGTCCGTATACATGCAAGCTTGCGGCTTCTGCACCCATTCTACCGGCATCCTCAAGATCATCACCGCAGCTTATACACCCGGGCAAATCAGGAAATGAAACACCGTATCCTCCATCACTTGTTGGCTCGAGAACAGCAAGATAAGTCAAATTCAACATATCAAATTCCTCCATTCTGATTATTTTAAACCGGCTTGTTTCAGTATGCTGTTAAGTGTCCCTTTTGGTATATCCCTCTTTGCATGCATAGGAACAGTCACTTTGCCCCTTTTTTCAATATGTTTTAACTGGATATGTGAGCCGTCCTGATCAACAACATACCAACCGTCATTTCGAAGCATCTTTAGTATTTCTCTTGAATTCAATAGTATCCTCTCCATATTATACGTATAATTAATGCGTATGTCAATTAAGTTTGTAACTATACGTTTAGAAATACAATAAATGCATGCATCTTTCAACATCTTTGAAACGAGAGGTCTGATAATCGGTATAAAAGGTCTTAATGAGCTGAAAAGAATTACATTGTTACACAAAAAAATGCACTGTCATCTACTGACAGTGCAAAGTTCATTTTAAATTTCATGCAATATCTTTTACCGCCGCTGCAATCGCTTCTTCAATTGCTTTGTTAAGGCTGATTCGATTATTAAGTGCAAGCAACGCAATTCGCCTGTGTAAATCCGGGGAAATGCGTATATTAAAACTGCCTTTATAAGACAACTCAGGAGATATATTTTTCTCCTCACACATTTCAAGATATTCATCAACACATCTGTGAAAGTCAGCAATTAGTGATTTTACATCTTTTCCTTCATAAGATAATAATGAACGAATTCCTTGTACTTTTCCAAAAAGCATTTCATCTTCTTCCGAAAACTCAACGCTTCCCACATAATCTTTGTAAACCATACAGTTGTTCATTTAAAATTGCTCCTCTCTTTCAAGTATTTCTATTACTTGTTTAATTGCATAAGCCTTTATTATATTTCCCGGATGCGGCCTATGTAAGAAGATAGTCTCACCATTTTCTTTAGTGAATCTCATCCTTGAACCACTTGTTTTACCTGAATTACTTTTCTTGTATCCAAGATATTTTAGCAATTGTTCAAGTTCATCAACAGTAAAATTTTTTGGTTGTGATTTTAACCTTTTTATTAATTTTTCTTTCTGACTCACTAATTATCTCTTCCTCTCTGATTATAACTCTTATTTTAGAAAAGTGCAACTGATAATCAGTTGCACTTTTCCTCGTTTCAAATAATATTTATCATCCAAAGTCATATCTTTCAATACCTTTGGAACAAGAGGTCTGATAATCGGTATAAAAGGTCTTAATAGTCAGTTATTTAATAACATTTACGCCGGAGAAAATAAGGTCTCTTGCAATTTGTGATATTTTATCTACAGATTCGTTACTGTTATAAAGCATACTAAACAAAAGCATAACCGACGGGAATTTCCGAAGGTTATGCTTTTTAAGTTGTACTTAGTACTTATACTTATACTTATGCTTTTACTTCTCTATCTTCAGAAGTACTTTTGCCCTTCACAAAATGAACAATCAATCCGATAACAAGACCAATAAGTGTCGGGCATATCCATCCAAGTCCAAGGGATGAGAAAGGAAGAATATTTCCTACTGCTTCGATTGCGGCGTTCATGTGACATGCTTCTCTGAGATTTTCCGGAAGCGTTCTCACAAGATCGTAAATTGAGCCGATAAATGTAAACCCTATCGTCCACATATAAACATGCTTGTCGTTTCCGTAAAACTTTCCGAAAAGTGCAAGTGCAATAAGCACAATTGCCAGCGGGTAAAGGAACATGAGAACCGGAACCGAATAGCCGATGATGGCGTTGAGTCCGAGGTTTGCAAACAAGAACGATACACTGCTGAAGATAATTGCCCAGAGCTTATAATCAGGACCCTTGGTAAATATCTTTGAAAACGTTTCAGCACAGCTTGTAATAAGGCCTACCGCAGTTTTAAGACAGGCAAGTGTAACCGTCGCCGCAAGAATAAATTGACCCGGTCTTCCGAGATAGTGAAGTGCTATCTGTGCAAGTGCCTCACCGCCGTTTGCAGCCGGCTCAAAAAGTCCGCGGCTCTGTACGCCAACGATGATAACGGCGATGTATATGAGTCCCATAAACAGGCAGCTGAAAATACCGGAACGAACAGTACTTACAGCCACCGCACCCGGCTCCTTTACACCGAGGTCACATATTACCTGAACAACAACAATGCCGAATGCAAGACTCGCAAGTGCGTCCATGGTGTTATAGCCCTCAAGGAATCCTGAAAAGAACGGCTGTGTTACATATCCGCCAAGCGGTTCAACTTCGGAAATGTGTGCGCCCGGTGAGATGAGAGCAACCACTACAAGAATTCCGAGGAACAACAAAAACGCCGGATTGAGAATCTTTCCTATCCACGTCAGAATCTTTCCCGGTCGCAGTGAGAAAAACAGAGCAACCGCGAAAAACAGAAATGAAAATATGAACAAGTAAAGGCGTGATGATCCTCCTGCCGGCAATACCTGTTCGAGTCCGACAGTAAACGAAGTTGTCGCACAACGAGGAATTGCAAAGAAAGGTCCAATAGTAAGGTAAAGTGCGCACGTGAAAAACATTGCAAACGGCTTACCTGCCTTACCCGAAAGATCATAGAGACCTTCCGAACGACTTATTCCGAGTGCCGCAACGCCGAGAAGAGGCAAACCGACACCGGTAATGAGCAATCCTACTGTTGCAAGAAGTACATTGCTTCCTGCATGCTGTCCCATTGCTACAGGGAAAATAAGGTTTCCTGCGCCGAAGAACATACCGAAGAGCATGCTGGCAATGTAGACATACTCTTTAAAATTCAATTTCTTTTCCATTCAAAATCTCCTGAATACAATAATCTGAATTTGCAAAACGCAAAGTGTATTATCGCATAATCAGAGCTTCATTGCAACATCCCATGCGTCCCAGATAACCGTACGGAGATTTCCGACCTTTTGTGCATCGCCGATAACGTGGACATGATGCTTTTTCTCGAAAGCCGGTGTCGGTGTGTAACCGACAGACATAATAACGCTGTCACAAGGAATTTTTTCAAGCTTTTTGTTTGCAGCTTCAACAAGAACATATCCGTCGCCGATTTCCTTTGAAGCAGTGTTGAGATAAACAGGTACACCGTTTGCCTTAAAGAAATCACGGAGATAACTTGAGTTTGCAAGGCAGAGATTTTTAACGGACATAAGATCATCCTGCATCTCGACTATGACAGGCTTTTTTCCTTTATTGTAAAGGTCGAGAGCAATTTCACAGCCCGTAAGTCCGCCGCCGATTATTACGACTTTCTCTCCGACATCCTTTTTTTCAAGCAGATAATCGCAGGCATCCATAGCATTTTCGTGTCCCGGAATCGGAATGGTTTTTGCCTTCGAACCCGTCGCAACAATTACTTCGTCAGCTTTAAGCGATTTAATATCCTTTACTTCCGTACCGAGATGAACTTCAATTCCGAGATTTTTCATCTGAAGCTTGTACCATTCGATAAGACGTTTGTCATGTTCTTTGAATGAAGGAGCAGCCGCCGCAATGAAAATTCCGCCGAGCTTGTCATCCTTTTCGAAAATAACAGGTTCGTGTCCGCGAAGTTTCAGAACACGTGCAGCTTCCATGCCGCCGATTCCGCCGCCGATGATTGCAATTTTCTTCGGTTTGCGGGCTTTGACAATTTTATATTTACCGGATTGCATTGTTGTCGGATTGAGTGCGCACCGACACATATGCATGGAATCATCAAGGTCCTGATCACAGGCCGATTTACCGTGTTTTGCCATGTCAAAGCATGCGGCGTGACAGCAGATACAAGGCATTATTTCTTCTTCCCTGTCCTCTATGAGCTTTGTAACCCATGTCGGATCTGTAAGGAATTGACGACCTACAGCCATTGCGTCAATTTCGCCGTCTGCTATGGCTTTAGCGGCAACATCAGGCTCCATGCGTCCGGCGCATACAACGGGAATGTCAACAAATTTCTTTATATGCGCAACATCCGGAAGGTTGCAATTTGACGGCATGTACTGCGGCGGATGTGCCCAATACCAAGCATCGTATGTACCGTTGTCGCAATTTAGCATGTCATATCCTGCGTCTTGAAGATACTTTGCGGCCTTTTCGGACTCTTCCATATCACGCCCTATCTCAATGTATTCCTCGCCCGGCACTGCACCTTCCTGAAAACCTTTTGTTTTTGATACAACGGAATAACGCAATGAAACAGGATAGTCGCTTCCGCATGATTCCTTTATTGCCTTGACAATTTCAACCGGAAAACGGTAACGATTTTCAAACGATCCGCCGTATTCATCAGTTCTGTGATTTGTATATTTGAGAGTAAACTGGTCAAGAAGATATCCCTCATGAACCGCATGGACTTCCACACCGTCAACGCCTGCTTCCTTGCAAAGGCGTGCTGTTTCGGCAAAGGCATAAATTATCTCATCAATCTGCTTTTTCGTCATCTCTTTTGTAGTTATATCATCTGCCCAGCGGTTTGGAAGCGATGACGGAGCAGTTGTCAAGTACTCCGGATTCATTATAGGCTTTGCAATAGTTCCGAGAATTTTGTTATTTATAAGCATGGTCATCATTGCCGAAAGTGCCATGGAGCGTCCGAAACCCGCAGTCATTTGAATAAAAAGCTTTGCACCCGTCTTATGCACTTCATCCATAAATTCTTTGAGTTGTTTAAACTTCCACTTATGCTGATAAAGCCATGCACCGCCCATGATGTCCTTTACAGGTGCAATTCCCGGGATAATAAGCCCGCAATTATTATCCGCAATTGTCTTTAAAAGCTTTGCGGCCTCCTTGTCAAAATGGTTCGGTTCTGTCCATCCGAAGATACATGTACCGCCCATAGGCGCAAGAACAATACGATTTTTTATCTCGCAATTGCCAATTTTCCACGGTGTGAACAACGGTTGATACTCTTGTTTCATTTTTAATTCAACTCCTAAACTTAAAAAATTACTCTCCGTAGCTGCAAAAGCAGCCATTAACCCTTAAAAAGTATATCACACTTAACACCGTTAATTTGTATTTTTTATAAAACAGCATGATATTTCTCCGATTTAAACAAAATTTCGCTAGTGCTTTTTACAAAAAACAAGACGGCAGTTCATCTGAAATGAACCGCCGTCTTGTTGTATATTTATTCGGTATTATCAATTAATTTCTACTATCCAGTCTTTTGTATCCTCTGTCTTACCCCACTGAAGATCAGTGAGTGTGTCGTAGAGCCACTGTGTTGTAGGTCCTATCTCAAAGTTGTTTACGGTATACTTTTCGCCCTTGTATGAAAGCTCGCCTATAGGTGAAACAACTGCTGCCGTTCCTGTACCCCATGCTTCCTCAAGTTTTCCCGCACGAAGAGCCTCAAAGAGTTCATCGGCTGAAATCTTTCGTTCCTCAACGGGAATACCCTTGTCGCGAAGAAGCTCAATGCATGATTTTCTGGTTATACCCGGAAGAACCGAGCCGAGAAGCTTCGGAGTTACAACCGTGCCGTCAATCTTGAACATTACGTTCATTGCGCCTACTTCTTCAATGTACTTTCTCTCAACGCCGTCAAGCCAAAGAACCTGTGAGTATCCCTGAAGTTCGGCCTTATGTCCCGCACGCGTTGATGCGGCATAGTTTCCTCCGCATTTTGCGTACCCTGTACCACCGCGAACAGCACGTACGTCATCGGTTTCAATCATTATCTTAACAGGATTGATTCCCTCCGGATAATAGCTGCCTGACGGAGATGCGATGATTATAAACTGTGCCTTCTGAATGGTATGAACGCCGAGAGTTTCATCAATTCCGAGCATGAACGGACGTATGTAGAGCGATGTACCCTCAATATGCGGAACCCAGTCTTTTTCAACCTCGACGAATTTGGTGATTGCCTCAAGCATATCGTTCTCGTCCATTTGAGGAAGACAAAGTCTTTCGGCGGAATTGTTCATTCTGCGTACATTTTCAATAGGTCTGAAAAGCTGTACATTGCCATTTGCGGTTCTGTAAGCTTTGAGTCCTTCAAAAATTTCACAACCGTAGTGGAAGATTGCACAACCGGGGCTATACTTTAAGTCCTCAAAGGGAACAATGCGTGCGTCATGCCAGCCCTTACCGTTTTCATAGTCCATTAAAAACATATGGTCTGTGAAAATCTGACCGAAGCCAAGCTTATTTTCATCTTGCGGCTTTTCCTTCGGAGTAGTTGTTTTATTTATTTTTATTTCCATTGTTATCACTCCTTATAGTCGTATCCTGCTTTAAGTGCGCTCTTATTGACCTCAAGCAAATCCTGATGACGTGCGGATACAATTTTCGCAAGCACTTTATCAGCATTGTCAAGCGAGAGACCCGAAACTTCCTTTATCATCTTGCCCGTGATAATCATGTTTGCAAGCGTTGGAATTTTATGCTCGTTTGCAATGCCCGTTGCCGGTATATAGAATACATCGACATCTTCTCTTTTTACCTTGCGCTCAATGAGAGTCGAATCAACAAAAATCTTTCCGCCGGGTACAACAGCGTCTTCGTATTTGTCAAGAGAAGGAAGATTCATTACAACGAGGACATCCGGCTTTGAAACAATCGGAGAACCAACGTCATTGTCGGAAATGATTACGCTGCAGTTTGCCGTACCGCCGCGCATCTCAGGACCGTATGACGGAAGCCACGAAACATGCTTTCCCTCAATAAGGCCGTTATAGGCGATGTATTTTCCGGAGAAAAGAATTCCCTGTCCTCCGAAGCCTGCATAAAGTATGTTAAGAGTACTCATATCACTTTTCCTCCTTTTCTGCGTATATGTCTTTGTAAACGCCGAGAGGATAATAAGGAATCATATCCGTGTCAACAAAGTCAAGTGCTTTTTGAGGTGTGAGTCCCCAGTTTGTAGGACAGGTTGAAACAACCTCTACAAGTGAGAAGCCTTTGCCTTCTATCTGATTTTGGAATGCGTGCTTTATTGCGGCTTTTGCTTTACGTACATTGGCAACATTGTTTACGGCAACACGCTCAAGATATGCGGCACCGTCAACGCCTGAAAGAAGCTCGCATACCTTTACGGGATATCCGACGAGCTCAACATCACGTCCGTAAGGAGATGTCTGGGTTACCATTCCCGGAAGGGTTGTAGGAGCCATCTGACCACCTGTCATTCCGTATATTGCGTTGTTTACAAATATGATTGTGATATTTTCACGTCGAGCTGCACTGTGAACTGTTTCGGCAGTACCGATTGCGGCAAGGTCACCGTCACCTTGATAGGTAAATACTATCTTTGACGGATCAGAGCGTTTAACACCTGTAGCAACCGCCGGAGCACGTCCGTGTGCGGCCTGTACAAAGTCAACAGTGAAGTAGTCATATGCCATTACCGAGCATCCTACGGATGCAACGCCTATGGTTTTGCCCTCAATACCGAGTTCGTCAATTACCTCGGCTACAAGTCTGTGTATGATACCGTGTGTGCAACCCGGACAATAGTGGAGAGTTGCGTCTGTAAGTGAATGTGGTTTTTCAAATACTACTGCCATCAGTTCACACCTCCGATTTTATCTGTTTCCTCTATTTTTGCGAGAACTTCTTCCGGTGTCGGAATCATTCCGCCTGTTCTGTTACAAAGGAATACGGGCCTCTTGCAGCGTATTGCAAGTTCAACATCATTTATCATCTGACCCATATTCATCTCAACACTTATGAAAGCTTTGCACTTATCGGCTGCTTCAAAAAGAGGCTTTTTCGGGAACGGCCAAAGTGTTATAGGTCTTATCATTCCGACCTTAATGCCCTTCGCACGAGCCTCATTTATCGCATTTTTCGCAACACGAGATGTTATTCCGAATGCGACAATACATATTTCGGCATCGTCCATGAGATAAGACTCATACATTACCTCATTTTCCTCAACTGCCTTGTACTTTTCAAAGCGCTCAAAGTTTTTAGCTTCAAGCTCATCGGGTTTAAGGTAAAGTGAATTTACGATATTATGTTTACGCTTCATGTCGGTTCCGGTAAGAGCCCAAGGCTTTTCAACCGGCTCTGATTTTATGTCATCAAGTTCAACAGGCTCCATCATTTGACCCATTGTACCGTCCGCAAGAAGCATACTTACCATTCTGTACTTATCAGCAAGTTCAAATGCCTTTACCGTAAGTGATGCCATTTCCTGTACCGAGGCCGGCGCAAGGACAATATTGTGATAATCACCGTGACTGCCGCCCTTTGTTGCCTGGAAATAATCTGATTGCGACGGCTGAATACCGCCGAGGCCCGGTCCGCCGCGCTGCACGTTTACGACGAGTGCCGGAAGGTCGCAACCGGCAAGATAAGAAATACCCTCAGACTTAAGTGATACTCCCGGAGATGATGAAGATGTCATAACCCTTTTGCCGGTTGACGAAACACCGATCACCATGTTGATTGCGGCAACTTCAGACTCTGCCTGAAGGAATGTACCGCCTATCTTCGGCATACGCTTTGACATGTATGCCGCAACCTCTGTTTGCGGAGTTATCGGGTATCCGAAGTAATGTCTGCAGCCGGCTTTGATAGCGGCCTCGGCAATAGCTTCATTACCTTTCATTAATACTTTATCTCCCACTTAATCTCACCTCTCTACAGTAATTACACAGTCAGGACACATGATTGCACAAGATGCGCAGCCCACACACGCATCCATATCCGTACAGGTTGCGGGATGGTGTCCTTTTACATTTAACTTGCTTTCATCCAAAGCGACAATACCTTTCGGGCACGCATTGACACAAAGTCCGCAGCCCTTGCATATGTCGGTTTTAAAGGTTACCTTTGCCATTTCAAACTTCAACCTCCTCGAAGATTTTTGACTGTAGTCTTATCGGGAACAAGCTACCCACTCGTTCTTTATCGAGCGATTCACTGTCAATTGAAATCAGTTCTTTATAAACACTGTCCGTCATCGTCGTATATGCTACGGGCAAGCCTGTCAGCATTCTTACCTCATCGGTGTACCTTATTCCGCTGAGAACGTCTTCCGAAGTTGTTATAGGGCCGAGATTGGAATTGTTTATTATGGCGGTAAATTTCATGTTACACGCCGTTTCAATCTCATTCATGACACCGAGAAGAAGCTGTGGAGTTTTTGTGAGCGGTCTGAATTTGTTTATTACAAAGAACATGACATAATTGTTCTCTTCAACAATTTTATCTCTGTAGCGGCCTAGAGCAAGTGCTCCGCGGTCGTCGCCGCCGATATCCAGAACTGCGTATCTGTCTTTATTGTCAACAAGCGAGTAAAGCTCACCGGGAAGCGCCGGAAAATCAACATTTGAGCCTGCGTATTCTGACGAAATAAAGTCTATTCCGGCGCCGCGCAGTTCGTCAATGCTGTCCTTCGTACGAAAATACGGATTGACAATATCCAGGTCGGCGACGACGACCGAAAGACCTTGTTTTCTAAGCATAAGCGCATAGTTTATGGCTACATTGGTCTTTCCGGAGCCGTAATGTCCCGCAAATAGCGAAACTCTTTTCATCGCTTATCACCTAACTTTCAAACACAAAAATTATAATTCTTTTCTTATGATTTTTCCACTTATCGTTTTCGGAAGTTCTTTTCTGAATTCAACAATACGCGGATACTTATAAGGAGCAGTTTTCTGCTTAACATATTGCTGAATTTCTTTCTTAAGTTCATCCGTAGGCTCTGTGCCGGCAACAAGTACAATTGATGCCTTAACTACCTGTCCGCGTACTTCGTCGGGAGCGGCGGAAACACCGCACTCAAGAACATAGGGAAGCTCCATAATAACGTTTTCAATCTCGAAAGGTCCGATTCTGTAGCCCGATGACTTGATAACATCATCAACACGGCTGACATACCAGAAGTAGCCGTCCTCATCACGCCATGCAATATCTCCGGTGTGATAAACGCCGTCGTGCCATGCCTCTTTTGTCTTTTCCTCATCCTTGTAGTAACCGAGGAAAAGTCCGCACGGAACATGATCGGATGTACGTATACAGATTTCTCCGTTTTCACCTATTCCGACTTCGTTTCCGTCACTGTCAAGAAGAACAACATCATAGAGCGGAACAGGTTTTCCCATTGAGCCCGGCTTCGGAGTCATACCGACAAGGTTTGCAATAGTAAGCGTTGTTTCAGTCTGACCGAAGCCCTCCATAAGTTCAAGACCCGTTGCGCGTTTGAATTGATAAAACACCTCGGGGTTGAGTGCTTCGCCTGCAACTGTAGCGTGCTCTATTGAAGATAAATCGTACTTCATAAGGTCTTCTTTTATGAGCATACGATACATTGTCGGAGGAGCACAGAAAGTTGTTATCTTATACTGTGCAAAGAGCGGAAGTATATCCGCAGCATCAAATCTGTCAAAGTCATAGACAAAGACCGCGCCCTCATACATCCACTGGCCGTAGAGCTTGCCCCAAAGAGCTTTACCCCAACCGGTATCTGAAATTGTAAGATGAACACCATTATTACGTACACAGTGCCAATACTTTGCCGTATGGAAATGTCCGAGCGGATACTTACATGAATGAAGAGCCATTTTGGGATAGCCCGATGTTCCGCTTGTAAAGAACATAATCATCGGATCATCACCGCACGGTGAATCTGCTGTGCGAAGGTATCTGCGGCTGAAGAGCTTATACTCATCATCAAAGTTGTGCCATCCCTCACGTGTGTCACCGACGATTATCTTATGAGCAAGTGTCGGCGAATCCTTTGCAGCCTCGTCAACCGACGCCGGAGTGTTGTCATCGCATGTGCAGACAATTGCGGACACACCCGCAGCATTGAATCTGTACTCAAAATCATGTACTTTAAGCTGGTGTGTCGCCGGAATTGCTATCGCGCCTATCTTGTGAAGGCCGAGAATAGCAATCCAGAACTCAAAGCGGCGCTTAAGCACAAGCATTACTCTGTCGCCCTTCTTTATGCCGAGGCTTGTAAAGTAATTCGCCGCCTGTGATGACATATGTTTTATGTCTCTGAATGTAAATTTTGTTTCGTTTTTATACTTATCAAGATGAATCATTGCAATCTTTTCGGGACGTACTCTTGCAATCTCATCTACGACATCAAATGCAAAGTTGAATTTATCCTCATCAGTAAACTTAATCTCTTTAAGAGCTCCGTTTTCATCCTCAACAGTCTCAATAAACTTCTCAATGATGAGCTTTTCGGACTGCTTTGCACGTGTGATACTCTGCTGCTTGAACTGCTCTTCTGTCGAGTCACTGTTAAGTACTATGGAGAGAAACTTACACGGCGCTCCGTCAACAGCAAGCTCACCGTGAGGAATGGAAGACTTAAAGTAGATTGAATCACCTGCATGAAGTGTTTCAATGTGCTCGCCGACCTGAACTTTAAGAGAACCTTTTATTACAAAATTGAACTCCTGTCCGGCATGTTCAACAAGCTTCATCGGCTTATCCTGCAAAGACTCATCATAATCGTAAACGCAGAAATAAGGATCGCCGAGTTTGTCTTTGAACATGGGAGCCATGCTCTGAATGGTTATTCCGTCTTCTTTTGCGGTAACAAGACCGCCATTGCGACGGGTTACTGTATAAGTTGAAAGTCTTGCGCTCTGACCCTCAAGAAGGTCGGCAATGCCGATTCCGAATGCAAGAGCACACTTATGAACAAATGTAAACGGAAGATCAACTTTTCCGCTTTCATACTCCTCGTACCGCTCAACTGAAAGTTCGGTTTTTTCAGCCATATCTGAGACTGTAAAACCACATATGTCACGCATCTCGCGTATACGTTGAACTACTTCTTTAATTTCTTGTTTGGTATCGGTCTGAGTCATAATTTTCACGCCCTCATAAAAAAGATTTTTAATCTTTGAGACGAAAGTAAAAATAAAAAAACGCCTCAAAGTTACAAGTAACTTTGAGACGAAACTTACTTCCGCGGTACCACTCAAATTGCGCTTCTGCTATTGCTTCAAGCGCCACTTAAAGGTCTAACAACCCCTTTGCACTAACGTAGCATACACGTAAGACACTACTCGAAAATCCTTTCGCACCTTCAGCTGTTGAAGTGATAAGCACTCAGGTTGCCACTTGTCGGTTCACACCAGCCACCGACTCTCTGAAAAGCACAATCCGCGCCGTCTTCGTCATCGCCTTTGATGTAATGGATTTTATCACTAAAAAAATTCTGTGTCAATATTTTTTAAAAAAATTTTGCATAAAAATTTTTATAAGTTTTTAACAACAATGAAATCATTTTTTTAGTCAAATTGTTTTCAGTAATCAATAAAACTATGGGGATGCACATTTTTGTGCATCCCCACATTTTTTATGCCTTGTTTATACCTTAGATAAGGCCATCAGGATCAATACATCTCAGACTCATCATCATTTCTCTTACGTCTTGTTGCAACATACATTACACCCGTAAGTGCAAATGCTGCGCCGACATCGCCGATACGATTTTCATCAAGAGTCTTAGCTGTTTGTTCCTCCTCATGCTCCTTGTAAGCCAAGATATATGTTGAGAATCTGTCGCTCTCAAATGTAATCTGTGTGCTTCCGTTCGGTGCTGTTGCGATTATTTCTTCAACACCGTCATGAACACGGATCATATAATATTCATCCTTACCGAGGAGTTCCGACGGAATATCAAGAACATATTTTACATTGTTCGGAGCTGTATCCGTGATTTTCTCTGTATATGCAAGTACATATTCGCCGGTTTGCTCATTGTACTCGTATACATACTTAACAAGAGAAATGTCCAGATAAAGTCCTGCGGTGAGACCGTACTTTGCAAGGAACTTATCCGAGCTGCTTTGCTCCGATGTTGAAAGTTCGGTCTTTACTTGTTTTTCAACAATATTTTCGATTCTGATACGTCCGCCCTTTGCAATTATTGCTTTATCCTTGTCAGTATAAATTGACGGATTATCAAAGAGATCCTCAAGACCGCTTGCTTTTATCGAAACATCACCGTTCGGAGCCACAAGCTTAGCATCCTTTTCACCGGTGATAAACTCTGCCTCACGAAGAAGTTCAGGATAAGTATGAGCTGTTCCGTTTGCCGAGTCAATTGCCGCATTGATGATATCCTGTACAGCCTTCGGAAGTTCATCCCAGTTATCTCTGCCGGAAATAATCTGCTCAGCATTATCCTTTGTTGCTGTTGTGTAAACATCATCTTTGTTTTCAGGATATGTCGAATTGTTTGGAAGAAGATATTCTTCAATAAACTTATCGGCAGCATCCTGTGCGTCATCTTCAGCGCTCTTCTTCATGTCCGGATATGAATCAAATGTTTCAGAACCGTCAGCCTTATCCTTGCTTATAAGTTCATTTACCTTAGCCTTTTCGGAATCGGTCATCTTATCATAAACATCTGAGCCTGAAAGAATCTTGTCAATGTCATCCTTATCAATCGGGTTGTTGCCTTTATCATAAGGATTGTCAGCATTGTTGTCAGATGCATACTTGTTTACAAAGTCACGAGCTGTTGCTGTGTCCTTTGTACCATCAATGTCTTTCTTGGTATCCTCGACAATCTTGTCAATATCACCATCCGACTTTGAATTGTCAATGTCTTTCTTTGCATCCTCAAGCGCTTTGTCAATCTCATCCTCAAGAGCCTTCTTTTCCTCAGTGGTAAGGTTGTCCTTTGAGTCGATTTCCTTCTTTGCGTCCTCGGCTGCTTTTTCAAGATCTTTCTTTGCTGCATCCTTGGCATCTTGAAGAGCCTTGTCGGCAGCATCCTTCATTGACGGATAATCAGAATATGTTGTGCCGTCTGTCTTGTTCTGACTTATAAGTTCATCAATCTTATCCTTTACGGAATCAGACTGTCTGTTATAAGTGTCAGAGCCGCTTATAACCTGATCCGCATTGGTCTTATCAACCTTGTTGTCATCCTTGTTATAAGGTTTGTCGGCATTGTTGTCAGATGCATACTTGTTTACAAAGTCTCTTGCTGTTGCACTGTCCTTTGTGTCATCAAGTGTGTTATTCGTATCTTCAACAATCTTGTCAAGCTGCTCAGCCGGTGTCTTTCCGTCAACAGTTTTATTTTCTACCTTGTTAACATCTTCAATTGCCTTATTGGCTTCGTCTCTCGCTTCATCCTTGAGCTTTTTCTTTTCAGCATCGGAAAGGTTTGGAAGTGCATCAATTGCTTCTTCTGTTTCCTTTTCCTTCTTCTCAATTTTGTCGATTGCTTCAGCCTTGTCAACTGTTAAGTCGATGTCTTTCTTGGTACCCTCAACAATCTTGTCAATATCACCATCCGACTTTGAATTGTCAATGTCTTTCTTTGCATCCTCAAGCGCTTTGTCAATCTCATCCTCAAGAGCCTTCTTCTCCTCAGTGGTAAGGTTCTTATTCGATTCGATTTCCTTCTTTGCGTCCTCAGCTGCTTTTTCAAGATCGGATTTTTTATTGTCCTTAATCTGATTAAGGAGCTTATCGCGTTCAGCTTCAAGCTTTGCAATCTCATCGGAATCAAGATTTGACGGTTCACCCTTGTCGGTTGTCTCCTTCTCAAGAAGCTTGTCTATCTTATCGATAAGTTCGCCGAGTTTTTCATCAGTTGCAAGCGATGTATCCGTTTTACCAGTTTCAGGATTTTTCGGAAGTTCATTTTCAATTTCATCAATAAATGTATCTATTGATTTTTCTACAACCTTTACAGGTGTTGATGAATTTCCATTTCCGGACTTATCATCCACAAATATCATATACTCGTTGTCGTCATTCGGCAAAAGTATCTTTACAATATCTGTGCCGTCAGAAGAAACGGTTACAGGCTCAATTATCTTAACTTTTGTCGAAGTATTGACATACGTAATTGTTGGATTTCCGTCATCGTCAATTGTTACATATGCAACAATATTGTAATCTTTATCTGTAATTTTAACCGAATTTAAGTTCGAATCCGTTACGGTTACAATACGGTCCGCATATGCAGGAGAATCATCAACACCGGTGATGTTACTTGAAACTGTTGTTGTAGGAGCAGCAGTATCAAAAACATGTCCGTCTGATGAAAGGTAGGTTATATTGCCGGCATTATCCTCTATGCGTGCATAGATAACAAACTTCTCGGAATCAACTGCAGGAATTGTGAACGGTTCGGTATAATCAGTCCAATCAGTACGTTTCTCAAGCTCATTTTTGCCGGTTATGACATCTGATGTCTTGATATACTTGACTGAGTTATTGCCGGAGATTGAAGAATCATTCTCAATCTTGACAGTTACCGTGTCATTCTTGTATATACCGAAGGTTATTTCTGAGAGGAACTCTCTCCATACATTCGTGTCAACACTTATGCTACCTGTCGGAGCAGTTGCATCAATTTTAAATGCAGTTGCTGTCTTTTCGCCCGAGATTGACTTATAGTCTGCAGCACCGGGATCATTGTTTCTTAGGTAATACTTATAGTTATCGTATATACCGTCAGCGGATACGTACAGTTTATCTGACCAATTGCTCTCATCCGCAGAATTCGTTGTACTGATAAGGAATCCATCCGGAGCCTGTACATTTACATCCTTATACCATCCATTTGAGCCTATCGTCCCGTGAACAGTTGCACTCAAGTCCGTGTTGTAGTCCTTGATGACATAGCTTGATGTTGCAGGTTGAATGTCTAAGTAATAGTTTCCGTTTACGTTTTTACCTTCAGAGTCGTTTGCAAGAGCAAGATCTTTATTCTTGATTACATATGTTTTTGCGTCCTCACCGGCTTCTCTTTCAAATCCGCCTATGAATGTAACTTTTCCATTATCATCAAACTTGTAACCTGTAACAGTATAGTCAAGTGCAACATCAGGCTGTCCGTAATTCTTCTCATGTGAATTCGGTGAAACTGTAAGTTTTGCCTTTTGTACACTGAGAGTTGCTTCATCACTCGTTGTGCTTACATTTGCACCACTCGTAACGATTACTCTGTACTTATCGCCGTTATTTCCGACAACAGTCGGATTTGTTATAACAAGCTGTGAACCTTTTTCACTGACATCAGTCCAATCACTTTCCCCAGCTTTCATGCACTGCCACTGATAAGTAATACCTGCGACAGATGCAACATCTACGGAGAACGTTGCAGAAGCTTTTCCGTATTCAACAGATGTATCTGTCGGCTGAGAAATAATGGTAAGGCTTGATTCTGCGCGTTTAACGTCAATATCCTTTGTTGCCTCATTGCCGGCTCTGTCATAAGCGGTAATTGTTATTTTGTACTCTCCGACAGGTATGTCCGCATTCGGAATAGTAAATGTAACTTTACCCTCTGCATCTGTTGCAGTTGTTGCGGTCTTAGTAATTCCCTTGAATCCTTCCGGAGCATTTGAATCATATGTATATGTTATCCTTCCGCTCGTATCATTCACACCGGAAATACCTTTTGTTGATTGCGTATCTGTGATTATAACAGGGAAATCTATCTCAGAATTAACTGTCCAGTTGTTAACCTTATCTTTTGCAGATGAAAGGTCAACATCAATTTTCGGTGCAACCTTATCAAAGATGAATCCGTCAGATGAGAGATATGTGACATTTCCCGCATTGTCTGTGATCTTTGCATAGACAATGTAATCATCATTTTCTTCAATTGAGAAGAGTGAGGAATATGCTGTCCAACCATCTGTCATTGCGTGAAGCTCTTCCTCAGTCATCGCCTTATGTGAAAGATAATAAGACGTTGAAGCAACTCCGCTCAAATCATCAGCAGATGTCATCTGTACCTTAACAGGATCCTTAAAGAAGATATTCAAAGGATCGGCTATGCGTACAAGTGTAGTAGTTGCAGTCCTGTCATTAAGCTGAACCGAACCTGTCGGAACAACCTTATCAATACTTGTCTTAACAATTGTGACTTTGCTTTGCTTGCCGGAAGCACTGACAGCAATTATGTCATAAGCAATTTCCTTACCCTGTGCATCTACAACAAACGATGGCTTTTCCCCTGTTGTACATGTTATTTCGGTATAATCCGATTCACCCGCTTTCTTGTACTTATAGGTAACAGTGCCGACATTTTCAGATGTTGGATTGATAACAAATGTAACATTGTCATTTGTCCAAGGTGCTGTTTCAAAGTCATAAGTCTTTGATTTGGCTGTTGCGGTAACGTCGAATGTCGGAACTACAGAGTCAATGTATGAATATGTAACATTTGTTGTTGTTTCATTTCCTGCATTGTCAATTACTCTGAACGTATATGTACCGTTTGAGGTAATTTCAGCAGTATATTTTCCGCTACCAGCGTCATCAACCGTTGCAACATGCCAAATTGTTTCGTTTGCTTCCTTGTACAAAACTGATTTTACGCCCGACAATCTGTCGCCGACCGTTATTTGCGGATTTTCCTCATAAACCCATTTTGTCTCAATACCTGAAGGCTCTGAAACAGAAATCCATGGAGCAAATGTATCACGGTTTACTTCAAATGTTGCAACATTTGATACATTGCCGGCAAGGTCATAAGCGCGAAGCTTTACGGTCTGTCCTTTTTGGTCACTTGTGAAGAGATTGCTTGTAAGTGAGAACGGAAGTTCATATTTGCCGTCTTCGGAAGTCGAATATCTGACCCAATTTGCACCGCCGTCAAGGCTGTACTCAAGATAATCAATACCCGAGCCTTCTGCCTTGTCAGTGACTTTACCGCTTATAACAACGGCGTCGGATGACGTTGCGGCATTTACCCACTTGTCACCGTCAAAGTTGCTCTTACCGCTTACCGACGGAGCGGTTGTGTCTACAACGAGTCCGTCTGAGCCGAGATAAAGCGCATTTCCGACATTATCGGTTATCTTTGCATAAACAAAATACTTGCCTTCGTTTATGTCATCACCTGTTGCATTGATTACAACCGAATATGTGTACTCTTTCCAATCATATGTTCCGCTCGCAATATCTGAAGCAGAAATCTGAGTATCGGAAACAAAGTACATGATTGAAGAATCCTCGGCAAGTCCGCTGAGTGTATCCTTTGCATCAAGAATCTCAAGCTGAACCTTTTCCTTGGTAAAGTGTGTGCCGAGAGTATTGTCAATTACAGTAGTAATCTCAGCAAACCATGTCGTACCGGGTTCAGAGAGTTTCATCTTTGCAGTCGGAGCACTCTTATCAATCTTTGCTGTATATGTGCTCTCGTTTAAATATTCCTCGCCGCTGCTTGCAACAGCTTTGAATTTGTAATTTGTTTCACCTTCGGACTCAACCTTAAGCGTATTGAAATTCGTTTTGTCAATAGCTGTCCATGAGTTTCCGCCATCGGTTGAATACATATAAGTTACATTGTCAGAAGTATATTTAAACTTATCATTTGTGCCGACAAGTTCAAAGATAACGCTATCCTTTGTCCAATCAGAAGGATTTACGCTTACGCTGAATGTCGGCGCAATGTTCCAATGTGCATAGTAGGTAGTGGCGGATGTTCCGGTAAATATACCGTTTTCATCAACCTTTTCCCCGCCTGTAGGATCTGTATACCAACCTGCGAATGTTACATACTCATTGTCCGACGTTATCTCCGGGAAATCCGGGTATACGTCATTGTATGTTGCATCGATAGTACCAACGGTCTTACCCTCGGAAACAAATTCTATCTTGTAAGTGTTCGACGCATAAAGAATATCAATAACATTTTCTTTGCTGTCTGCACTTACGGTGATGGTTTTGTCTGTTCCGCTATAGCCTGTAATACCTGTCATCGCTTTTGCGGTATAGCTGTCGCCGATACTTGCATTTGCATATTCTACTTTGAATACTTTTCCTGTATTTTCGTAAATATGTCGGATAGTTATGTTATCTGTTGTAGAAGTATAGTAAACATTTTCATTAATGATAACAGCATTTTCCGCAGAATTTCCGATAGTAGCATCATTTACCGTATAAGTAATTGATGCCTGCTTATCGTCAACAAGCTTGTAGCCCGGTATTGCCGGAGATGCAACTGTTTCTTCAAGAGTATAATATGCGTTTTCATTTACATATTGGGTTGCAAGTACTTTATCTGTTCCCTTTTCAAGATAATTTATCTTTACCGTATAGAACAACGGCTCATATGAACCGTATACATAGTAGTTGTATGCGGGCATTGTTGTAAGAGGCTGTCCGTCATCGGTATTCCAGTCCCAAACGAACTTGTAACCTGTCTTTGCGGGCATCTCAGATGCGTCAAACGGCTCTACACCCGACGGTATTGTTTCACCTGCTTTAAAAGACTTAGTTGCCTTATCAGCAGAAATTACAATCGGAAGACCGTTTTTATCTGTTGCCTCAAAGTAAAGGTTGTATGTCTTTACTCCTGCTTCGGCAATGAGATAGACAGTGCCTTTTATGCTGTTCGCATTTACAACAAGCTCTCCTGTTGTGGAATCATATGTATAGTCTGTTCCCTCTGAAAGTTTAGTTTCTCCGGACATAACAGTGAATGTCTTCGGAGTTTCATAACCACGCTCTGCCTTTACGGTTGCAGTGAGTTTATCTCCTAAAGTTACTTCCTTCGGTCCGTCATATGTCATATGAGAAAGGCCGGTTGTGTCAACATCACTGTATACTTCAACAGACGCCGTAAGCGTTTGTGACTGTTCTTCTTGAAGCACAGTCACCTTTGCTTTTGAAGCAGTAGTGCTTGGAGAAATACCGTATGTGTAACTGAATGTTTTATTTTCGGTTGCGATAAATCCGTTTGTTTTGTCAAAATCAGTTGTGTCAATCTTATTTACATATGCAACACTAACAGCATCATCTGTCGGCCACGTACCTGTAACCGTAAACAAATCTGTAAAGGATACGGTCGTTCCGTACTTCACGCGGTATTTGCCGTCATTAACATTTGTCTTATTTACAGTTGCGGTAATAGGATTTTTAAGTTCAACATTTACATTGTCAGTTGTGATATTTGCAGGAACATCCGCAGATTCATTCCCGGTAACGCCGTCTGTGTCGTTCTGCTTTAAAGTCATAGACTCAAGAGCCTTTACAAAGTTTCCGCCGAGGAATCCTTCTTTCGGCTCAAATGTAAATGTCCATGTGATTCCGTCACCGCCGAGTTTTGCAGTTGTTGTTTCAGTTCCGTCACCGTTCTGTACAGGTCCTGTTATTTCAATTGCCTTAGTTACGTCATCATCAGTCGGAGCCTTTACGGTAACATTCGTGAAATAATCTGTGAACTTATAAGTATCAAGTGTGATACCTGTAAGTTTATTTGTGAGTTCTGCTTTGATTTCAGCGTCAGACATAGGAACAAAAGTTACCTTTGCTGCACCTGAGCCGGAATTCGGATTGTCACTCAAGAGTGAACTGCAGACGGTTTTAACAGAACTTGGATAGGTAGAAAGTGTCAAATTCTGATTAATATAGTTTTTCGCCGCTTGTCCGCCGTTTCCTCCGGTAACACTATTTTTGTTTTCAGCACTTCCTTTAGAGCCATCTGTAGAAATACCGATAGAATCAATATCGTTTGTAGTATCAGTTACACTTGTGCCAGACTTGCCTTCATTAGATTTAGTATCTGTACCAGCTATATAGTAATGATAATATAGCGCTCCACCACCGCCACCGGCTCCTCCGGCAGCTTGAAGCATAACATTGTCATTATAGTTTATTGTTGTTGAGGTTCCGGTTTTACCTCCTTGGCATACGAATTTTTTTTCATCAAGTTCCAAAAACTCACGCTGATCATTTATACTTTCACCGTCAGCACCTTTGTTTCCGTTGGTTATATTTAATTGCTCATCCTTATTCAAATAAACAACCGCATAAATATATCCGCCTGTTCCTCCGGAGCCACCTATAGCAGTGTAAGTAGTATTTCCTGCCCTGTTTACATATTTTACAGTACCACCGGCACCGCCGTTACCGCCCCAAGTTTGAACAACATAATACCCACTTGCCAAAGCAGTAAAAGTACCATTCTCAGTAAAAGTTTCAGAATAACCGGTATGTTGTGTCACCGTAAGTTCACTGTCATTTACTTTCGGACCTGTAGGATTATTTTTATCTACAGGCTTTTCACTTGACTTGAGTGTTACGGAAAGTGTGTATTTTCCTGTTGTCTCGTCATAGTTTATTTTCTTATAAACGTTGTATGTAATTCCGTTTATGGTCATCTCGGAAAATACATCTGCAAATGCACTGTCGGTGAAATCCGTTGCGGTTGCAACTTCTCCGACAACAGCTTTTGAAGCTGATGCTTTCGGAGTAACCGTAAAGCCTACAAGATATGCCGTGGACTCATCAGGTGAAAGTGTAGAATCCGTCACCAATGCACCGGTATCCATTTCTTTTACAAAATAATCTGAAACAGATGCGATAAAATCATAATCACTGTCACTTGAAAAGTTGCTTCTTATTTCCGCATAGGAATCAGTAAATAAATCATTTCTGTTAAATGATTCACCTGCGGAAATGCCGATGTTGTCATTTCCGGCAGCTTCAAACTCGCGAAGAGGTACATTGACATATGTCACATCATTTGAAAGGTTTATTGAAGAAACATTTGCTTCGTTGTTGGAAACAGTAAATTCCTTATCACCTTCAAAGAGATTTACGTCGTTACCGCCCTTAAAGCCGTCCTTCGGTTTAAAGGTAAGAGTAAGAGTGAACTTACCGTTTGCCTCATTGAGTTTGGTATCTTTAAGGGTTATCTTGTTGTTATTATCAACAGTAGCAGTTGCAGTTGATGACTTTGCGGTAACATCAAAATATTTTGAAGCCGTTGCGGTAAATACAAGATTTTCAAGCCAATCAATATTTGTGTTGCTTGAACTCTCATTCTTATTTCCGAGATAAGAAATATTTACATATCCACTGCCTGTTGTAGTGTCATTCGGGTTTGTTTTATTCTTTATGTCAGCGGAAATATTTGAATAATCAAAACGGCTTGAAACGAATGACGAACCGCCGCCGCCACCGCCGATATTTCCTGCAACAAGAGCAGATGCCATAACGCCACCCGAACCGCCGCAATAGCCGGCACCGCCGCCGCCGCCGCGGAAGTTACCTGCTCCGCCTGCGCCGCCGCCGATTTTAGCACCATCAATATTGCCTTCCCAGTTGTTTGCATTGGCACCGTCCCACCAGCCAAGCCATGTTGAGTTAGACTTGCCGGGTTCTGTTGTTGCGCCATAACCGATATACTTAAGTTTCTTTCCACTGGACTTACCGTTTTCACCGTTGAATACGGTGCCTCCGGTAATTGCGGTTGCCGTACTTGTCATGCTGCCGCCGGCACCACCGTCAGCGGTACCCTTTGCTTTGTAGCCGAGAATGAATCCGTCACCGGCTCCGCCGCCGCCACCGCCCGCGGCAATCATTACGTAGTTATTTAAACGGTCTTCTTCGGAAATGGTCTGAGTAGTAAGATTTCCTTTGCCGTCTGTATATGTCTTAATAAAGTTGTCAGCAGCCTGTCCTTTTTCGAAAAGATATACAGCGGAGTATCCACCGCCGCCGCCGACTTTATAACTTCCCTTTTCACCGTGAGCCGCACCGCCGTTTGCACCGCCGCCTTCATCGGTTACAAGAGTTGTTTCGCCCTTACCGCCGAGGTTGTAGCAAAGGATGTCTCCCTTTTCGAGTTCGATAACACCGTAAGTGTGACCGCCGGCGCCGCCATTTCCTCCGCCGTTATACTTTGTCTTTTGACCGGATGCACCGTTGCCGCCCCAAAGTTCAACAAGATACTTTCCGTTAAATTGAGCTACAAAGTAATCATTTGTCGAAACATCACTTTGTGTATTCTTTGCAGACACTGCGACGTCTGACCAAACGTCGAGAGACAACGTATACGAGCCGTCTCCGTTATCCTTAAGATTTGAGTCATAGTTTATGTCGCCGTCATCAAAGTTGATGACACCGCTGTCACTAGCCTCAGTCTTCCCTCCGTCTGTTGCAAAGGCAATATTAAATGGCCCTGCAATAGCAATGGTGGAAAGCATGATTGAAAAGACAATCAACATGGAAATGAATCTGTCTTTCAATCTGTAATTTCCGTTACTTTGCGTTGAGAAATACATAACAATCCTCTCTTTGCTGTAAAGTTTAAAATGTACAATAAAACACTTTGAATATATTATAATACAATAATTGATAAAATTCTATCAATTTCGCCCATTTTATTACATTTTATGCCATAAAAAATTACGTCACTTTTTTGTGTATATTGCACGTAAGTGGCGTAATTTTTTTGTAACTTTTATTATGCAGTGACAATACTGTCAGCTTTTTGAAGTCCGAGTTTTTTTATCGCATCCTCACGCATTTTATACTTCAGAATTTTACCTGCGGCATTCATCGGGAAACTGTCAACGAACTCAATGTATCTCGGGACCTTATGCTTTGCCATATGGTCCATAACATATTTCTTCATCTCGTCCTCGGTCATCGTTTCACCTTTTTTGAGGACAATACAAGCCATTATCTCCTCTCCGAGACCTTCATCGGGAACGCCGATAACCTGTACATCCTGTACCTTGTCATGAGTATAGATGAACTCCTCAATCTCCTTCGGATAAATGTTCTCACCACCGCGAATAATCATATCCTTAAGACGGCCTGTTATGCGATAATTGCCATCTTTCGTGCGGCATGCCAAATCCCCTGTATGAAGCCATCCGTCAGCATCAATTGCACTTGCCGTTGCCTTCGGCATCTTGTAATAGCCCTTCATTATGTTGTAGCCGCGTGCAACAAACTCACCTGTAACCTCGTCGGGACAATCCTCCCCTGTTTCGGGATTTACTATCTTGCACTCTATCTCCGGAAGCGGACGGCCTACAGTACTTACACGAACCTCTATCGGGTCATCTGTAGAGCTCATTGTACAACCCGGCGATGACTCCGTCTGACCGTAAACAATGGTGATTTCACTCATGTGCATTTTTTCAACAACATCTTTCATGACAGCAATAGGACAAGGGCTGCCCGCCATGATACCGGTACGCATATATGAAAAATCTGTTTTTTCAAAGTCCTTATGCTGCAGCATGGCAATAAACATAGTTGGAACACCGTGGAATGCGGTGATTTTTTCCTGATTGATACAAGCCAGTGCCGGCTTCGGTGAGAAATACGGAAGCGGATAGATGGTTCCGCCATGCGTCATTGTCGCTGTCATTGCAAGCACCATGCCAAAGCAGTGGAACATGGGAACTTGAATCATCATCCTGTCTGCAGTTGACAAATCCATACGATCGCCAATGCATTTACCGTTGTTTACTATGTTATAGTGTGTAAGCATAACTCCCTTTGGGAATCCCGTAGTACCCGATGTATATTGCATATTCGCAACATCATCCTTATCAACTGTTGCGGAAATACGGTACACCTCAACAAGCGGTACCATACTTGAGCGAAGAACAGCCTCTTCAAAGGTAAGACAGCCTTTCATCTTAAAGCCTACCGTTATAACGTTGCGAAGGAACGGAAGGCGCTTTGCGTGAAGGGGTTCACCCGGCTTTGTCGTTTCAAGCTCTGGACAAAGTTCACGCACTATTCCCGCATAATCCGAATCCTTAAAGCCCTCAATCATAACGAGCGTATGCGTGTCCGACTGTTTAAGAAGGTACTCAAGCTCATGTATCTTATAGGCGGTATTTACGGTTACAAGAACCGCGCCTATCTTTGTTGCGGCCCAAAAAGCAATATACCACTGAGGTACATTGGTAGCCCATACGGCAACCTGTGTTCCTTTCTTTACGCCGAGTGACAGAAGCGCTCTTGCAAAAGTATCAACATCATCACGAAATTGCGAATAAGTTCTCGTGTAGTCAAGCGTTGTGTACTTAAATGCAAGCTGATCCGGGAACTCCTCAACCATTGCATCGAGAACCTGAGGAAATGTCTTATCAATAAGGGCTTCCTTTTTCCAGAGGAATTTCCCCGTATGAGCCCTGTTGTAGTAGTAATGACTCTTGTTCTTCTCGGTACTTCCGAGTGAATTCAAATAGTTTGAAAAATGTGTGAGAATTATTTCAAAGTCATTAACACCGGGAAGAAAATCGGGATTCCAGGCAAGTGTGACAAATCCCGGATAGTTGATTGATCTGAGCGCATTTATCATATCCGTAATCGGCAATTCGCCCTCACCGACAAGAGCATATGCGCCATCGGATTTTTGATCAACAATATGTACAAGCTTTACATATGCGCCGAGATTTGTGATTGTCTTTTCGGCATCTTCTCCTCCGACAAAATAGGTGTCGTGCATGTTCCAATCGGCGCCTATACTGTCACAGGCGAAAAATTTAAGAACTTCGGAGAGTGTTTTTGTATTTGAAAAATTATCTCTGGTGCTTATCAGTACGGTAACCTTTTCTGTCTGCGCAACAGGAATTATTTCCTGAAGAAAAGTCTTTGACTTTTCAATTGTTTTCTGCTCGTCATCATCACTTTCGGCATAAACCTTGACATACGGAATACCGTAATCACGCGCAAGCTTTATAAGAGAAACAAGAACCTTTGAATCCGCATCTTTTGACAGAATATTCATACCGCTGTTTACGGAGGAAATGCTTACAGAGTTATTGTAAAGAAATCTTTTTGCGTTTGACGGAGACATCTTTATGATGTCAATGTTGTTTATCTCAACCGCTCCGAATTTCATTGAAGCGGCCATACTTACGAATTCTTCAAATGAATAATTCGTCCAATACCTTGTAGAAAAACTTAAATTCATAGACCTTTAAGCCTCCTCGTAGACAATCTTGTTGATTGCGCTGACATAAGCACGAATACTCGCGCCTATGATATCCGTTGAAATTCCGTTTCCGGAATAGAGCTTGCCGTTATCTGCTCTGAGTCTTACAAGTGCAGAACCCATTGCCTCGCGGCCCTCGGTTACTGCCTGGATCTGGAAGTCATCAAGCTCATAATGGTGACCGAGTATCTGTTCAATTGCCATAAACGATGCATCAATCGGGCCGTCACCTACACTTACACCGGAAAGCTTTTCACCGTCTTTTGAGAGAAGAATATTAGCCGTTGCGGTTATTACATTGCCGCTGTTTATGACATAGCTCTCAATCTTATACGTTGCGGGAACTGAAAGTGCGGAGCTTGCAATGATTGCTTCAAGTTCTTTTGTTCCGACTTTTTCCTTCTTTCTCGCTACACGGACAAACGCATCATAAACATTCTTTTTATCTTCCGCGGAAAGGTCGTAACCGATAGACTCGGCGGCTTTTGATACGGTATTTATGTCGTCATCAATAGTAAGAATAACACTTGGAGTATCTCCCGAAATAATTGTTGTGGCTTCGTTTACTCCTGTCTTTTTTGAGCTCGTTATCCAAGACATCTGTGAAACACCGCGGCCGAGTTCTGTCTCTCTTATTGTTGAATTCACGCCAATATCATTTCCGCGTTTTTCAATGACACTTACAACATTTTCAATTTCAGGATAGCCAAAACCTTTGATTGTTGTCTTTATCTCATCTGCGCCCGCCGTCACAGCCGCAAATGCACATGCTGTTGCCATGTCAATCTCGTTTTTAACTTCAACGGCAAGTGTTACATCTGAAATTGCAGGAACTGCGGTTTTAATTTCTGTAATGAATTTTCCGAATTCATCGGGCATCATCGTACCTGCAGTATCACAAAGTGTTATCTTTGAAGCACCTGAAGCGATAGCGGATTCAATACATGAAATAAGGAAATCTCTTTCCGCACGGGTTGCGTCTCCGGCTGAAAATTCCACCTCGTCACAATACTTTTTGCACTCGGCAACAAGTGACGGTATGAGTTCCGCAACAACCTTCGGCTTCATATGACAAAGGTATTCCATCTGAACGGATGAAACCGGAACTGATACGGTGAGAATCGGTCTTTTCGCATTCTTAAGACAATCCCAAACTGCGGATACATTTTCAACACTGTAACCGACAGGACACGCAATCTTGTTTTCATTTACGCTTGTTGTCATTGTTTTAATGAGTAGAGAATCAGTCTGAGGGTCTGTAATTTCCGGAAGCTCAATAACGGAATAATTAAGCTTGTCCATGATTTTTGCCATTTCAATCTTTTCTTTAAAGCTGAGTGTAACATCCTGTGACACTGCGCTTTCTCTGATTGTGATGTCAGATAAATTGATTTTTCTCATAATACTAATCCTCCTGATAATAAAAAAATCCCGGAAATACTGATAAAGTATTTCCGGGACGATAAACATGTTTACCGCGGTACCACCCAGATTGTCCTCTTGGGACCACTCTTCAAGTTCTAACAAACTCTAAACTGATAACGGTGTTTGCCGAGTTTCCTTATAAAGCAAAAGCCTTTGGGGAAACCTGCTCCGGTACGAGACCGCTCATTGCACTGCCTGCCGACTCACACCATCCGTCGACTCTCTGAAAGGTTTTCATGCAAAGGCGTAATACCTTCAACGCATTTACTATTCATTTGTGATGCCATTATTATATGAAATAGGCTCCGTAAAGTCAATACTTTTCTTTTCACTTATGAAAAGACCGAGAAGAATGATACACATTCCGAGAACACCGACCATACTCACAGCGGATCTATTATAGATGAGTTGAGCTATAAATGTTATTGCAGGCAAAATAAATAAATATTTGCTGGTCGTTATTGTTCCGAGCTTGTCAACACAGCGGTTCCATGAATAAAAACAAAATGCCGATGCAAAAACGCCGAGATACAGAAGCCCCAATACATTGCCGATTGTAAAATCAGACTTTTTAAAGTCGCCGCTTATTATCATAGGCACAATCATTTCTATCAAAGAATAAAAGAAAATACGTCTTGTGACTGCAAATCCGGGAAGCCCGAAATTCGCAATTTTCTTTACAATGATAGAATAAACGCCCCAAAGCCATACAGTACAGAAAATAATCATATCTCCGGTAAATCCGGTCTCAATTTTAGTTGAATCTCCAAAACAAACAAGCCCGACCCCGATGATTGAAACTACCATACCTACAACGGTTTGAGCCGTCAGTTTTTCTTTGAGCAAAAAATATGCAAAAAATGCGGTAAAAAGCGGTGCCATCGCAGTTATGAACGAAACGCTTGCGGGGCTTGTATATTCCACAGAAACATTTTCAAGGTATTGGTAAAGCGATGCACCTGAAACAGATGCGCCTAAAAAATAGGCCTCTTGCTTTAGGTTAAATTTTATTCTTTTCGGACACATAATCCAAAGAGCGATATATGCTATACCATATCTCAAAAACAATATTTCAAGACTTGAAAATGAATTCTGTAATTCTTTTGTGAAAATAAATGTAAGTCCCCATATGATCATCGTGAAAAGCGCGAGACCGTGGTCGATTATTTTGCTTTTGTCATTTTGAAAAGACATTGTCTTGTAACTCCTCAGCGTATAAAATTCGTTTTAACCTTAGGCTCTGAAACTACCCAATTTATACCCTTTTCTTTTCCGGCATCAATGCATTTTAAAAGCCACGCCATATTGTACCCGAGAAACCTCATTGTCTGAAGACCTTCAAGATCCTGTTGGGCTTCTATAGCGGTATTTCCGTGAATTTGATTCCAGTAATTAGACGTAACTATCGGCATATTGTTTATCCCGAAATACTTGTTTATCTCATCATAAGTTGCGGTTGCTCCCCCGCGACGACAGGATACAACGGCTGCGCCGGGTTTTCCCGCCAATTTTGAACATCCTCCGCTGTAGAACAGTCTGTCAAGGAAACAACGAAGGTTTCCGGCAACATTTGAATAATAAACAGGTGATCCGATAATCATTCCGTCAAATTCACCTATTCTTGCCGAAAGTTCATTCACACTGTCATCAATAACACATTTACCGAGTTTTCTGCAAGCCGTGCATGCGGTACACCCCGGAATCGGATCCTTGCCAATCCAATATATCTCAGAATCAACACCCTGCTCCGAAAGTGATTTTTTCGCCTCACAAAGTGCTGTATATGTACAGCCCTCTTTATGCGGACTTCCGTTTATAAGCAATACTTTCATAAAATGACCTCCCATGTCACAGATAAGCTTATATCTCTTACACTGCCAATCAATAAAATATATTCGGATTTTTTGACTATTATAGTTAAAAAGTAAATTGCCG
>CAVGIJ010000013.1:0-37023 GCA_963629305.1 Acutalibacteraceae bacterium
TTTCAGGGTCCATTTCTAGTTTGTCGTTGTTTAATTTTCAAGGTACATATGCGCTCGGGCTTTCCAAAGCGCTCGATTAATATACCACGCTTTACACCTTCGTGTCAACAACTATTTTTGGATTTTTTCAATTTTTTTGAGAAAACTTATAAATAAGCAGTCTTAAAATACATCACACAGTAGATTTGCCGCCACAATCAATTCACAGCTAAAGAATTGTCGTCGGCAATCACCCTGCTATATGTGAGAAATCGTATGTGAAACTAAGAGAAGGGAGACAAAGCATATGTCATACAGAAAATCCGGCCTTCAAGACAACGAGGTACAAAAGGATACAACTTTTTTCGAAGAGATACATTCCGGTGTAACCATGGTTAGTATTCCGGAGATCCATGTCGTTGATTATTCTGGGCAAAGGAGCGAAGCAACCACCTCGGGAAAAATTCCCGGCAAAATCGCAGGGCGCTTCCTCTAGAAACGTTCTTTCAGTGAGCGATTCATCAAATAGCATTTCATCAGAGAGCATTTCTTCCGAGAACGTCTCATCAAAATATTTTAAAATGATATTTTCGGCAGGCGTTTTATGTGCATTGCTGTTGATTATAATTTCACTCGTCGCAAACAAAGCGCCGTAATTGCGTTTGAGAAGCATTGCGGAATTACCGCCGACGGAATTGCAGGACCTAAAACATTGCTTTATCTGGGACTTGGTTCAAGTTCCGGCTCATCGTCAGGAAAGTATACTGCTGCCGACTTAAATTTGCCGGCGTGCCTCATCTTTGCAGAAGCCCGTGGCGAATCATACACCGGACAGGTGGCTGTCGGGGCAGTTGTTCTCAACAGAGTGACACACTCGTCATTCGCAAATTTCGACTGATGTTGCTTTATTGACTCATTCACGCGCATATTGCTCGCTTATTTGTTCGCTTAAATATCATGAATTGTGCAAAATAACAACCAAATAATTTCCATCCTCGAAAGCAACGTTAAAAAAATATCAAACTTTGTTTAAAAGTGCATCAAAGGTTTACATTTTTTTCGTATCATTTGTATAAGTAAGAACGTGTGCTTTTTGATAAAATGCCGAAATAGCATTCATGTATCCTTTTTCGCTTTAAATTTTACGACCTATGATTTATACTATAGGGGAACTTGGTAAAACCAGGAAAAAAGTTATGGAGGTAGAAATTATGGACTTAAAGTGGACTCTTAAAAAAGCCGGCTGGAGAGGAATCGAAGTTATCTTCACAGGCGCCATGTATGCGTGGGGATGGTTCTTCCCCGACCCGATTATCATTGACGGACCGGGCAGCGTCAAAAAGCTTCCGTCTGTCATCAAACAAAGAGGCATCGACAAGGTTCTCGTTGTAACAGACCCCGGTCTTATGAGCCTCAATCTTCTCGGTTCTCTCTTTGAGGAACTCAAAAATGCAGATGTACAATACGCTCTTTATGATCAGACACAGCCAAACCCGACTGTTCAGAACATTGAAGATGCACTTAAAATTTACAACGACAACGGTTGCCAGGCTGTTATCGCATTCGGCGGCGGTTCACCTATGGACTGTGCGAAAGCAACCATCGCAAGAGTTGCAAGACCAAATCGTCCGGTAAAGAAGATGAGCGGTACTTTCAAGGTTGTTCTTCCCGCACTCAAGATGAACGGACTTATTCCTCCGTCACTTTTCGCTGTGCCTACAACAGCAGGTACAGGTTCAGAGACAACAATTGCAGCAGTTGTAACAGACCCTGATACTCATGATAAGTTCCCTATCATGGATCCGTTCATCCGTGCAAAGTATGCAGTACTTGATCCGGAGCTTACAGTAGGACTTCCGAAACATATCACATCAACAACAGGTATGGATGCTCTTACTCATGCAATTGAGGGCTACACAAACATTTGGTACAACAACAAAAAGTTCAACAACTACGGCGTAAAGGCTGTACAGCTTATATTTAAATACCTCGAGCGCGCTTATAATGACGGTTCGGATATTGAAGCAAGAGGACAACTTCTTCTCGCATCTTACTATGCAGGCATGTGCTTCACACGCGGCGGCGTAGGATATGTACACGGAATCGGACACAGACTCGGTGGTCTTTACGGAGTTCCGCATGGACTTGCAATGTCAGTAATCCTTCCTCACGTTATGTCTGATGAGCTTCTCGGGCCTTACGTTTACGACAAGCTTGCAGATCTTGCTGACGCAGTAGGAATCACAGGCGCTACAAATGAAGAAAAAGCAAAGGCATTCGTTGCTGAGATCCGTGCAATGAATGAAAGAATGAATATTCCTACAGGCTTTGACTGCATAAAGGAAGAGGATATTCCGACAATTGCACAACGCTGCATCGCAGAAACAAACCCCACCTACCCTGTAAAGCATATCTTTACACAGGCAGAGCTTGAGGCATTCATCCGTAACCATCTCATGATTAAGTAATCACAACCGTGTGATCAAATAGTTATATGTAAGACGCAGAGCATTGGCTGAATATTCAGTCCGGTTCTGCGTCTTTTTTGAAAATATTTTACAAGCGGTAATTGCAAACAATTTTAACATCTTGTTATTATAATAACACTGGTGTATAATAGTATAATATTTTATTTTCAGGTGATCTTATGGCAGACTACTCAATAACCGCAGAAGAATTCAAAGCTCAGGTCGTATCAAAACTCTCTCACCTCTATGGAGTTAGCCCCGACGTTGCTGACAATCCGCAAATTTACAAGGCTGTTGCAACCATAGTAAAAGAGTTTCTCACAAAGGGCAGCTATGAATTCATGGAAAAAACAAAAAAGACCGATGAATCAAAGTCCGTTTACTATATGTGCATGGAGTTCCTGATGGGACGTTCTCTGAAAAACAATCTTTACAACTTAAATCTTACGGATGTGGCAAGAGACGCTCTAAAGGATCTCGGTATAAGTCTTGATAAGCTCTATGAGTGCGAGCCGGATGCCGGGCTTGGGAACGGCGGTCTCGGACGACTTGCAGCATGCTATCTTGACGCACTTGCGACAGGAGAATACGCATCAATGGGATATTCAATCCTCTACGAATGCGGAATATTCAAGCAGAAACTCGTGGACGGTTGGCAAACAGAGCTTCCCGATTACTGGCTTTCGGGCGGCGATGTATGGCTCACCGAGAAGGATGACCTTAAACTCACTGTAAATTTCGGCGGTGATCTTGATTGCAGTTGGGACGACGGGTTTTTCAACACAAAGATTTCAAATGCTGTTTCAGTTGTTGCAACACCGTATGATATGATTGTTCCCGGAAAAGACGGAAAAGGGTATTCAAGACTCAGACTTTGGAAAGCAGACGCGCCGGGATTTGATATGACCCTCTTTAATCAGGGAGATTATATCCGTGCTGTTGAACAGCAGGCCATGGCTGAAGTAATCTGTAAAGTCCTTTATCCTGCCGACAATCACCCGGAGGGAAAGAGTCTTCGTCTGCGTCAGCAATACTTCCTTGTATCTGCTTCCGTACAGGACATTGTAAGACGTCATCTTCGTCAGAACAAATCAATTGATTCAATTCCTCAAAAGATGGCAATACACATAAACGACACACATCCGACTCTCGCAATTCCGGAGCTCATGCGAATATGCCTTGATGACTGCGGATATGGTTGGGACGATGCATGGAAAATAGTAACTCAGACATTTGCATACACAAACCACACCGTAATGAAAGAGGCCCTCGAGTGCTGGCCGGAGGATATTTTCATCTCACTGCTTCCGCGTATCTACCAGATTGTAAAAGAAATTGATAACAGATACCGCTCCTTCATCTGGGGCGTAACACATGATGCGGACAAAGTTGAAGAAATGGCTATTGTCTCTAACGGTATCATCAGAATGGCAAATCTCTGCGTTGCAACATGCCACAGTGTAAACGGAGTTTCCGCACTCCACAGTGAATTGCTCAAAACAACTGTATTCAGCGATTTCTGCATGCTTACTCCCAAAAAGTTTACCAATGTAACAAACGGTATAGCTCACAGACGTTGGCTATGTCAGTCAAATCCGCTTCTTACAGATTACATCGGCACACTTATCGGAACTAACTTTGTATATGACGGCATGGAACTCTCAAGGCTTAAAAGCTTTGCGGATGATCCGGCTGTTCTCGATAAAATTGTGCAGATAAAAAAGGAAAACAAAAAAGAATTTGCGAGATATATACGTGAAACTCAAGGGATAGAAATAAATCCGGACTCCATTTTCGATGTGCAGGTAAAACGGTTGCATGAGTATAAGAGACAACATCTCAATGCGTTTGATATTGTAAACAATTATCTTCTTCTCAAGAATAATCCCGACGCGGACTTCACGCCGAGAACATATATCTTCGGGGCTAAGGCCGCATCAGGTTACTATATGGCAAAGAAAATCATAAGCTTTATCTGCAACCTCGCAGAGGTTATAAACAATGACCCTGACATAAAGGGAAAAATAAAAGTTGTTTATCTTGAAGATTACAACGTTTCCCTTGCAGAAAAACTCATGCCGGCTGCAGATATCAGCGAACAGATTTCTCTCGCAGGAACTGAGGCATCCGGTACGGGAAACATGAAGCTTATGATAAACGGCGCCGTAACACTCGGTACGCTTGACGGTGCAAATATCGAAATCCATGATGCAGTAGGCGACGACAATATATTCATTTTCGGTATGAAAACTCCTGAAGTCGCAGATTTGTCTCATCATTATGATCCGTACAGTTATTACGGCAGCAGCCAGGATATACGCAGAATTATCGACTTCATAAACAGAGGTGTAAACGGAAAGCAATTTCCCGAAATTGCGAACGTTATTCACAATGACCCGTACATGGTAATTGCCGATTATGCCGACTACCATAAGGTTCGTGAGGAAGTTGTGAAAGCATACAGCGATAAAACACGCTGGGCAAGAATGTCTCTCATTAACACGGCAAGCGCAGGTGTTTTCACCGCTGACAGAGCAATAAAAGAATACGCCGACAATATTTGGTATATATCACCTGTAAAATAAACAAAGGAAAGTTTGATATGCTTTATAATTCCAGAGATAAGAATTATAAAACAGAATACGGAGCTGTAGCCACCGGCACAGAGTTTGAATTCCGTCTTCTCCTCCCAAGTGAAAAACTTGGCGCGGAGACAGAGTCGGCATGTCTTGTCATATACAGTGATAAGGACAGAGCCATACTCCAAAGATACTACTTTGAAGCCACAAGCGAGTATAAGGACGACTCAAGATTTTGGAAGCTCAGCTACATTGCAAAAGAACCGGGACTGTACTGGTACAACTTTGAGTACACGGTGTGCTCAAAAACATACCATGTGTATAAGGGCGAATACTCCACCGGATATGTAAACATACCCGAAAACAGATGGCAGCTTACCGTCTATGACGGAACTCAGATTGTGGATTCAAAGTGGAAGGGCGGAATCATGTATCAGATTTTCCCTGACAGATTCTACAACTCCGGCGTTAAAAAAATCGTTCCGCTTGACAGAAATCTTAAACGTTGGGGCGATATGCCGTCATATGTTATAGACCCGCTCTTTGGCGTGTGGAATAACGACTACCAGTGCGGCGACCTTAAAGGTATAGAGGAAAAACTGCCGTATATCAAGTCACTGAATATTGACATAATTTACCTAACCCCAATATTCGAGGCACACTCAAATCACAGATATAACACGGCAAATTATGAAGCCGTTGACCCGTTACTCGGAAAAGAAGAGGATTTTATTTCACTTTGCATGGAAGCACATAAACTGGGCATAAAAGTGATTCTTGACGGCGTATTCAGCCATACGGGAGATGACAGCATCTATTTCAACCGTTATAAAAGATACGATAATAACGGTGCGTACAATTCAAAGTCATCACCCTACTACAAATGGTACAAGTTCGAAAACTGGCCAAGCAGTTACGACTCATGGTGGGGCATAGACAGTCTCCCGGAGGTAAATGAACTCAACCCGTCATACACGGAATTCGTAACAGGTAAAAACGGCGTTATCGCAAAATGGATGAGACTCGGTGCGGATGGATTCCGTCTTGATGTTGCCGACGAGCTTCCGGACGAGTTCATCGTAAAGATACGCGAGCGTATAAAATCCGAAAAGCCTGACGCACTCCTTATCGGAGAAGTATGGGAAGACGCCTCCACGAAAACCGCATACGGTATAAGACGCAAGTATTTGCTTGGAAAAGAACTTGACAGTGTTATGAATTACCCCTTCAAAGAGGCAATAATCGATTACATTGTAAATGACAATGCAGAAGGTTTTATGGACAGAATTCTCACCATAACCGAGAATTATCCGAAAGAAATTGTTGATACCCTTATGAATCCGCTAAGCACACACGACACCGTGCGTATAATCTCAAGACTTTCCGGAGAAGACGCAGAAGGGCCCGGAAAGGACAGAGAATGGCAGTCAAAATTTTCACTTTCAACTGAGCAGAGAGAGCGCTGCAAGCGACTGCTTAAAATTGCAACAGCCATTCAGTATACATTGCCCGGCTTCCCATCTGTTTACTACGGTGATGAGATTGGTATGGAGGGGCTTAAAGATCCGTTCAACAGAAAAGCCTTCCCATGGGGGCATATGGATATGGAACTGCTCGGTTTCTTTGAAAAACTCGGAGAGATTCGTGCAAACAACCATATGCTCAAAGATGCAGAATTTGTACCAATATCGGGAGCGGACGGTTGTATTGCCTATGCAAGAGAAAAAGACGGCAATCCAAAGCATTCGATTATTCTCATTGCAAATCGTGCACCGGATGCGATTGATTACCGTTTGCCGGATTATGTAACAAATCCGATAAAGCTTATCGGAGACGGTGAAGTCAGCAAAAATACGGTTCATCTTCCGGCAGAAAGCTTTATTTTGCTTGAAAATGTCAAAGTATACCTCAAAGAGCAGTTATAAAACAAAACATCACAAAACCTTACAAAAAAATTCCGCAGAGAGTGACACCTTTCGCTCTCTGCGGATTTTATACTTTTATGCGGTGATTAAAGATGTTAAAAAATAAAATTGCATTCCTTTTGTCGTACTTCAAGGGTGACAGTATGGACACACTGTCAAAGAGAATAGCCAACACCGCATTTGAAAGCGGCACAGCAACGGATGATATAACTGTTATATCCGCGAAGCTACTTCAAGTAAAATCTCTGTGAGGGTCTCCTCACAGAGATTATTCATTTCTCTGTAAGAATCAATCGCCTCATCATCGGCATCATCGGATATCTTCCGAACTGACAAAAACGGTATGCCGTGCATATTGCACGCAGCCGCTATTGCGGCTGATTCCATGTCGAATGCGTTTATGCCGAATTCGTCTTTGTATGAATTTTTTATCTCCGCGTCCGTAAGAAAAAAGTCGCCGGTGCCAAGGCGGCCTTTTTTCATACCCTCCACAGACATTGCCGCGTCAAGAAGCGTACTGTCTGCCTGATAGATATACTCCCCACCCGGCTTCTTGCCGAGCGGATATCCGAATTCGCGCAGATCAAAATCGCATTCGACATATGAGTCGCCGGCAACAATATCTCCTCTTTTCAGATGAGAGATTGCTCCCGAAAGGCCGGCGCTCATTATAGCCTCCGCCTTAAAATTGTAATGGAGATCTGCAGCTGCAAGCGCGGCGTTCACCTTGCCGATACCGCTCATTACAGCAACAATTTCCGCATTTTCCGTATCATAACGAATATACTCCCGATCATTTGCGAAAATCTTCTCTCCGCCACGTACACACACATAATCACAGAATGGCTTGTACTCCATGTCATCTGCGAAAATAAAACCGATTATTTTTTTCATGCTTAACTCCTCCTGTTTTGAAAACAAAACAATTATAAGACAGACAAAAAAACGTGTCAAATCAGATTTACGCCGTAGGATACATTGCCATTTCCGGTATCCCGCCTTGAGGTATGCACATAAACTGATAATGGCTCCAAAGTCCGTGAGTACCCTTGCTTTTGACCGCAAGGGTACTCACTTTTATAAATTTCACAGTCAAAATTACCCCTTTATTTCACTTTGCCTGTGTGATATACTTTTAGTGTAATTTTTATTATTTAATGTATACAGGTGGGGTAGCGTTATGGAAAAAAATAAAGTTAAGCTCAGTATTTGCGGCAGTGACTATTTTATCACATCCGATGATGATCCGAAATACGTAACAGAGCTTGGAAATGCTCTTGACGAAAAGCTTCAGAAAATCGTTCACGAAAACTCAAGACTTTCCATCACACAGGCAGCAATTCTCGCAGCACTTGACTATGCTGACATTGCAAAAAAATCTTCTGACACTGCGGACAATCTTCGCAGCCAGATAAAAGAATATCTCGAGGATTCCGCACGTTATAAACTCGAAGCAGAAGTTGCTCACAGAGATGTTGACAGACTCAACAAGGAGCTCAACACACTTCGTGCAGGAAGCTCAAAAATGACTTCATTTTAAAACAAAATAAAATTCAAGGACTTTACTTATGAATTATAACGCTGAGATTTTAGCTCCTGCCGGCAGCAGGGAGTCGCTTACCGCAGCTGTAAGGTGCGGAGCAGACGCAGTATACCTCGGTGTGGGAAAATTCAATGCAAGACGAAACGCAGAAAATTTCGGTGTAAGAGAACTGAAAGATGCTATCTCCTATTGTCACGTCAGAGGTGTACGGGTATATATCACCCTGAACACCCTGATTCTCGACACTGAAATTCCGGCGGTACTTGAACTTATAAAATGCGGCTGTGCCTTTGGTGCAGACGCATTTATTATACAGGATCCCGGTATAGCACGGATTGTAAAAGAATTTGCTCCCGCCATGCCAATCCACGCATCTACACAAATGGCTGTGTCAACGGAAAAAGGATTCAATAAACTTAAAGAACTCGGATTTTCACAGGCTGTTATTCCGAGAGAATTGTCGTATGAAGAAATACGAAGTATCAAGGAAAATACATCCATTGACCTTGAAATGTTTATACACGGCGCACTTTGCATGTGTGTTTCGGGGCAGTGTTATCTCTCCGGTATTTTGGGAGGAAGAAGCGGCAACAGGGGCCTTTGTGCTCAACCGTGCCGTCTTGCCTTCAGCGCACCGCACGGCACCGGGCATGATCTTTCTCTAAAAGATCTCTCACTCATAGACAATATACCAACGCTTTCAGAGCTTGGAATAAAATCTTTCAAGATTGAGGGACGCATGAAACGTCCGGAATATGTTGCCGCAGCAGTCACCGCCTGCAAAAACGCCCGTGACGGCAAAGATGACAGTACATTGAAATCAGACCTTAAAGCTGTCTTTTCAAGGTCGGGCTTCACCGACGGATACTATACCGAAAAACACGGAAAAGCCATGTTCGGCACACGCGGCAAGGATGATGTTACCGCTGCCGCTCCGGTTTTGCGCAAGCTCTCTCTTCTCTATGAAAAAGAAGAACAGACCATACCCGTTTCAATAAGTTTGAAAGCGGAGCTCCGCAAACCGCTCATGGCGTCTGCATCGACGGGAAAGGTTCGGGTTTTTGTGACATCTGACTATAAGGTTCAGAGGGCAATAAACCACGCAACGGAAGTTTCCACTATAAGAACACAACTTAAAAAGACCGGTGGCACTCCTTTCAGCGTAAAGATGACAGACATTGATATTGATGAGGACATAAACATACCGGTATCTGAGATAAACAATATAAGACGCGGGGTCCTCGACGCTCTTGAGAAAAAGCTCTGCGAACCGTATATAAAACCTTTTGGTGAAAATGTAAAAGACTTTTATCCGGAAAAATTTGTTGCACATACCGTATCCGAAAACAAAAACAGCGCATCAGTCAACATGGTAGTCCGCTTTCAGCATGTCAACCAAATCCCGGACAATTTCTGTGAAATAACGAAGTCTGTGACAAAACATAAAATCACTTCGTTAATTGTTCCCGTAACAACTCCAGAGGACAGATTTGCATCACTTAAGAAGATGGGAATTCCCTTTGGAGTGGAGATTCCCCGTTCTCTTTACGGCAACCAAAAAAGAATTGAAAAAGCAATAAGGGCTGCCAAAGAACACGGTGCATCGTTCGCATATGCAGGAACCATAGACGGTGTGTTGATCGCTCAAAAATATTTTCTTCCCGTTATGGGAGCGTCCACTCTTAACATCTTCAATTCATTTTCACTTGAAGAATACAGAGAAAGTTTCAGCCTTCACTCGGCAATTATTTCAACCGAGTTGGAGCTTAAAAACATTGCAGAGCTTCGCGGTACATTGCCTCGCGGTATACTTGCATACGGACGCACGGCTGTTATGCTGACAAGAAATTGTCCCATAAAAAACGGCATGGACTGCAAAACTTGTAAGGGAGAACAAAGCCTTACGGACCGTAAAGGAATAAAGTTCCCCGTACGCTGTAATAACGGGTGCAGTGAAATTCTCAATTCACGCCCCATTTATCTTGCCGATAAACTCAGTGAAGTCAAAAATGTTGATTTTCTTCTTCTGAACTTTACTGTAGAGTCAAAAGAAAAAGTGAAAAAAATAATTCATTCATATGACGCCGAGCTTCCGCCGACGGGAGAATTCACCCGCGGTCTTTACTTCAAAGGTGTTGAATAAAGTAAAGTAAAAGACAAAATATGCAAAAACTCCGATTATCAGATAACATATCTGATAATCGGAGTTTTTTATTTACTATGGTAAAACAAAAATCTTACTTGGTTTTCTCCGCTTCAAGTTGAGCCATACCTTGGTCGTAATTCTTTCTTCCGCCTTTTGTTATAGCCTTTATAATAAAGAGAGTAGCTACTGTAAGCACTATGCCGATAAGAAGGCAAACAACAGCGTTTTGAACAAATCCTGCTATTACAAAGCTTACAAAGGAGATACCCGCAACCGTAATTGCATACGGAAGCTGTGTTCCGACGTGGTTTAAGTGGTCGCACTGAGCACCTGCGGACGACATGATAGTTGTATCTGAGATCGGTGAGCAGTGGTCACCGCAAACAGCACCCGCAAGACAAGCGGAGATGCCGATTGTACCAAGTGTTGAACCAATCGGGAAGATAGCTGTTACTATTGGGATAAGGATACCGAATGTACCCCATGATGTACCTGTTGCAAAAGCAAGAATACATGCAATGATGAAAATAACTGCCGGCAAAAGCGATGTAAGGCTTGCCGAAGCGCCTTCAACAACCATAGCAACGAATTCACGTGCTTCGAGAAGAGATGTCATATTCTTAAGGCTTGTGGCGAATGTAAGAATGAGGATTGCCGGAACCATTGCATTGAAGCCTGCGGGAATACACTCCATAGCCTCTTTAAAGGTCATTGTGCGTCTTGCCACGAGATAGATGATTGTTGCAACAAGAGCAACTATACCGCCCCATGGAAGACCTACGAAGGCATCTGTGTTTGCAAAGGCATCGACAAATCCGAGCTCACCTATACCGCCGACACGAAGAAGGGCGTAGATGCAGATAGCAATAAGGAAAAGAATAGGAAGAATAAGGTCTACAACCTTTCCCTTCGGGTTTGCATCCATTTCCTGTTCGCCCTCATAAACGCCTGTTGTGAAAAGATCATCATGCTCTTTTGCGTTTATTTCATGCATTGCCATTGAGCCGTAATCAAATCCCATAAATGTTATGGTAATGATAAATACAAAGGTAAGAAGTGAGTAGTAGTTATACGGAATAGCCGAGATGAAGAGCTTAAGTCCCTGTCCCTCAGGAGCATATGAAGAAACTGCCGCAGCCCATGAAGAAATGGGGGCAATCATACATACAGGAGCTGCTGTTGCATCTATAAGGTATGCAAGCTTTGCACGTGAAATCTTATGTGAGTCCGTTACAGGTCTCATAACAGAGCCGACCGTGAGACAGTTGAAGTAGTCGTCAATGAAGATAAGTACGCCGAGAGCAAATGTCGCGAGCATTGCACCGACTCTTGTCTTTATGTGCTTCTGTGCCCAGCGTCCGAAAGCAGCCGAACCGCCTGCCTTGTTTACAAGAGCAACGAGGATACCGAGCTCAACAAGGAAGATAAAGATACCTGCGTTATCCGCAACGGCAGGTGTCATTGACTCTGTAATAATCGCATCGAGAAGGTGTCCGGGCATAAAGTGTGTATAAAGAGCACCGCCTACGACAACACCGATAAAGAGTGAGGAATAAACCTCTTTTGTTATAAGCGCAAGGCTTATAGCCACAACCGGCGGCAAAAGAGCCCAGAGCGTTCCCTTAGCCTCCATTATGCTTCCGGTAAAGCAACAGCCGATAACAAAAAGTATCATAAACGCCATGGCGCCAATGGCTGTACCGGAAATCTTTTTTTTCTTTTCCATTTTGTTTTCCTCCATTTTTATAATTATCGAAAATGTAAAATGCAATAAAAAAGGTCGTGATACCATCACGACCATAAACAAACGAATACAACTATTCATCTATAGTAATGACAGCGCTCCACCATACAGTGACAGTCCGTTACATGTTTTGCAACGACCCAGCAAAAAGCAGCGAACAAGCTTCTTTTCACTTCGGCGATGTATCCTTTCATGTGTTGCCCGTTGTTCCGGTTGCGTCACACTACTCTTATAACACCGCGCCTCTATCAAGACACTTTTCAATTGATGAGTGAAATTTTAGCACAACATATAACAATATGCAATACTAAAGATAAAAAAATACATTTCAATATGTGATATTTACTGTTTTCCTGTCGAACCGAAGCCCCCACGGTCCTTACCCTCAAGCGTTGTGACCTCACAGAAATCAATTGCAGGCTGATTTTCAACAATTCTGAACTGACAGATTCTGTCGTTCACATGAATTTCGGTATCTCTCACAGCGAGTGCCGGCAGATACCACTGATCATTGTCACCGCAGTACGACGCATCAATAACACCCATGGAGTTTGTCTGAATGATTCCGAAATTCTTGAAGGTTGAGGAACGCGGAACAACATGAGCCTCATAACCCTTCGGAAGCTCCATTGCGATACCGAGCGGAATAAGCTTCCACTCTCCCTTTTTTAGTGTTATTTCCTCTGCACAACGAAGATCAATCCAGTCGGATTTTCCGTCAATGTAGCGAAGTTTTTCTATTTTATCGGTAAAATACTTTATTTTTATATCCATATCAATGTCCTATCTTTAAGCTTTTGTTTTGCGCTGTCATCATCAAAATACTTTTTTTCACGAGGGAAAAAATTTTCATAAAATCAAATGATAAATCCTCCGTTTACACCGAGAATCTGCCCTGTGATAAACGAGGCATTTTCGGAAGCAAGGAAAAGAGTTGCCTTTGCAATTTCTTCGGGCTTACCGATTCTCTCAAGAGGCGTTTCATTTGAGAGTTCCTCCATATCCCGCTCGCTGTGCGCGGAATTCATAGGCGTATCCACAATACCCGGAGAAATACAATTTACTCTTATACCGGATGGGCCTACTTCCTTTGCAAGCGACTTTGTAAAGCCGAGGAGCGCTGCCTTTGAAGCACTGTAAATAACCTCGCACGAAGCTCCGACCTCGCCCCACATGGAAGAAATATTTATTATAACTCCGTCTTTCCTGTTTATCATACCCGGAAGAACAGCTTTTGTCGCATTGAACGCGCCCTTCATATTTACATCCATGAGTCTGTCATAGATGGCGTCCGTCGTATCTGTAATCAAGCCTTGAAATGCAACAGCAGCGTTGTTTATAAGAACGTCCACATGACCGAAGTCTGCCATTACATCCACAACCATTTTTGAAACTTCAGCGGGTTGAGATACATCTGCCTTGTATGCCTTGGCAATACCGCCTGCTTTTAAAATCTCTTCCGCAAGCTTGTTTGCCGCATCCTCGGACTTAAAATAATTTATCGCGACCTTGTAGCCTGCTGTCGCAAATTCTCTGCACACTGCGGCGCCGATTCCTCCGGCTCCGCCTGTAACCAAGACTGTCATTCAAAGGGCCTCCTTTAAATATACATTAAAAGAAAAACAAAGCACTCCGGCAGATCCCGGAGTGCCGTAATATCTGAGTAAATCAGCCTGCACTTTGCGTCTGTGATGTTGATGAGGACGACAATGTGCTTGCATCTTGATAAGACTGGATTATACTGAATGTATCTGCCGGAGTCTCATACAGACTTAAGTTTGCATATTGCATTTCTTTTCCGGTAACCTGTGTGCCGAACATTACAAGTTCTGAGTTTTCGTTAAAGATGAATCTGTATGTTGTTGTGGCAAGAGGAACATAGTAGTCCTCATATGTATACTGTTTACCGTCATCACCGTCTATGGTGCCCTCGCTCTTAAATGTACCGCTGAGTACATTGTCAAGCTTTGCATTGTTTACAAGCTGTGAGAATTGGTGCTCGTTCTCCATAGTCTCTTTTGTTACCGACTGTTTTACTTTTTCAGACGGAAGAGCAATGTAATAACTGTCACCTATTTTAACAAAGCTTACCAATGCATTTTGGCTTTCAACTTCCATAGTCATTGTGAGAAGAGTATTGTCCCCGTAAAGCGCAACGGTAATGGGAGTCTGATCGTCTGCAGTTGCTTCAAACATATAATTTCCCGTTGCCATAATCTTTGCATACGGCTCCATGAGTTTTCCTTTAAAAGCGTCAAGTGATACACTTTCGCCTGATCCGGATGTGTTCTCTCCGTTTGCATATGAAGGTTTTTGAACGGTAGGATCACTTTTATTGCATCCCGCAAACGCAACCGTAATACTTAAAGCCATACAAATGACCAAAATCGCGGTAATGAGTCTTTTCATAAAAACTGTCTCCTTATATGATTAAAATCAATTTCTGCCGATATAAAAATATCTGCTGCTTGTGCAAAACAGAACATTTTTATTTTACTCCGGCAGATATTGCAAGTCAAGTTAAAACAGAATCATCACGGCACTCACAGTTCGCATCTTCAGAGAAGCATAATCTCTGACACCAACCGAGAGTGCCGTACTTTTTCAATACTTTTCGTTGTTAGAAAATATTCATACACAGTCTGACTATGAAAACAAGTGCTAAAACACCGGAGACAGATAAAACTATATTGCTCCTTTTTTGTTTCACCGCATCTCGTTCCTCTTCACTGACATTTTCGCCAATCATCCACGTGTATACGTATTTTGCAACCGCAGGAACAATCGATACCGTTCCCATAATTATCAGGAGAAAGCCAAGATCACTTATTTGATGGTTTGCCTCAATTTCCGTAACAATCGTTACGAGAAGGAGAAGAAAAGCAAGTACCATTATCAATACTTTCCAAAAATCACTCATTCCTCTTGTCCTCCATTGTCAAAATACTTTCTCTGTCTTATATAGAAATACAATCCTAATACAATCCAAATAACAAGCATGATATAACTTTGAGTACAGAAATGAACACCGTTAAGACCCGGAATCGGGAACAATTGTAAAATTACGAATATCAGAGAGAATATTACTCCAATCAATCCGAGTACATAAACAAATTTACTGTCCTTATTTCTTTTCACGGAAACCATAGTGGCTGCACTTGTGAAAAAGTATCCTATTGATGCTCCTATGGCACTCATGTCAACAAACCATCCGAGTGCCTCTCTGCCGAGTATAGGACCGGCAAGCGATATGAGCATACAAAACAGAATAGCATTTTTAGGCGTTCCGTATTTAGGATCAAGTTTCGCAAAAAATTTCGGGAGATAGTTCTCTCTGCCCATAGAGTATAACAATCTGCTTGCTGCAAGATAAAAGCCCATGATTCCCGACAATACCGCGCACGAAACAGCAACTGCGATGAGCACCTTGCCAAAGGTTCCGAGCAATTCTTCAGCGGCAACAAGCAAAACCCAATCTCCTGCCATAACTCTGTCCGGCCAATTTTCAAGAGCTGCTGCGGCAATCGTGTTGTTTGAGATATATACAAAACCTCCGAAGAGAATTGCAATTGTCATTATGAAAAGAACCTTTTTATATGAGAAGTTGAATTCTTCGGCAGCTTGAGGTATTGTATCAAATCCTACAAATGCCCAAGGTGCTATAACAAATGTTACAAGAATTGCACTGATGATGGAATTCGTTCCGCTGTGAGCAAATTGACTTATATTTGAAGTTGTTGCTCCGGCCGCAATCGCAGCTTCTTTGTCAAATCCCCAAATCGGCTGCATATTAATGCCGTTTACTTTGCTGCTTATCAAAGCTGCAACGACAAGTGTAAATACCGAAACAACAAGCATTACTGCCAATCCTGTTTGAATAGTACCGGCCTTTTTTACTCCGCTTATGTTTAAATAGCCAAATATGATCAAAATCAATGATGCAAACAATATTTCACCAAGCCATATTTCATAACCTGCCACAGAATAATGAAAACCGAATTTGAGAATGTTGCTTGCTCCGTCTATTCCATCTACAATAAGGCCTATGGCCGTTGAATTCATCGGAACATTTGCCAAATATGCCGCTACAAGGAACCATCCGCAAAGGAATGCCATGTTCTTTCCGAAACACATTTTTGCAAATGTAAATTCTCCGCCTGCTTGCGGGTATTTCGGGACCATATATGCATAACTGCATGCAATTATGATCATAACCAATGCACCCAGAACCATGGCAATGGCGGTTCCGGCTACACCGGAATTTGGCAAGAATTTTTCACCCGGGTTAATAAATGAACCCCATCCGATTATACAGCCAAGGGCTATCGCCCATACATTTAATGGGTTTAATTCTTTTCGTAAAGTTTGGTTATTATCCATATTAATCACCTGTTCACTGCAATAGTACATAAGATAAAATAAATACTACTTCAGAGAAAAAAGTCTGCCTTTCATATAAAATAAGGTCTCAGCACTGCGACGAAAATCACAGGATACAAATCTGATTGATATACACTGAATATGCTGAGATCCTATTGCAAAATAAAACGCACCGATATATATACCGGTGCGTTTCTTAATTAGTTCTTATTACGGTAGGACAGCACCATTTCCGTAAGCTTCTCTCCTACGGCTTTTGCTTCCGCAAGACCTGCCATCTCTTCCTCTACACTGCCTTTAGGTACGACAATTTCAAGGAGCAAAGGCAACTCATACGGAGAGTCCGCAATTATCTCACAGAGTTTATCCCAACTTGCGATACCCTTAAACGGTATCCAGTGTTTATCTGATTTTTGAATTGCACCGTCAATATCCTCTGACAACGAATAATCAATACCCAAATTGTCATCAAGGTGCATTGCGATAAGTCTATCCTTATACCTTTCAAGGAATTTCCAATCGGGCTCTCTTGACTCTTCGTCCTCTATAGTTATCAAAGAGTGGCCTGAATCATAGCAAAGTCCTACATAATCAGGTGAATAGCGCTCAAAAAGTCTGTCAAACTTCTCGTATTGGTACTTTTTAGGCGTACATATCATATTTTCTACGGCTATACGAATTCCTTTTGCACGGCAATACGGTTCCATCTCGTCAAAAGATTTGTAAACCTGCTCCCAGTATTTTTCTTTAAAACCGGGTATGTTTTCAAAATCCTCATACGGAATAACCATATGCGTTACAATTTCTTTAGCACCGACCATATGTGCCAAATCAACTCTGTTGAGCAACAACTCTACTCCCGACAAACGGTTGTATTCATACGGTGAGGTAAAATCTTTTCGGAAGTCACGCATACGAGAACGGTTAACAAATACCGGTTGTCCGTTAATAACTCTGCAACGTGTGTTACCCTCTGTTGCATGAACTCCCTTTACCTTAATGTGATGCTTCTCAAGAATCTCTTTAATTTGAATCATTTCCCACTGAGAATATATGTACTCATAATCCCAGTCGTGTGCCCAATGAACGTGAGTGATTCCTGCTTTTTCAAGCTTTGCCATCTGTTCGTCCATGGATTCGGGAGACAATTCGTATATGCCAAAATCACTTGCTAATGCAATTTCCATTATCTGAAACCCTTTCTATTAAACAACTCTTAAGCAAGGTGAAAATATGAGCCGTTTAACATCAATCCTCTGACTTTGACTCAATATTAACCTTCAAACCATGCTTTTTAATGTATGCCGAAAGAATCATAGCAGCTGCGAATCCAACTGCATAGAGAGATGCCATGATGATAAATACTGTCTTATATCCACTCATGGTTCCGCTTTCGATAAGTTTTCCGTAAACGGCTGATGCCCAGCACATAGGTGACTGGATAAGAAGAATAGCTATTGCCATTGCAGATCCGGAAACCTCTCTTGGTATGCCTGATTCACCGATAGGAGCATAGTAAACTCCGCGAAGCATGTAAACTACTATCTGGAGAATTATAAGCATAATGGTTACAGGCCAAATGAAGGATGCTGACTTAGGCATAGCAATGATAGCTACAAGCATTGCAATTCCGGTAGCGAAGAGAACACGCATCCAGTTTGCTGATGAATGGAATTTGTTGTTAGCTATAACACCTGATACCGGTCCGGCAAACATGCGGACATATGATGAACCGACAATAGCAAAAATAGAAACTAAGAGAGTCGGTACCTGATAAATATCCTCAAGGAACGGCTGGAAGTAGGATGTGCCCATATAAACGGCATAAACACCCATTCCCATAAATCCGCAAAGCCAAAGCTGAGGGATCTTTAAGCATGTAATAATAGCCTTGAATGATTCCTTATTCTTTCCTGAAGCTGTTTCACTCTTAAGATAGCTCTCAGCCGGAAGGAGTTTGAATACCAAAAGGCCGAAGATGATAAGTAAAGCTCCGGCAATTCCCATAACAATGCGCATTCCGAATACCTGCTCACCAACAGCGGCAACGATTGCTACGGCAATCATATTTTCTACTACGCCGGTAAGTCCGCGTGTCATTTCCATTGAACCGAAAGCAATTCCCTGCTTTTCATCCGGGAACATACATCTGACGCTCTTAGTAACTGCGCCCCAATAAAATGCTTCAAGTGTGAAGCCCCAAATTACACCGACAACAAGCATGCCGCCGTAGGTAACTGCGGGAGAAATCATGTAAAAACATGTAAGACCCGAAAGTGCAAGGTTGATAGCCTGAAGGTTTCTCGCTGAGAATCTGTTCAATACCCAAGAACTTGGTATTCCGCCGAAGAATGCAACCCATCCCTGAACGGTAAGAACCATACCCAACTGGCTGTCAGTCAAACCAAGCATGTTGATGTAAGGTGTGTAGAGAACGTTTTTCGCAGCATAAACAAAGTAAATAAACTCTGATGTTATGCAAACGATGATAAACTTTCTCAATGTCTCTTTGTCAATGTTTAATTTTTTAAGCACATTGATCCTCCTAACATTGTTTCATTTCATGTTTACGGAACCATACGTATAGATTCTATACAAAATGATACCCCCCCGAATGCCTTGTGTCAAGAGATTAACAATCGTGATGTTTCACGAATATAATTTTGTCTTTTTGGAACAATTGCCAAAAATACGAGATGCCATAAATAAACCATTGACAAAACTCACAAAATCTTCACATGTTTTGCCGAATAACAATCTAATAAAACTGTATTTTCCTCTTGAAAATAATCATCTTTTCCATTAGAATGTATATGCGCAAGAGTGGTATATTCATTCTGCATGCTGGAGTAGCGCAGTTGGTAGCGCAACTGATTCGTAATCAGTAGGTCGTGGGTTCAAGTCCCATCTTCAGCTCCAAAGAACGGGGAAGATATTATCTTCTCCGTTTTTTCTTCCTCAAATATAAAGCTCTTATTTCGAGGAATGTGCAACATGAAGTATGCAATTGAATTTCTATTTCCAATATTGTATAATAATGCCAACGAAGCCGGAGTGGCACAAAAAATCAGGAGGTGAATATCTTGAAAACAATGAGTAATAGTGATATCCCCTTTGCAGACAATGAGCAGTTAAAAGAAATCATTCTGCACTACCTTAAGAGAAACTTTCTCTTTACGGTAATTGTAAACTGTGACGATGACGCTTGTTACCCGGTTTCGATAAACGAAAAAGCTCTTAAGCCAACTGAAGGTGAAATAACAATTAACCGGTTGGTGGAAAGCTCTGCAAATGTTGTTCATCCCCTGTTTTTTCAAAGATTTAAAGATCTTTTTTCTCCGAAAGTCATGGAAAAGGCGTATGATGAAGATAGGCTTCTCACGCAGGAGTTACTGATAAAAAACGGAATCAGCAAAAATTATCAATGGTATATGATACGACTGACACCGATTCATACCGATGAAAACAAACGCATCTTTTTCTACACTTGCATATTAACTGACAGCATAATGAAACAGAAAGAAAAAGAAAAAGATGAAAGTTTCAACATGAGTGTCTTAAAGCAACTCATATACGATCAGATTTTGGTCTATGTTATAGACCTTGACAATGGAATGAGTAAGCTTGTTCGCTCAAGAAAAGACGATGAATTTGACATTTATGCAAGACAATTTAAATCTCATCTCGAAATGATGAATCATCTCTACGACAATTTTATTCAAGCTGATTTTAAAAAAGACTTTTCTCGTTATCTGGACTACGGTTATATTGAAAAACAGTTTAAAAGCGAAAAAAACAGACTTATATATGTTTTCAGAGACGTGTCCGGCAGAGCCTTTGAGCTCAACATTTCAAAATATCACGAATACAGTGAAACATACAAGCTTATCATTTTTTCAATAAAAGAACTTTCATAAAACAACCCCTGTACACCGGGAATGCGGTGTACAGGGGTACTTTTTATGCGAATTACTCATCGTACTTCGAAAGACTGATTGACAGTTCCTCCCATTTTTCCATAGCGGTATCAAGTGCACTGTTGGCAATTGCAAGTTTATCGGACAATTCTGAGATTTTTTCATAATCTGAAGATATTTTATCGTCTGCCAAAGCGGCTTCAAAATCGTTTATTTCATTTTCAATTCTTTCTATTTCTTCTTCCGTTTTTCGCAGTGCTGTTTTGAGTTTGGTAATCTCGGAACGCCTCTGTTTTTTATCAAGATAGCCTTGACCGCCTGACCCCATTTCCTTTTTTACTTGGGATACATCGCCCTTGTCATCATGGTCAGTTTCAGAGGCAATAAGCTCCTCATAGCTTTCGTAATTGCCCGAAATTACGCGAGAACCGTCGGCCTTTAGCTCAACTGTTTTATTCGCAAGCTTATTTATAAAGTAACGGTCATGTGAGATAACAAGCAATGTACCCGTATAACCCATGAGCGCGTTTTCAAGCGCATCAAGCGAATAGATATCAAGGTGATTTGTGGGCTCGTCGAGGATAAGAAAATTACACCTTTTCAGCATGATTTTACAAAGCGCGACTTTCGCGCGTTCGCCGCCGGACAGTATGTCGAGCGTATCAAAAACTTTTTCTCCCTTAAAACCGAATACAGCAAGAGCAGAGCGCACCTCCGTATCCAAAAGAGACGGATATGCATCGTGAATTTCATCAACGACACGTTTTGAGAGTGTAAGGTTGAGCTGGTGCTGATCAAAATATCCTACAGTCACGCCGACTCCGAATCTTACACCTCTGCCTCTCCTCATTATCTGTTTCACAAGGGTGGTTTTTCCGATACCGTTTTCTCCTATTATGAAAATCGCGTCTCCTTTTTTTACATCAAAAGATACATTTTCATAGAGAAGTTTTCCCGGAAACTCCATTTTAAGATTTGTTACAGTGAGAACATCTTCACCGCTTTCGGACAGTGGTGTAAATGAAAATTTAAAATCGTTATTTTCATGCTCGGGTACCTCAAGGCCGTCAAGCATTCTTTCAATTTGTTTTTGCTTAGACTCTGCAGTCTTTATATTTTTCTCACGGTTCCATCTTCTTTGCTGTTCAATTATACCTTCAATACGTTTGACTTCCGCCATTGTGTTTTCGTAATGGCGGGTTTCTGTTTTGTCGCGCTCATCTCGAAGCTGCATATGTCTTGTATAATTTCCTGTCGTCGCAAACATTTTCCTTGCGTATATCTCAACAATCCCCGTACATATTCTGTCCAGAAAATATCTGTCATGTGAGATAACAAGAGCCGTAATTTTACTGCTTACAATAAATTTTTCAAGCCACTGCACAGATTTTATGTCAAGGTGGTTTGTGGGCTCGTCAAGTAACATAATATCCGGTTTTGTAAGGAGCAATTTTGCAAGTCCTATTTTTGATTTCTGACCACCGGAGAGACTTGAAACGGGCAAATTTTGTTCTTCATCGGTAAATCCGAGCCCCGAAAGCACCGCATGTGTACGGGATACATATGTAAGTCCGCCAAGGCTTTCATATTCCTCAATAAGCTTTGCCTGCTTTAAGATCAGTTCTTGGCGTGCCTTCCCCGCATCCTCGATTGTGTCGGAAATCGAAAAATTCTTTAGTTTTTCCTCTGTTTCTTTCTGCTCATTTTCTATCTCAAAGAGATGAGCAAAAACGGTGAGAGTTTCTTCATAGCAGGTCTTTTCGGAGTCAGAGCAAACATGCTGTTCAAGATAGCCGATTTTTGCTCCGGATGACAACAAAACAGAACCGGAGTCAGCGTCTTCAGTTCCTGTAATAATGTTAAACAATGTAGTCTTGCCGACACCGTTTGCACCGATAAGTCCGATGATTTCTCCTTTTTCAACGGAAAAAGAGCCCTCTGAAAAAAGGACTCTGTCTCCGAAACTCTTCGTAAGTTTTGAAACGTTGAGTATCATAATTTATCTTTTTCCCATTAATTTATTATGTTCTATCTTTTTCTTGAGAAGGTCGGCATTGGATGCGAATTTGATTGCATTTTGTTCCGTAATGGTTCCCTTCTCATAAAGATCATATATGCTGGTATCCATAGATACCATGCCCTCAGCTGCGGAAGTTCCTATGATGGAATCAATCTGGTGAACCTTTGATTCGCGGATCATATTCCTTATTGCACTGTTAAGGTTCATAACTTCAAAAGCCGGAATCAATTCACCTGAAACCGTGGGAATAAGTTGCTGAGATATAACACACTGGAGCAGCTGTGCAAGCTGTACCCTTATCTGTTGCTGCTGATTCGGAGGGAACACATCTATAACACGGTCAATTGTGTTAGCCGCGCCGACTGTATGCAACGTTGAAATAACAAGGTGCCCTGTTTCCGCAGCGGTCATAGCGGTCTTTATAGTTTCATAGTCACGCATTTCTCCGACGAGAATAACGTCCGGAGACTGTCGCAGACATGCTCTGAGTGCCGTAACATAGTTTTCGGTATCCGTTTCAATTTCACGCTGTGATATAACGCTTTTCTTATTCCTGTGAAGATACTCAAGTGGTTCTTCAAGGGTTATTATATGGCCGTTTCTGGTTGAATTTATCCTGTCGATTATGCAGGCAAGTGTGGTTGATTTACCGCCTCCGGCAGGTCCGGTCACCAGAACAAGACCTTTGGTTTTCTCCGCCACTGACATAACCGATTCGGGTATGCCGAGCTCCTTATAATCCGGAATATCAAACGATACAAGCCTTATAACCGCCGCCAAAGAGCCACGCTGTTTATATGTGCTGACCCTAAAACGAGAAAGTCCGCTTATAGCGAGTGAAAAATCATCATCTCCGGTCTTAAGAAGTCTGTCCATAGGCCTGCCTGCAGTTTCGTATATCTCTTCGATTATAGCACGTGAAATCTGAGGCGTTACCTTTTCTTCCTCCTGGGGGATTATAACTCCGTTGAGTTTGTATGAAAGCGGCAAACTGGCAAGTACGAAGATATCCGATGCCTGCTTTTCAACCGCGCCTTTAAGTAAAGTGAGTAAATCCATGTAAAGCTCACCGTCCTAACCTAAAATAGTTATCCCATCCGCATTCCATTCTGCGGTATTGACAAGTTTCCACTGCTTTACGGAAAGCTTCGAACCGTCAAAAAGCAATTTCACGTGAAGTTCCTGATAGTCATCCATTTTCTCCGTATAAGAGAGAACAAGATTTCCGTCGGACGCTTCCGTAGTAACACCGAGACTGCTGACTTCATTGGTGATAAGTCCGTATGATTTTGTCGTCTTAACAATGTTTTCAATCTTTGCCATCGTCTCTGTTGCACTTTCGTCAGCCGCATAGTAAGCTTTTACCTGATCAGCGGATTTGACAGACAATTTATACTCATTATTTGCAGTGACAAAAGTCAAAACAGCAAAAACCGTAAGGCAAAGCACTGAGAAAACCATTATTATTGACGCACTGCCTATGTTTATCCCGGAAGACTGTCTCGTATTTTGTTTAACACGTTTTTCCATGCTTATGACGCCTCCCCATCGGTATCGGTCTTTGTTGTGGCAGCTACAATTTCAATGATGCCGTCACGTGTGTCATTCTCAACCTTTTCGACCCTTATTGAAGCACGAAGCAGATTCATGTCCCTGTCTGTCGAAATACTCATTGAATAAGCAGCCTCTCCGCCCTCAGTTATACGGTTCCACTCCTTATCATAGAAAAACGCCATGTTTTTTGTATCACTTGTAGCGCCGTTTACGGAATAATACTCTCCGACTTTGCCCATGTCACCGTGATATTCTTTATACACCTCGGCAAAGCTTTCGGCTGCAAATGAAGCCTGAGCCAAATCTCTTGCCGTGTCGGTTTTTACCTTAGATATGGCAAAGACCTTCATGCAGATAGCGGCACTGAGTGAAAAGAACATAAGAACTATTATGAGTTCCATAAGGAACAATGATGATTTTGAACGAGTTTTTATATTTTTCATGCTGCTGCCTCCGTTTCGCTGGCAACGTTCACGACAACAGTAGAAACCGTTCCCTCTTCGCCGATACATTTGATTGTTATAAGACTGCCGTCCTGGGTGAAGTTTATATACTTCGCGTCAATGATATCCTGACCCGCAGACGGATCGAACTCAAGCCCCTTTTGGAATCTGAGTTCCTTCATTTTTCCGTCACAACAGTAGATATATGTTGTAAAGTCCATTCCGGAAACGGTCTCATCAAGTGCCAGTGCGGAAAAACCTCCGAAATCTGTTACATATACGTTTCCATCCTCATCATAATGATTGAGCTTTGTTGTGATATATGATATACAGGTGCGCTCTTCGTATCGCTCTTTCATAAGAGCCTGTGTATTTTTATATACACCCGCTCCGGAAACAAGAACAAAAAGCACCGTTATTGCAAAAACTGCAAAGAGAACGAGCACAAATATTGTGTCAACCGTATAGGAAGTTCTCTTCTTCATCTGTGCAGTTCCCCTTTCTAGTAAAGAATGATAGTTTGACCATCCGGATTTTCATCCTGTTCATTGAGTTCATCCATGGAAACAACGGATATCTCCGGCATGAGATTTGAAGCAAATACAGAATACATAATTCTGTATTTGTCCTTATCATATACAAGCCCGTAGTTCTCCTCCAGATGTTCAATGCTGTCCGGATATGCGCCCTCGAGTGCATAGCAACTGACAACTGCTTTGTTTACGCTCTCTTCAAGAACCCGTTTTTCCTCGGATGCGCTGTTTTCCTCGGCGCTTTTCACTCCCCCGAGAAACAATCCGAAAATAACAATGAAGAAAACAATAGAAAGCAAATGTCCTTTGAGCACTTCAAGTAAAGAGCGCTTTCTGACTTTTGTCTTCATAAAAACACGCCCTTTTTAGCCTATAGTTGTCATAATGCTCATAAGAGGAAGCATTACGGAGAGAAGGATAAGACCTACTATAAGTGACATAATAATTACGAGTGTAGGCTCAACCTTATTGATTACCGATTCAATATCTTCGTTTACATCTTCCTCACTGCGTGATGCAATCTCTTCCATAACAGTGTCTGCCGTACCGGTTTTAAAACCTATGGAGAGCATTCTGCAATAAAGTGATGGGAAAATATCTGCCTTTGCAATCGCGTCTACAAACAGTTCACCGGATTTCATAAATTCTCTGCACTTAGCAATGCGTGCAATCATCGCCGGGTTTTCGGTTATACGCTCAACCATATCAAGTGACTCATCGGTGTCCAGTCCGCTTGCAAGTGTCATGGCCATACCGGATGCAAATCTTGCCGAAGCGATCTTCTTGCTTATCTTTCTGTTCGATGTAATCTTGTTCCAAAACGTCACAAACTTAAGTGAAAGCGACGGAACAGAACCTATAACAACAGCAATGATTATAAGTACAACCACAACCGCAAGAATTACTGCGGCATACTTTGTGACGCCTGTTCCGAAATTCATTATTGAAACCGCAATCGGAGACATCTCCGCCCCGAGCTCATTGAATACATCGTTGAAAATCGGAAGAACTTTTGTTATAAGAACTCCCACAACAAGGAGAAGCATGAACATAAGTACAAATGGGTAAACAACCGCATTTTTTATACTCCTTGTTATCTGCTCCTGCCGTGTATAGTACGCTGACAAAGCACGGAGAACGGATTCAAGTCGTCCGGTCTTCGTTCCTATTTCAACCATATCCATTACATACTTCGGGAAGCAACCTGATTTTTTCATGGACTCTTCAAGAGATGCACCGCCGTCCATGCTCTTGTAAAGGCCGTCCAGCATTTCTTTTAAATCCTTATCGGTCTCATCCGCTGCCAGCATGAAAAGTCCCTCATTGAGCGAGATACCCGCCTTGAGGCAAAGTGCCATCTCCATGCAAAAAGACGAAAGATAAGGTCCGTCAAGTTGTCTGATACTCATAGTTTATTTCCTCCGTTTACTAAACGTTTTTTAATAAGTTTTTGTGACGCTGAAAGCTTTACTTCCCCAGTCGTAAGCCACACCGCTTTGTCCGGTTATAGCCGCCGTGGGGTCAATGCGTTTCCATCCGCCGTAAAATGTAATTCCACCGTTTATTGTTCCTTTTTCACTCGTGTAAACACTTACCCACGCATGAAGCCCGTTTACGTAGTTAGTAGTTCCGACCTCCATCTTCGCGGTAAGTCCCTGGGTTCTCAGCATGGCAATTGTTATTGCCGCAAGGTCATAACATATACCTTTTCCCGATGACCATATGGTGTTGAGATTCGGATGATAACGTCCGGTATTGTCAGAGCCGAGACTGCTTGCTTTTCCGTAGTCATAACTGAAATTTCTGCAAACGTAATTATATATGGCCTGAATCTTTGCAAGATCGGTGTCACAACCTCTCGTGAGTTGAGCGGCATAGTTTACCGCCGATGTACCGCTGCTGTAATCAACATTTATGTTAGGCCTCGTATACGCAACAGTCGAATAACTGAGTGAAACACTTATTTGCTTTGAAAGCAATACGGAATACTGTGTACTGCCGTTCGTGTTTCCGGCTATTGTAACGGAATAGGTGCCGCTTCCCGCAGTAAGCGGTATGGAAAAATAATAATTCTGTGTTGACAGCGAATAATTAATCTTTGAATTGTCCGGGCCCGTAACCATAACAACGCCGTACACATACGGAGCAAAATACATACACATGATGTATCCGTCACGCGTATTGGAATAATCAACCTTTGCAGCGGAATTTGCCTCGACAAGCGTACCGGAAGCATAATTTGTCTTTACCTGAGGCGGATAATACGTATTTGACTTCGGTGCCTGCGTGGTAGTGGCTTTCGTCTGCGGTGCTCTTGTGGCCTGTGTACCCTTATAGGTGGTGGAGTGAGTCTTTCCTCCGTTGCCGGAACTTTTAGTCGCAGAAGCTTCCGATGAGCCTGTCGTTTTGTCTTCGCTCTCCGATGTTGACTCCTCCCCGCTTGTACCTGTCACAGGCTTTTCTGTAGTCTGCGTTTCAGAGGCGTCGGTTGTCTTCTCGGATACGTCCTCATTTTTCTTATCACAACCGCACAAAAAAGTGAACATGAAAACAAAAGCAAAGATAAAACAGAGGACTCTGCGAAATGCCTGTTTTGTTTTATTACAATTCATAACAAAACCCTCGTTTTACAGTTTTATAACAAAACGATTATACACTTTTTGCACAAAAAAATAAAGAGAAACCGATAAAAAATGTGGAATTCCTTTATAAATTTGTTTATCATGGAATATAAGTTTATTTTGTGTTACAATGGTGAACGTATTTTTTGTAAATCATCTTTCCCGAAAAGAGGAGAAAATCTTTGAAAACACGAATTTATACTATTTTGGAGGTTCTGTTTATAGCTCTGTTCATTTTCTCGTGCTATAAGCTCATCGGGATGTTTTCCGACTACAGCAAGGGCGATGACATATATAAAACCTCGCAAGAGGAGTTTACGGAGAAAACCGATCCCGAAAAAAATATATTCGATCTTGATTTCAAAATCGATATTCAAAAGCTTCGCGAGGAAAATCAGGATGTTATCGGATGGATTTACATTGAGGACACCCCGATAAACTACCCTCTTCTTTTGGATGATAACAATGACTATTATCTCAAGCACACATACAATAATATATACAGTGACTTCGGAAGTATTTTTATTGACTACAGATGCACAGACAACTTTGAGGATGCAAATACAATCATTTACGGACACAACACAAAAAACGGATCCATGTTCGGATCGCTCAAAAAATATAAAGACGAGGAGTACAAAGACGGGCACAAATATGTCTACATCATCACCGCAAAAAAAGCCTATAAATTTGAAATTGCGGCGGCAAAGACAGTTACAACCGATAATTCCGTATATACACTGAATTTTACTTCTGAAGATGAACATTTAAAGTGGTATGAATCAGTTTTGAACAAGAGTGATTTCGCAACAGACAGCACAAAATTCACCGACGACACCAAGACAATTACTCTGTCGACCTGCACAACCGGTAATGAGAATGAAAGATACGTAGTTGTTGCAAGACTTATCGACACCGCAAGTACAAATACCAAAGGTAATAATTAAATCAATTAATGATACTACAATACCAGCAAGGGGATTTCTATGAAAAAAATCGGATTTGACAACAACAAATACCTCCGCATGCAATCAGAACACATTGCAGAGCGAATAGAAAAATTCGGAGGTAAACTCTATCTTGAATTCGGAGGTAAGCTTTTTGATGACTATCATGCTTCAAGGGTTCTTCCGGGATTCAAGCCGGACAGTAAATTACAGATGCTTTTAAAGCTTCGTGACAAGGCCGAAATTGTTATCGCGATAAACGCGGGAGATATTGAAAAGAACAAAGTCAGAGGCGACCTTGGCATTACATATGATTTGGATGTTTTAAGACTCATCGATTCATTCAAATCCGTAGGCCTCTATGTCGGTTCGGTAGTTCTTACAAGATACCGCAATCAACCGGCGGCAGACGCCTTCCAAAACAGGCTTGAAAATCTCGGTATAAGCGTATACCGTCACTACCCGATTGAGGGCTATCCGTCAAACATTCCCCTCATAGTAAGCGATGCGGGCTTCGGTAAAAACGAATACATTGAAACCAAAAGACAGCTCGTTATAATCACGGCACCGGGGCCGGGAAGCGGAAAAATGGCTACCTGCCTTTCACAACTCTACCATGACAACAAGCGCGGAATAAAGTCGGGTTATGCGAAATTCGAGACATTTCCCATCTGGAATCTTCCGCTCAAGCATCCTGTAAACCTTGCATACGAGGCGGCAACAGCAGACCTCAATGATGTCAATATGATTGACCCATTCCATCTTGAGGCATACGGAGAAACAACGGTAAACTATAACAGAGACGTTGAGGTGTTCCCCGTTCTCAATGCGATTTTTGAAGAAATAGCCGGTACATCGCCATACAAATCACCTACGGATATGGGTGTCAATATGGCAGGAAACTGTATTGTAGACGACAAAGCTTGCATTGAGGCGTCAAACCAGGAAATCATACGCAGATACTATACCGCCCTTTGTGATAAGAAAAAGGGAATTGTGGACGACGGCGTTGTAATGAAACTCGAACTTCTCATGAAGCAAGCAGGGCTCCATATCTCCGACAGACCCGTTGTTGGGGCTGCCTGCAAGAAATCCGAAGAATACGGCGGAGAGCCTGCATCGGCTATCGAGCTTCCAAACGGAAAAATCGTGACAGGAAGAACAACAGACCTTCTCGGTTCATCATCAGCTATGCTTTTAAACGCGCTGAAAGAACTTGCCGAAATTCCCGACGGCACTCACCTTATTCCGCCAATGGTATTTGAGCCTATGCAGAGACTCAAAACCGAAGCCATGGGCTGCAAAAATCCCAGACTGCATACTGACGAAATACTTATTGCATTGTCTATAGCAGCCGCAACTGACAAAAACGCAAAGCTCGCCATGGATCACCTTGCGGATTTACGCGATTGTGAAGCTCATACCACTGTAATCATTTCACAAGTAGACGCAGGCGTATTCAAAAAGCTCAAAATAAATATGACCTGTGAGCCGACCTACGAAACAGACAATCTGTTCCATCAATAAAAGAATTTAATTTTTTACAAAATATTCGCAATTTTTCACTCTGCTTCTGTTATTCTTTATTAACATCTTCTAATATACTAATACGAGGTGACATTATGATCTGGTATCAGGTGCTTGTTTCAGTGGCAATAGCATATCTTCTTGGATCATTTCAAACTTCATATATCATCGGAAAACTTGTAAAAAGGGTTGACATAAGAGATTACGGAAGCGGAAATCCGGGAGCCACCAACGCAATTCGGGTTTTCGGTACAAGGTTCGGTATGCTGGTTCTCATTATAGATGCACTAAAAGGCGCTTTGTCGATAATTGTGCCGAGACTTTTATTCGGCGGAACTGACATTGCCATAGAGCTTCTTGTGGGTATTTTTACAATTATCGGTCATAACTATCCGTTTTATATGAAATTCAAAGGAGGAAAAGGTGTTGCCGCTTCTATAGGTATCATACTTATGGTAGATTGGCGCGCGTTTCTTTTTGCCGGTATACCGGCACTCATCATACTTCTTATAACGCGCATCATGTCTGTGGCTTCTCTTTCCTTTGAGTTTCTTTCATTTATCGCTTTTTTTGTCCTATATTTCACGGACAAGAATCTTTTCTGGATTGTTATCACAGCTGCGCTCTACCCGCTCATATCATTCTACAGACACAGAAAAAACATCATAAACCTCTTAGAGGGAAATGAAAAAAAGCTTTGGGGTAAGGGTAGCGAAAACATCAGATTGGACAACAATAAGCAAAGCAGTACTGACGAGCACTGATAAACAATAACAAATAATGATAAGAAAAGCGGTTTGCCACGAATAGTGGTAAACCGCTTGATTTTTTTCGGGATTTTAACTTATTGTGCAATTTCCGAAACAGCTTCCTGTGTTTTATTCTGCTTGTCTACCTCGTCAAAATTTATAAGCTTCAGCGTCTTTTTAAAGAAAATCGATGAGATAAAGAATGAAACCACTTCGGCTATCGGGAATGCAAACCATACTGTTTCAAGATTTCCCGACAGTGAGAGCAGATAAGCTACCGGGAGAAGAACAATGAGCTGACGTGCAACCGAAACAAAGAGACTGTAAATTGCATTGCCAAGCGCCTGGAAGGTTGAGCCCATAATTATGCAAACGCCCGCAGAAATAAAACTTATGGCAATAATTCTGAGTGCCGGCACTCCTATCTCAATCATAGCGGCATTTTCGGCAGCATTACTTGACTCAAAAATTCCGAGGAGCAGCTGCGGCATTGTCTCAAAGATTACAAGGCCTACCGTCATTATTGTCACGGAATAAACCATAGCAAGCTTTATTGTCTTCATGATTCTCTCTCTGCTTCTTGCACCGTAATTAAATGCCACTATGGGTACCATTCCGTTATTGAGACCGAACACCGGCATAAATACAAAACTCTGAAGCTTGAAGTATACTCCGAATACGGCAACGGCTGTTTTGTTAAAGCCTATGAGGATTTTATTCATACCAAATACCATAACGGATGATATGGACGCCATAACTATTGAAGGCACACCTACGGCATAAATTCTTCTTATTATTGTTCCGCTCGGTTTTATGTGTCTAAACTTAAACTCAATCTCTTTATTGAATTTGAGATTAAATATTATTGCCACAATGCATGCCACACACTGTCCTATAACCGTCGCAATAGCCGCGCCGCGAACTCCGAGAGCGGGACATCCGAAATATCCGAAAATCATTATCGGGTCAAGGATTATGTTTATAACGGCACCGACAATTTGAGTAATCATACTGTAAAATGTTTTTCCGGTAGAAGTCAAAAGGCGTTCAAAACACACCTGGCCTACCATACCGAAAGAGCACGTAAGGACAACAAACAAATAGTCCTTACCGTATTGTGAAATGATAGGATCGTCTACCTGAACATCAAAATACACATTGGTTACAGTGAGCCCAAGAATAAGAAAGACAATGTATGTACATACCGCAAGAAAAATTGCATTGCCGGCTGTATGGTTTACGGTTTTCTTGTCCTTTTCTCCGAGACTTTTTGAAAGAAGTGCATTGACTCCGACTCCTGTTCCCACAACTATTGCAATCATGAGATTTTGCATGGAGAATGCAAAGGATACGGCTGTAAGAGCATCCTGCGAAAGCTTTGCAACGAACATACTGTCTACAACATTGTAGAGAGCCTGAACGAGCATTGAAATCATCATAGGAACCGCCATAGATATAAGAAGCTTCCCTATCGGCATTGTTCCCATCTTATTTTCCGTGCGAATTTCAGACATTAATTTTTCCCTCCGATTCCGGAACGTGCAATCGTCTCAAGCATGTCTGTAACATTTTCCACACCGATTCCGGTATTTATAAGCATATCATAGTTCTTACGCTCTCCCCATTTGAGAGTCGTGAAAAAATGATAGTAATTTGCTCTTTTTCTGTCTATGGTTTTAAGCTCCTGCTCCGTCATTGACGGTGTGTCCTTGTAATAGTTCACTATTCTGTCTATTCTGTCGGGTATATCGCCGTAGAGGAATACCTTTAGGATATTCTTCTTGTCGCGAAGTATGTAGTCGGCACAAATACCGACTATAACGCAGGATGATTTTTCTGCGATTTCTTTCACAATTTTCGTTTCGGAGATAAAAACCTGTTCTTCAAGCGGACTTCTGTCCATTCCGAATGTCGCCATCTCATAAAGAAGACTTGAAGTGCGTTTATCCATAAGTTCTGACACCGCATCCACGGAGATACCGCATTCTTTTGCAATCATACCGCACACAATTTCTTTGTCATAATATGCAATGCCGAGTCGTTTTGCAAGTTCTTTTCCCACTATGCGCCCTCCGCATCCATGTTGACGTCCGATAGTGATAATAAAGGTTTCAGACATTCCCATTCTCCTCTCGTATTATTTATCTTTTTGTATTTCTGTGAACATAAACCGATCTGTATTTTGAGTATATGATAAGCTGGCTCTTATAAAGCCCGAAGTATCCGGATAACATATAGCTTATGGCAATGCAAAGGCAAAAAAACCATATTCCCTTTCCGCCGAACAGTTCAATTCCTATAAGAATTGACGCCATCGGAGAATTGGTAACACCACAGAATACAGCAGTCATGCCGAGCGCCGCACAAAATCCCGGAGCAAAACCCAGAATATTGCCGCAAAGAGCTCCGAATGTCGCTCCTATAAAGAGCACAGGCACAATTTCTCCGCCCTTATACCCTCCGGAAAGCGAAATACCCGTAAGCAGCATCTTTATGATAAAGGCATACCATACGACACTTCCCGAGAGAGCCGCGGTGATGACGTTTGTTCCGAGTCCGTTATAATCCTGAGTTCCTGACAGCGCGGTGAAACATGCAATAAACAAACCGACAAGAACCACACGGATGTAAGGATTTTTTATATGATTTACCATACCGCGCTCTGATAGAATGAGTATCATACAAAGCGCTATACTGATTATGGCAAAGAGTATGCCTAAAAGCACGGTCATGCTCCCGGTATACCATGTGAATTCCGGCACCTCTGACAGCTTGTAACCGGCATACTGAACACCGAGATGTTTTGCCACGCTTGCCGCTGTAAGTGCGGAAACCACGCACGGAACGAGAGCTGAATAATACATGACACCGACACTTATTACTTCCATTGAAAAGACGGCAGCAGCAAGCGGTGTGCCGAAGAGCGCGGAAAATGCGGCGCTCATACCTGTCATAATAAGGATTTTCTTATCATTTTCATTCAGCTTAAGCATATCCGCAAATGTATTTCCGAAGCTTGCACCCATTTGCAGCGCCGCACCCTCTCTGCCGACAGATGCGCCGAACAAATGAGAAATAACGGTGCTTATAAAAATGAGCGGCAGCATAATAACGGGGATTTTTTCATCCGAATTTATAGCCGCCAATACCATATTGGTTCCCTTTGAAACCTTTGAGCCGAATTTTTCATAAATAAAAACTATAAACAGTCCCGCAAACGGAAGAGCCCATATTATCTTCCCGTGTTCAAGACGAAAATCCGTCACAAACGAAAGACATTTCGAAAAGGCAAATGAAACAAGCCCCAAAGCAAGACCGGAAGCAAGAGACAATACAATCCATTTTGCACATATAGCCAGATGTTCCACAAAAGATTTTGCCTCATGCAGTGCGGCATCAAAATAATGGCTCATTTCATTTCCCTCCCCTGATAGGCGGACTTCTTTATACAGTACATGAAAACCTTCTGTTAAGAGTACGCTTTATTATAAAAAAATACGATTATAACGTCAATTGATGAATTGGCGAAAAAACTAAAAAATACGTCAGATTTTTGTGCAAAAAGTATGCGTCGTTACCCTGCGGTAGCGACGCATCATTAATAGATATTTACTTTTTAAACTTAAGTATTCCGAGACCGATTGCGGAAACAGCTACAACAGCAACTGCTGCATATGATGCTCCTTTTGCGAATCCGCTTACCTGCTTCTGCTGCGGTGCAGCAGCTTGTTCTGTGGTCTGGTTTATAAGCTTATCCCATACTTCAACATCTTCAAGTTGAGACTTCGCATCTGAGAAAGGAGTTGACTCCGTAACTTCGGTGGTAGTTGCCTCCTGTGTAGTGGTCTCCTCTTTTGCTGTTATGGTTTCTGATTTTTTTGTTGTGGTGGTAGAGTTCTTCTTCGTAGTTGGTGGTACCGGTGCGACAGTTGTACTTTGTGTGGGATTGGCAGAACGTGTTGTTGGCGTAGTATCATTATCATTAATCTGTGCAATCGGTGCAGCTGTGGTTGCTGGAGGAGTAGTGGGTTTTTCACGCAAATATTTAACTTCGATCTCGCTCGGAAGAGCTTTTTCTTCTATCTCTATACCGCCTTCATAATTATCAATCTCAACAATTGTCAATCTGTAAGCCTTATCAAAAGCGCCGCTTTCTATAATCTTAACCGTGTTTGGTATCTTAATTATTTCAACAGTACCTGACACCAGACGATCAAGTGCATGTGATGTTACTGTTATTGTTCCATTTGGGACAACAAGTTCGCCGGTGCTGCTTATGTCTTCTCTTGTAGCCATCCAACCTTTATCCTCTGCAGCAAACGACTGTACAAAGAAGGTTGTCAGCAAGACAATCGTCATACACAGCGTGACAATCAGTTTGAGCAACCTATTCCCCTTTTTCATAAAAACTACCACCAATCCAAATACAAATGTGCCAATCGATTCAAACAAATGTATAAAATGTAAATTTATAATTACAATTTCACGTATAAGTTCACATGTTATTCACAATGATACCATTAGACAGGACAAATTGCAACCTGTAAACTACCAATATTATGTTAATTAATTTTAAATATTTTAGTCATTTTGTCAACGACATCAACAATTTTAAATCTTACGTCTATTTTAGGATCGGATTTCACAAATTTTGTTTCGCTGTCTGTAAGTACATCGTCAATCGATACGTCCTCGCTTGCTCCCGGTATACACAGCGCAGGGAACATGACGCACCACCAATTATGACCCAAACCATCTCCTATAACAATCTTCACCACACGGTACTTTCCGGCATCTTTTACATTGTCGGCTCCGGAGAATATGTCTTTCCCGCGTTATCCCAAGAAAAAAGATAACGGTCACTGCCGCGATTATTAATTTCTGTGTCTGTCTTAAAGTGAGTTTCATATTAAAACCGTCCTTTCTGATCTCATTATGGACAGGCCGCAAAAATTATATTCAAAAACATATGAAAATATGATAAAATTTATCGGTAAGTTGAAGTTTCACGGGGGCGGATTGATGAAAATAAATGCGTATGCAAAGATAAACCTTATGCTCGACATAATAAAAAAAACAGAGGATGGCTACCATACCCTGTTTATGATCATGCAATCCGTCGGCATATATGACGAGATAACCATAACAACCGGCGGTCAAAAAGATTCAATAAACTTGACCTGCTCTGAGCCGAGTCTGCCATGTGATAAAAAAAATATTGCATACAAAGCCGCCTGCAGATTTTTTGAGTATACAGGTGCAAAAAACCCGGGTATACAGATACATATTGAAAAACACATACCGTTTGCCGCGGGACTTGCAGGTGGAAGCGCCGACGGTGCCGCTGTAATAATGGGACTTGACCGTTTACTAGGAACGAACCTTTCCGTTGAAGAGCTTTGCAAAATAGGGGTTAAAGTCGGTGCCGATGTACCGTTTTGTCTAAAGGGCGGCACAATGGCCGCCATGGATATCGGCGAAGTCCTTGCACCGCTCCCACCGCTTGACGGTATGTTTTTTGTTCTTGTAAAGCCTCACCAGGATGTCTCAACAAAAGAGGCATACGATGCATTTGACAGTGCAACCAATATACGTCATTCAGACAGAGACGGAATTGTCAGAGCACTCGCAACCGGCGATAACAAGAAGATGTACACCCTCATACAAAATGTATTTGAGCAGTTTGTCGAGGTTCCGGAACGCGTCGAAATAAAAGCCTGCATGAGAAGATTCGGAGCAGTTGCCACCTGCATGAGCGGCAGCGGCCCCACCGTATACGGTATTTTCGAGTCTGAAATATCCGCTCGTTCATGCGCAAATGAACTTTCAAAAGATTTTGAAGAAGTCTTCGTCTGCGAGCCTAAAACCGCAGGACTTGAAGTGGTAGAATAACATGTCATTTTAAAAGCAAATCATAACCACTAGTAAACTAGTGGTTTGCACAGCCC
>CAVGIJ010000014.1:0-36143 GCA_963629305.1 Acutalibacteraceae bacterium
TTTTACGGGTTGTCGTTCTTTCAGAGGTTCAAAGGAAAAAGAACTTATAAAATTCGGCAGTGACTTTTCAAAAATAGAAATGAATTTTTTTGATGAAGTCAGAAATCAAAGTGCAGTAATTACAATAGATGAAAAAAAGAGGTTGGAGCTGGACGGGATAAATTATCCTTCCTGTTCCGAATTGTTCGGAGAATTTTTCGGAATAATTTTTACTCCTGATCATTTAAATCTCGTAAAGGGAGGACCTTCTGAAAGAAGAAAGTTTATAAATACCGCCCTTTGTCAGTTAAAACCGAAATACTCAAATGTTTTAAGTAAATACAATAAAATTCTCGAACAGAGAAATATTTTACTTAAGGATATTCCGTATCACAGAGAACTCATAAATACACTTGACATATGGGATGAGAAATTCAGTTTGTACAGTGCAACGATAATTACTCAAAGAATAAAATATCTCAATGAAATGAAACCGTTTCTTGAGAGTATTTATGAGGGAATTTCAAGCGGAAAAGAAAAAATTTCACTTGAATATGAATCACCTGTTTCATTTGAAGGAAAAACAACAGATGAAATAAAAGAAGACTTTCTTTATAAATTAAAGGAAAGCCGAGAAGAGGATATTTTAAATCGAATAACCTCTATCGGGCCTCATAAAGATGATATTCTCATAAAGCTTGACGGAATATCCGCAAAAGCTTTTGCTTCTCAGGGACAAAAAAGATCCTGTGCACTGTCACTGAAACTTTCGGAAGCTGCTGTTATGAAAAAGATTACCGGAAAACAACCGATAGCCTTTTTGGATGATGTTATGAGCGAACTTGATGACGGCAGACAGGATTATATTCTCAATCATATACATGATTGGCAGGTATTTATAACATGTTGTGAACCGTCTTCTATACTCAAATCAAAAAACGGAAAAGTATTTGAAATGAAGGACGGAGAAATATGTTCCTGCACTTAGGTCAATATACAGTCGTAAAAACAGATGAAATAGTAGGTATATTTGACATTGACAATACAACTGTTTCAAAGCATACCAGAAAATATCTTTCTGAAGCTGAAAAGCAGGGAAAAGTTGTCAATGTATCTTATGAACTTCCTAAATCATTTGTAGTATGCAATAAAAACGGAAATGAAAAAGTTTATATATCTCAGTTGTCACCGGCAACTTTAGTCAAACGTTTTTCAACCAAATCTTTAGATGGAGGTTTTTAATTTGGATATTGAAAACACAAATTCCGAACTTTTAGATGATGAAGAAGTAAAAGAGTCTTCAGAAGAAAAAAGTGCGGAAATCCTTGCTGAGGAGAAAGAGACTATGTTGGAAGCTCAAATAGGAGATTTTGATGACGTAGAATCGATGGATACAGTAGTAACCGAAGAATACGGTGCGGATCAGATTCAGGTTCTTGAAGGACTTGAAGCTGTTCGTAAGCGTCCGGGTATGTACATAGGATCAACGGGACCGAAAGGTCTTCATCATCTTGTTTATGAAATTGTTGATAACTCGATTGATGAGGCACTTGCCGGATGTTGTACCCATATTGAAGTAAATATTCTTCCCGGAGATATAATTGAAGTCCGCGATAACGGACGCGGTATTCCGGTAGGAATAAATGAAAAAATGGGTATTTCAACTGTTACAGTCGTTCTTACGGTACTCCATGCCGGAGGTAAATTCGGAGGATCGGGATACAAAGTATCCGGTGGTCTTCACGGTGTCGGTTCTTCAGTTGTTAATGCTCTTTCTGAATGGCTTGAGGTTGAAGTATCTCAGGCGGGGCATGTTCATTATCAGAAATTTGAAATGGGTGTTCCGATTGAAAATCTTAAAATAATAGGAGATACGGAAGAAACAGGTACTCTTATTCGTTTTAAAGCTTCTCCGGAAATTTTTCAGGAAACCACGGAGTATGATTTTGATGTTCTTGAAAAAAGACTTCGAGAACAGGCTTTCCTCAATGCAGGTCTTAAAATTACGCTGACAGATACCAGAAAAGAAGAGCCGCATCAGGAAGTTTACTGCTATGAAGGCGGTATAACTTCATTTGTTGAACATATAATTGCAGGACGCGGATTTACCCCACTCCATGAAAACCCTATTTCTTTCAATTCGGTTAAGGGTGACAGAGAAGTAGATATTTCACTCGCTTACAACGACAGTTATAACGAAATTATCTACAGTTTTGCGAACAACGTCCGTACCATCGACGGAGGTACACATGAAACAGGTTTCAAAACCGCACTTACCCGTGTTTTCAATGACTACGGAAAAAAATACAATATCTTAAAAGACGGGGACAAGAAACTCTCCGGTGAGGATGTCCGTGAGGGTCTTGTTGCGGTTATTTCAGTAAAGCTTACAGAAGCGGAATTTGAAGGACAGACAAAGGGAAAACTCGGAAATACCGAAATGACTCCTTTGGTTTCAAAAACTGTTTATGATAAACTCATGGAATATTTTGAGGAAAATCCTTCAGTTGCAAGGGCAATTTTTTCAAAGGCGCTTGATGCATCCAGAGCAAGAGAGGCAGCCAGAAAAGCAAGAGATCTTGCCAGAAGAAAAACTGCGCTTGAAGGAAACTCACTTCCGGGTAAACTTGCAGACTGTCTTGATAAAAATGCAGAGCTTACAGAACTTTACATCGTCGAGGGAGATTCCGCAGGTGGTTCAGCAAAAGAGGGAAGAGAAAGACAGTATCAGGCAATCCTTCCTCTTTGGGGTAAAATGCTCAACGTTGAAAAAGCACGTCTTGATAAGGTAATAGGAAATGATAAATTGACGCCGGTTGTTACTGCTCTCGGCACGGGAATCGGGGAAGATTTTGATATTTCAAAACTTCGTTATAACAAAATAGTCCTTATGGCCGATGCCGACGTAGACGGTGCTCATATCAGAACACTTCTTCTTACATTCTTCTTCCGTTACATGAGGCCGCTTATTGAAGAGGGCCATGTGTATATTGCCCAGCCTCCTCTTTACAAAGTCTCAAAGGGAAAGAAGTTCTTCTATGCATTCTCTGACGAAGAGAGAGATGAAAAGATAGCAGAACTCGGTGGTTCATGTGATATACAGCGATACAAAGGTCTTGGTGAGATGGATCCCGTACAGCTTTGGGAAACTACGATGGATCCGAAAACACGTATTATGCTGAAAGTTCATCTTGAAGATGCCATGGAAGCAGATGAAACGTTCTCAATTCTCATGGGTGATAAGGTTGAGCCACGCCGTGAGTTTATTGAGAAAAACGCAAAATACGTACAAAATCTTGATGTCTGAGAGGAGGGGAAAGAACAATGTCTCTTAAAAAAATGTCTGCCGAAATGCAGAAGAAAAAAGAACAGGAATTTCGTGAAAATCTTGAAACATCGAAAGTAGTTGCCGTTGATCTTAACAATGAAATGAGAAAATCTTTCCTCGACTACTCAATGTCAGTTATCATACAGCGTGCTCTGCCGGATGTTCGTGACGGACTTAAACCCGTACACAGAAGAATTTTATATACTATGTTTGAAAACGGCTTGTCACCGGACAAGCCATACAGAAAGTGTGCCGACACAGTCGGATCGGTACTCGGTAGATATCATCCGCACGGTGACTCCTCCGTTTATGATGCAATGGTTCGACTTGCACAGTCATTCTCAATGAGATATACGCTCGTTGACGGGCACGGAAACTTCGGCTCTATTGACGGAGATCCGCCGGCAGCTTACCGTTATACAGAGTCACGAATGAGTAAAATATCCTTGCGCATGCTTCAGGATATTGATAAAGATACAGTTGACTTTATGTCAAACTATGATGACCGTCTTAAGGAGCCGACTGTTTTACCGTCACGTTATCCGAACTTACTTGTAAACGGATCAATGGGTATCGCCGTAGGTATGGCAACAAATATTCCTCCTCACAATCTTCGTGAGGTTATAAGCGGAATGTGTGCGGTTATTGATAACCCGGATATTGAACTTCCGGAACTTATGGAACATATACCGGGTCCCGACTTCCCCACAGCGGGAATTATCATGGGACGTTCGGGAATAAGAGCGGCATATGCAACAGGACGAGGAAAAATAACGGTTCGTGCACGCACGGAAATTGTTGAAAAGCCGAACGGTCGCTATGAAATAAAAGTTACTGAAATTCCTTACAACGTAAATAAAGCGAGACTTATTGAAAGTATTGCAGACCTTGTAAAGGAAAAAAGAATAGAAGGCATTGCTGATGTAAATGATTATTCATCAATGCACGGCATGTATATCTCCATTGACCTTAAGAGAGATGCAAACCCGAACGTTGTTCTCAATCAATTATTCCAGTATACACAGCTGCAGTCATCATTCGGTGTTATCAATCTTGCAATTGTTGACGGACAGCCTAAAATTCTCACCCTTAAAGAAATACTCGAACAGTATATTGACTTCCAAAAGGAAATAATAATAAGGCGTACAAGATTTGATTTAAAAAAAGCGGTAGAACGAGCTCATATTCTTGAAGGTCTTGCAAAAGCGATAGATATTGTCGACGAAATCATAGACACAATCCGCCACACAAAGGGAGGAAAGGCGGAAGCAAAGCTTGCTCTTATCGAAAAGTACGGATTTGATGATCCGCAGGCAACTGCCATTGTCAATTTCCAACTCGGACAACTTGCCGGACTTGAAATTAAAAAGATCATGGATGAACTTGAAAATCTTCATGAGAAGATTGCGGAATTTGAAGCTATTCTTGCAGATGAGGCAAAAGTTCTTGAGCTTATAAAAGAAGAGGCGCAAGTTATTGCCGACAAGTACGGTGATGACCGCCGCACGGAAATATGCAATGTATCCGGTGAAGTTGATATTGAGGACCTCATTCCGGAGGAAGCATGTGTAATGACGCTTACACATATGGGTTACATAAAGAGAATGGCGACTACCGAGTATCAAACACAGCACAGAGGCGGACGCGGAATCTCAGGTATGACTCAAAAGGAAGATGATGTAACTGAGACGATGTTCACATGCTCCACTCATGATTTTGTTATGTTCTTTACAAATCTCGGACGTACATACAGAATAAAGGGTTATGAAATACCTGAGGCATCCAGACAGAGTAAGGGCACAAACATTGTAAATGTTCTGCCTCTTATGCCGGGCGAAAAAGTAACCTCCATGCTTCGGGTACCCGAGGTTGAAGGTGAGGAATACCTTTGTATGATGACAAAGAAGGGTATAATAAAACGTACCCCTCTTGTTGATTACAAAAATGTAAGAAAGAGCGGGCTTATTGCAATAAATCTTGATGAAAATGATGAACTTTCATGGGTTCGTCTCACAAGCGGTACAGATGATCTTATCGTTGCAACAAAAGAGGGCATGAGTATCCGCTTCAACGAGACAGATGCGAGAACACTCGGACGTACAGCCCGCGGTGTTAAGTCCATTACTCTTAAGAAGGAAAATGATGAGGTTGTCGGATTCGATGTAATCAAGGAAGACGCAACAATTCTTACAGTTTCTGAAACCGGATACGGACGCAGAAGTGTACCGGGTGACTATAAGGTACAAAAACGCGGCGGTTCGGGACTTCTTAACTACAGAGTTGATAAATACGGTAAGGTTGCGGCAATTCGTGTTGTAGAACCTGATGACGAAATTATCATGATTTCATCAAGCGGTATTATCATAAGAATCGCTTCTGAGGAAATCAACTGTGTTACCAGACCTGCAAAGGGAGTAAAGGTAATGAGAATAACAGGAGAAGATAAGCTCATTACACTTGCTTCCATAAGAGAAGAATGGGAAAAGCAGGAAGTTGTGACATCTGAAAATGAAAAAGAAGAAGCAGACAAAAAACTCGGGGAATAAATAACTTACTCTTTATGGATTGGTGGGATAAGTAAATTCCTATGGAAAAGAAGCAAAGAAATGAAGATGAGATAGACTTCAGTGTGTATCTTGAAGCAATTGATGACGAGGATGACAACAAAAATAACGAAGAAAACAGTCCGAGCACATTGCCAAAAGAAAGCAAACAGCCGGAAACTCAGATTTTTGAAGATATTTCAAGTGATACCGGAAAAGAAAAAATCCCCTTTTCACGCCGCATGAAGAATTGGTGGGCGAGGAGAGGAAAAGCTCAGAAGGTTTTGATAATTATTATCGCTGTCATTTTGATTCTTGCTATAATTGTCGGTGCTTTTATATGGTCAAAACTTTCCCTTATAAAACAGGATGACTTTACCGGTGATGAGGACATAACCTATGAGGAAATAAACATAGAAGATATGGACAGCATAACAGATGCGACATCGCTCAATGATTACCTTAAAAAATGGGCAACAAACGGTGGAAAGAAAATGTCTGCAAGTTATGTAAAAAATGTTCTTCTTGTCGGACAAAGGGACGGACTTACAGACTCAATGATGCTTGTTTCCGTTAATGAAAAAGTTGAAACTATTTCAATGGTATCGTTTTACAGAGACAGCTGGACATATATTGCCCCCGGCGGAAAAACCGCAACCTTCGGCAAGCTTAATTGGGCATACGGAAAAGGCGGAATCAAGTGCCTTATTGAAACTATAGAAAATGATTATAAGATAGAAATCGATGATTATGTTATGGTTGACACTGATTCCTTCCCGCTCCTTATAGATGCTCTCGGCGGTGTCGATGTAAATGTTACCGAAAAAGAGGCATCATACCTCAACAGTACATGGAGAGAGTGGACATTTACCGGAAATCCTGTAAGCTTTACCGCTGGCATGAATCACCTCAACGGAGAAAAGGCCCTTATGTTTTGCAGAATCAGAAAACTTGATTCTGATGTCGGAAGAACAGAACGACAGAGAAGAGTAATTTCAGCTGTTATGACCGGTTTTAAAGACGCAAGCCTTTCAAAGATAAACAGTGCGATTAATACTTTACTTCCGAATGTTAAAACAAGTATGAGCAATTCCGAGATGGTAAGTTTTGCGACAAAGGCGGTATCGGGTGGATGGCTTAAATTTCCGATAACGCAGGATACTATGCCTTCGGAAACTACCGGAAAAACAGGAACCGCAGGAAATGGTCAATCAGTTTGGCTCATTGACTATGAAGCTGCGGCTCATGAGCTCCAGATGCTTCTTTACGGAAAATCAAATATCAATCTTTCTGAAGACAGAACTTCACCGATTTCGCTGAAGAGCACTGCATCTCAGACGAAGAATAGCAATTATTCATACACGAGCAGTGTTACAAAGAGCAGCAATAGTTATTCAAAAAATACCGAACCTGCTACAAATGGATTAGAAGTTACTACAGACCCGAGTAAAATAACTACGGATCCGGCTGCAACAGATACTTCAGAGGTGACTGAAGGAACAACGGAGGTTTCTCCGACATCCGAGGAAACGACGGCAAATGTATCGAATAAGCAGAACTAAAATATCATAAAAAATCAGAAGACCCCAATTTTCGGTTAAACCGAAAATTGGGGTCTTCATTATTTAACTTATCTCTATGAGCATTTCAGACATGTTCTTCTCTGAAATCTATAAGGATTTCGTCGCGGATACCATGCAATTTTGTATATTTTACACCTGCGGAGTCAAGAATCCTTTTTGAGGCCATATTTCCGGGTGTTCCGTCATATTTGTCAGAAAGATAAATAACTTCTTTTATTCCACACTGAGCAATTGCCTTTGCGCATTCGTTGCACGGAAAGAGGGCAACATAAATTTTAGCGCCTTCAAGGTTTCCGCCGGAATTGTTGAGAATTGCATTGAGCTCTGCGTGGCAAACATAAGGGTATTTGGTATTGTATTCGTCATCGCCGTCACGGTTCCACGGAAAAATATCATCATTGCAGCCAACAGGAAAACCGTTATAACCTACGGACAGTATTTTATTTTTTTCATTTACAATGCATGCACCGACCTGTGTGTTTGGATCTTTGCTTCTCATGGCAGAGAGCATAGCAATTCCCATGAAATACTCATCCCAGGAGATGTAATCCTCTCTTTTGTTCAATGTAATCACTCTTTTCGGTATAAAACTCTTATGAAAAGATTTTATCAAAATATATATGGCAATGCAATAATACTTTTTTTAACTCTGAAAATATGATATTATTTATCCGGTAGTTAAACAGAAAAAATAAGGAGGATGAAATATGAGCACTGAGAATTTTCTCAACAAGGAGAACATGAAAAAAATCCTACTCCTGTGTTTTTTGGTTATCCTGATGTTTGTGGCGATTGAAAATATCGGAACACTTTTTACAATACTCGGGAAAGTTATTGATTTAATTTTTCCGTTTATTCTCGGTGGATGTATAGCATTTGTTTTTAATGTTCCCATGAAAAAAATAGAGGGAGAATTATTCAAAAAAAATCCGAGCTTTAAAGGGAAAAGAGCAATTTCATATATACTATCATTGCTAATTGTTCTTCTTGTTTTAGGCCTTGCAACTTTTGTAATTGTACCGGAACTTATTGATACAATAAGACAATTGACTGAGCAGCTGCCTGACTTTATAAAGCAGGTGCAGGAATTCTTTACGGAGTTTAGAAATAAGAATCCGGAAATTGCGAATTTTACGAAAGATATTGATCTTGACTATGAAGGGATTTATAAAAAGGCCGTTTCTGTTCTTACAGGAGCGTCAGGAGTGCTGTCATCAACGGTGGGAGTTGTAAGCAGTATAGTAAGCGGATTTGCTACTTTTTTCATTGCATTTGCTTTTTCAATATATATTCTTTTCAGAAAAGAAGAACTTGCAAGGCAGTTTAAAAAGGTACTGTACGCAACTTTTTCCGAAAAGGTTGTCGGCAAATTTATAGATATATGTGAATTGTCAAATCGTACATTTTCAAGCTTTATTACAGGCCAGTGCCTTGAAGCGTGCATACTTGGTCTTATGTTCTTTGTAACAATGAGTATTTTCGGAATGCCGTATACCATTTTGATAAGTGTTCTTATTTCACTTACCGCACTTATTCCGATATTCGGAGCATTTATAGGATGTGCCGTCGGAGCGATTCTTATCTTGATACAGAGTCCGAAGCAAGCGCTTATATTTGTTATTATGTTCCTTGTTCTTCAACAAATAGAGGGAAACCTTATTTATCCGCACGTTGTGGGAGGCTCCGTAGGTCTTCCGTCAATATGGGTACTGGTTGCAATTACTATAGGCGGAGATCTTATGGGAGTTGCGGGAATGCTTATATTCATTCCTCTTTGTTCTGTTCTTTATTCTTTGTTCCGTGACTTTATCAACGGAAAAATTGATAAAAAAGGAATTCCGAAAGAAAAATACGAAGGAAAAAAGAAAAATCAGCAAGAGAGTAAATCAACCGAGAACTGTGAGATTTAAAAGAAAAAAGTTTCTGTGGGCTTTGTTCCACAGAAACTTTTTTTATAAGAAAATTATTTTATTTCATTGCCTCTTCAATTGCAACCGCACAAGCAACTGTTGCGCCTACCATTGGGTTGTTGCCCATACCGATGAGACCCATCATCTCAACGTGAGCAGGAACTGATGAAGAACCGGCAAATTGAGCATCTGAATGCATACGCCCCATGGTATCTGTCATACCGTAAGAAGAAGGACCTGCAGCCATGTTATCAGGATGAAGTGTACGTCCTGTACCGCCGCCGGATGCAACTGAAAAATACTTAACTCCGTTTTCAACGCACCATTTTTTGTAGGTACCTGCAACCGGATGCTGGAATCTGGTCGGATTTGTCGAGTTACCTGTGATGGAAACTCCGACATTTTCAAGCTTCATTATTGCAACGCCCTCCGGAACATTATCTGCACCGTAGCAACGAACGTCAGCACGCGGCCCGTCTGAATAAGCTGTTTTAGAAACAACCTTTACTGTTTCGGTATACGGGTCAAATTCTGTTTTGCAATATGTGAAACCGTTTATTCTTGAAATGATCATTGCTGCGTCTTTACCGAGGCCGTTAAGGATAACTTTAAGAGGTTTTGTTCTTACCTTATTTGCATTAAGTGCGATTTTTATAGCACCCTCCGCAGCGGCAAAGCTTTCGTGACCTGCAAGGAAGCAGAAGCACTCAGTTTCTTCGGAAAGGAGCATTTTTCCGAGATTTCCGTGACCAAGACCAACCTGTCTGTTATCGGCAACGGATCCCGGAATACAGAATGACTGAAGACCTACACCGATTGCAGCTGCAGCGTCAGCAGCCTTTGTGCAACCTGATTTTATTGCTATTGCGGAACCTACGGTATAAGCCCAAACAGCATTTTCAAAGCAGATTGGCTGTGTACCTCTGACTATCTTGTCAACGTCAATACCTTTTTCAAGTGTGATTTCTTTGCATTCCTCAATGGAAGAAATGCCATATTCTTTAAGAACGCCGTTGATTTTATCAACACGTCTTTCATAGTTTTCAAATAAAGCCATAAAGATTTCCTCCTCCCCGAATTATTCTTTTCTTGGATCAATGTACTTCTTAGCATCAGCAAATCTGCCGTAAGTACCTATTGACTTGTTATATGCGTCATTCGGTGTGTCACCGTTTTTAATGAAATCTGTCATTTTCCCGAGTGAAACGAATTCGTAGCCGATAACCTCGTCATTTTCATCAAGTGCAAGTCTTGTGACATAACCCTCAGCCATTTCAAGATAACGTACGCCCTTAAGCTTTGTTCCGTACATGGTACCTACCTGTGAACGGAGACCTTTACCGAGGTCCTCAAGTCCTGCACCTACTGATAAGCCGTCATCTGAGAAAGCAGATTGCGAACGACCATATACTATCTGAAGGAAGAGTTCACGCATAGCTGTGTTGATAGCGTCGCAAACAAGGTCAGTGTTGAGCGCTTCGAGGATTGTTTTTCCCGGAAGTATCTCAGCTGCCATAGCCGCGGAGTGTGTCATTCCGGAGCAACCTATTGTTTCAACGAGAGCTTCTTCGATGATACCGTCTTTGATATTAAGCGAAAGCTTACATGCACCCTGCTGCGGAGCACACCAGCCTACACCGTGTGTGAAACCGGAGATGTCCTTGATTTCATATGCCTTGACCCATTTTCCCTCTTCCGGGATTGGAGCCGGACCGTGGTTAGGACCTTTTGCAACCACGCACATGTTTTGAACTTCTGATGTGTAATTCATAAAGTCAAAAACCCCTTTCATCAATGTTCATTAAAACTTATAAAAATAATTATTAATGAGTTACAATAAAATTATACATATAAAAAGGGGTTTGTCAAATGTTTGACAAACCCCTTTTGCAAGTATTTTTAATTTACAAAATGCGCGTCAGAAATTTCTGCTTCGACAAAATCCAAAACCATGGAATAAATCTTGCTTCCTTCTTCGATGAAGAACGGGTCGCTTTCTTTTCTGCAAAGCATAGCGAAGGCTTCACCGATATCCTTTGGTATGTCGGTTCCGCCCTTTCTGACACTGAGATAATAGAAAGAAAAAGCCGGACTGTTTACAACAGAATCATAAAATTCAAGATTCTTTGTGCTCAGTGCTTCATGCAGAGAGTTAATAGCAATAGTCGATAACTGCTGAGAGGGAAGATAATAATTGAGAGCTGCTTCCGTAGAAAACAGAACAAGGGTATAAACCTGGTGAAAGAATTCATCCGATAAAAGAGAGTTGTCAAGATTTTTATGCAGGTTTTCTTCGAAAGAAATATTTGCAAGTCTTGTTCCCAATTCCTTGGCATGCTCAACATTTCCGTTTTGTCTGTGATAATTCATCCCTTCTACCGATGAAAGAATATCGCAGTCATTAGCGGAATTATTTGATGGTCTGAAGATTTTGACGTCACTGTCTTCTCTGTTGTTTAGCAAGGTTATTCTCCTTATTATTTTTCGGTTTTCGTGGAGGCTTCTTTTGCTGCGGCCTTTTTTCTTGCTCTTCTCTGCTTTGCCTGGTATCCCATAAGAGCAGCAAGGTTCTCATCCGGTGTAGTACAGTCTGCAAGATGTGTGATGTTTGAACTGTACATACCGTGGAAATCAGAACCTCCGGTCATGAGCAAAGAGTGCTTCTTCGCAATGGAAATAAGTTTCTCGCTGTCTTCTTCGCTGTTTCTCGGGTGCCACACTTCAACCCCGTCAAGTCCGTTTTCGATAAGAGTCGGAAGTATGTCAAAATTGTCATACGCACCCGGATGTGCGAGAACTGCTATTCCGCCGGCCTCATGAATTGCCTCAAGAACTTCAAGCGGCTCAGGGAATTTAGGCTGGACAATGATGTTGTCCGGATTGTCCTTATTGAAAAGAGCATCATACATATTTCCGAATATCTCAGTAGAATATCCACATTCCATAAGCGCATGAAGGATGTGCTGTTTGTAAATGTTTGTTGAGCCGGCTGCACATTTGAGAACCAACTCTGAGGAAATAGGATAGCGCTGCGATGCCTTTACAACCATAAGTTGACTTGCTTTTCTTCTTGCAAGTGAATTTCGTCTGCAAAGTCCCTCAAGCCTATCCGGATTTTCCGCAAGATAGCAAAGTATATGTACCTTTTTTTCATGTTCTGCATCAAAAGCAGAAATTTCTACGCCCGGAACAACTGTTATACCGTGACGTTCTCCGATTATTTTACCCCTGACTGTACCGGCAAGGCAATCATGATCTGTAATTGCAATGGTATCAACGCCGCTGCGCTTAGCAAGAAGAATAAGATCTTCAATTCCAAGCGAGCCGTCTGAAAGTCGGGTATGACAATGTAAATCTGCCGGCAAAAGAATTCCCCCATCCAAAAAAGTCAATTTGTACAAAATTATTATACTATATTTGTTCGATATAATGCAAGAAAAATCTATTGCATATGCAGATGATATGTGATACAATTTGCGGTTATAAAAAAATTCGAGTGAATCATGGTGAAAATATACCATGAAGCCCCGAATTTTGATTGTATTTTTGTTGTCTTTCGACAGTTTAGACAATAGATGTGTTTTCAAGTGGTATACGTATGTTGCGTGGCTTGTTTGCCCATATGCTTATGCATATCAAAGCAGATATAATGCTTGCGAGAAGAAATGAAGAAACTGAAAGAATTATTTTCAACTTTTTCAAAATAAACACCGTCCTTTTGATTACATATTTTATCATAATGCCGTATAAAATGCATTATATAATTGTCTGTATATTTGAATTTTTCAATTTATAAAAAAAGTTCTTGCAATTGGTTGTATGTAGTGTTATAATTCCACTTGTCGCAAGTCGGTGTTAATAACAGTGAGGGTCCACCCGTTCCCATCCCGAACACGGTAGTTAAGCTCACTAGTGCCGAAAATACTTGGAGGGCAGCCTCCCGGGAAAATAGGTCGATGCCGACACGAATAAAACAACTGACCGCATGGTTGGTTGTTTTTTTTTTGTCTAAGTTGTATAATCCTTACTGTAGTTTTTTTGAAAGGATTGTTTTATGAAAAAGAAAACCGCGTATTTTACATATATATTTTTTGCTGTTTTGATTGCAGCTATGCTTTTAGGGCTTTCTGCCTGTAAAGATTCATCCGAAACCGATACGGCTTTGTCAATCGGCGGAGAAGCTATCGGCTCGGACATCTATACATACTATCTTGACAGAATATTGAGCGGAAACAATTCAGAGCTTACAGAGTCTGAGGCAAGAGAAAAAGCAGAGAATGAGTGTCTTGACTATATACGCGTAAATTCCGAGTTTAAATCGAGAGGCCTTGAGCTTTCATCGGCACAGAAATCCGACATAGCAAGTTCTGTTAATTCACTCTGGAACACCTATGGCGGCTACTACAAAAAAATAGGCGTTTCAAAAGAAACTCTGACTAAAATCAAGGAGAGTGCCGCATATAAGGAGGCAATTATCAAAGCGGTTTACGGTGACGACGGTGATGAGGCAATTACCGAGGACGGCAAAAAGGCATATTTTTCTGAGAATTATGTTTTTTGCAAAGCAATAACGGCATATCTTATGACAACTGATGACAAGGGAAATACCGTGCCTCAGAGTGACACCGAGATTTCGGAGATAAAAAAGAATTTTGAGGAACTGAAAGAAAAAATAACGGATGAAAAGACTATAGATGAGGTAAATTTTGAGTACGTAACGGGAAACGGAGGAACTGCGGAATCCGAAATGCCGGTTGTATCGGTTACGTCCGACGACACGTCCTATCCGAAAAATTTTTTCTCAGATGTTTCCGCTCTTGAAAAAGATGAAGTAGCCGTACTCACGTATGATGATTATATCTTTCTGGTTCAGAAAGAAGACGGTTCATCACTTTATTCGGACTATGCTTCCGATGTTCTGAACAGTATGGCATCTGACAAGCTCTCAGAATATATGGATGAGACATATAAAGATGTAAAAACAACCGGAGAAAACAGTGTTGAAAAGCGGTGTTTTGACATAATCAAAAAAAATCGGAGTTCATAAAATAGACATAAAATTTTATAACATAACGACCGAACGAGAGGTTTTTTCGACCTTTCGTTCTTTTTTTGTCTGATTTTGGCCTCGAAAAGTATTCTATATATAGAGGGACTTTTTTTGAGAGGGGTTTTTGACATGCGAATAGGAATCCTCGATGAAGACAAAATTTTCGTAGAACGTTTTGAAAAAATTATGACCAGAACTTATGGGTCGAAAATCTTTATAACGGACTTTCCGGGAATAAAAAAGGCTCAGATTGCTGCGAGGGAAAAAGTTATTGATATTTTTCTCATTGACAGAGCGAAGGCATCCAAAGCCACAGTATCAAATATTGAAAAGAACTGTGCAGTAGTGGTTTTATCGGATGACCCGGAATATACTGATCCATTTTTTATCACCGCTTGTAAATACCAGAGTGCGGACAAGTGGATGGCACTTTTTTCGGGATTTTACGAAACCGGCTGTGTTGACATGGGCGGAGACACAGCTTTGGCTTCGGAAAAGCCGCCGAAAAAAGGACTCTACTTGTTTGCCGCAGCGAGCGGAGGGGTGGGTACGACCTCCGCCGCAATAGCGTTTTGTCTGTTTCTTGCGAGGGCGGGAAAACCACCGCTTTATCTGAGCGGCGAGACGTTTCCGTCGACAAAACGCTATTTCTCCGGAAAGGGGGCCGGTTCTTTTGACGACGTCCTCTATTCACTGAAAAGAAAAAGAACCGAACTTCCCGCTGCAATAAAAGAGGCTGTTTTTGTTGACAAAAAAACCGGTATTTACTTTTTTAAACCCGGAAGGTCGGCAGCGGAAGTTTTCTCCCTTTCCGGGGAAGAGTATATGGAAATATGTGATGCCGCTATTATAAGCGGAATTGTTGAAACCGTAGTGCTGGATATGACATTTGAATCCACGGAAAATATTGTCTTGCCGATAATAAATGCGGACAGAGTAGTCATGGTAACCAACGGAGATCCCGGTGCAAATGATAAACTTATAAGCTTTACGGGTATTGTGTCCGAAATCTGTTCGGTATCCTCTGAGAAGTTCAATGAAAAGGCATATCTTCTCTACAACAATTTTTCGGATACGTCGATTACTCTATCCGATGATGACATTGTTTTCGGTAAACTTGGGGGCATAAAGAGGATAGAGTCAAACAGTAATGATGAGAATTATATCGACTCATTATTTAAAGAAGGGGAATCTGCATTTTCCAGGCTGATAGAGGTGTGAGACTTTGTATACAAAAATCAGAAATGAGCTCTATAAATTTAATTCCCTATCCGGGTTGTCAGATGATGAACTTATGAAAGTGATAAACAGTATTGCATTTAAATATTGTAAGGAAAGAGTTTCATTGCCGGAAAGAGAGGAACTTGTAAAAAAGGTTTTTCGCTCGGTAAGAGGTCTCGGTGTACTTGACGAACTTCTCGAGGACGATGAAATATCAGAAATAATGGTGAATTCTTATGACGAAATATTTATTGAAAAAAACGGTAAAATGCAAAAAGCAGCCCTTTCATTTGACAGTAGGAAGGAATTTTCGGATGTTATTCAAAGAATTGTCGGAAGGAGCGGGCGGGAAGTAAATGTTGCAAATCCTATCGTTGATACCAGACTTCCGGGCGGAGAGAGAGTAAATGTTGTTTTATATCCCATATCTGTCTCAGGGCCTGTGATGACAGTGAGAAAATTCCCGAAAAAAAGAATCACAATCGATATGCTCAAAGAAAACGGAACCCTCACAGAGGAGGCTGCTGTATTTCTCAAATCTATGGTTGAGGAAAAACGAAATATTTTTATAAGTGGAGGGACAAGCTCGGGAAAAACCACTTTTTTAAACATTTTGTCGGACTTTATCCCTAAAAATGAACGCATTATCACAATTGAGGACTCAGCCGAGCTACAGATAAACGGCATACAGAATCTTGTTCGCATGGAAGTAAGGAATGCCAATACGACCGGAAACGGCGAAGTATGTATAAAAGAGCTTATAAAAACGTCACTCCGTATGAGACCCGACAGAATAATAGTGGGTGAGGTGCGCGGAGAAGAAGCACTTGATATGCTGAATGCAATGAACACGGGACATGACGGCTCAATCTCGACCGGACATGCTAACAGCAGTTACGATATGCTTTATAGGCTTGAATCCATGGTTCTGCAAAGTGGGGTTTCTTTTCCGTTACTTGCAATACGGCAACATATTTCCAGTGCAATAGATCTTATTGTTCATCTTTCAAGAATGAGCGACGGAAAAAGAAGAGTGGTGGAAATATCCGAAATTGAAGGGATAAAGAACGGAGAAATTATTCTTAATAAGCTTTATGAAACGAAAAATGGAGTGTTGGTGGGGACAGGAAACAAAATGACCAGGAGGAAAAAATGAGAAAACAGAGTGTCCTTTTAGAATACTGCGGAAAAAAATACGGAATTCCGGACTACTTGATCGGTTTTACGGTCGGGATGGGAGTAAGCTTTGTCGCGTTTACGGCAATGTACGGACGTATGAAAATATGCATTGTCTTATCCGTCATAGCCGGACTTGTATTTTCAAGGCTTTATGTAAAGGGACGGATAGAACGCAGAAAAAAACAATTTGTAAGTCAGTTTTGCGATTATCTCGACAGTATTGCCGGAGCACTTTCCTGCGGTAAAAATACATATGACTCGTTTTCGTGTGCAAATGATGATATGCAGGAACTCTTTAACAGGTCTTCCCCCATCTGTTTTGAAAGTCAGAATCTTGTAAGGGGTCTTCATAACGGGCGTGGAGTTGAAGAACTTCTTTATGAAATGGGTCATAATTCTATGTGCGAGGAAACCGAAATCTTTGCGGATGTATATTCAATGTGCAACAAATACGGAGGTGACCTCAGGGAAGTGGTCATTGAAACCAAAAACACATTGTTTGAGAAAATAGCTGTTGAGGCAGAGATTTCAACGTCACTCGCCGGGCCTAAAAATGAATTAAATATAATGGCCGCCATGCCGTTTGTAATTACCGCGTGTATGAGATTTTTTAAAGTTGGCGCGTCAGACGGAAACTTCATTTTTCTCAATCTTTTCATCACGTTTGTTTTTCTTTTTTCCTATTGTTTGGGACTTAAAATTGTGAATATTAAGGTTTGAGAGAGGAGATTAGTATGGAGAATAAAATCAGAATTTTTTTAACAGGTGTTTCACTTTTGGCAGTATTTGCGGATATCTTTATTCTCGTAAGGTACAGAAACAACAGAACACAACCTACAGGGCTTAAAATTTTTATTTTTGAAAAAATTTTTTATTTGGGAGCATTCATACGGCGAGTTTTTCATGTTTCGTCAGCCCGTTATAAAAGAAGAGTCAGACAACTGACAGAATTTTATGATGAATATGATTCGGTGAAAATAGCACTGTCAATGACAAATGCTCCGTATACATATGCAGCGCTTTTTTTACCGTTGATAATTCCGGTGGCGGTTTTTGTAAAAGGAAAATTGTATACATTGCTCATTCTTATACTACTTATCTTTATGTGTTTTTATCCGGATATCTGGATCAGTATGCGTATAAAAAACAGAAATGAGGCAATTTTATCGGATTTTTCAGGCATGGTGCTTAAACTCTATATGTTGGTGAGTATAGGGATTCCGACTACGGTTGCATTTGAAAAAGTTGCACTGTCATCAAAGGGATATCTTTATGAGGAAATGGTCAGGGTAGTAAACGACGTATCTTTAGGAATGTCATATTCGGATGCGCTTGAAGGATTTAGAGAACGTTGCAGCTGTAAATCTGTCCGAAAATTTATCTCTGTTTATAAGCAGAATATTGTTTTAGGCGGTTCGGATTTCCCGCTTTTGCTTAATGAGATGGCTGAAAATGCATTTTCGGAACGCAAGGAAAGGGCAAAACTCAAGGGTAGTCTGGCATCACAAAAGCTTTTATTTCCGACCATGATTATGTTTATCGGTGTTCTTATCATGGTTGTTGTCCCGTCGTTTGAAAGTATTTTTGCTTAAATATGCAGGAGGTTGTTTATGAGAGGTCTTAAAAAGTTTATCGGTAAAATCTTTTTCGAAAAAAGCGGAGAGATAAATATTATTTCCATGGTTTTAATAATCATTGTCGTTATTGCACTTGTGGCAATTTTTCAAGATGAAATGACGGATATTGTCACAAAAATGTTTGATAAAATACGTGAATCAATGGGAGTTTGACATGCAGAGAAAAAGTTGTATGGGATCTGCGCAGATTGTGGAATTTTCCTTTGTTTTCCCGATTGTAATGCTCACGGTTCTGGCACTGTTTTATTTTGTATTTATCATTTTTCTTAAGGTACACGTCTACAATATTGCGCTTGGTATCGCCGATGAAATAACCGATTTATCCGATACGGGTAGTGCATATTGGCTTATCAACGGCAAATTTGTTGATAAGGAATCCTATGATGAGAAAAAAGAAAAGTTTCATAAAGCACTTAACAGTTGTCGGATACTGCCGGGGGTTGATTTTAAGGAAAATCTCTATATTGAGCTGCAGGACGGCATTCCGAGAGTATTCGTAACAGTGGATACAAATATCTCAAATACGTTTTATTTTAAAGTAAAAGTGGAGAAGAACATGTATAAACCCACTGAAAAAATCAAGTTGGTGGAGCTTGAAAAAAATTCAGATTGTAATATTGAAAGGCTGAGAGAAATATATGATTCAATTTTTTAACAAAAAAAAGGGATCAATTTCGATCTTCCTTGTAATGATTATGCTGCCTATGTGCAGTTGTGTTTCTCTTGCCGTTTACGCAGCACGTCTGAAAAATGCGGAAAACGAGCTTAAGGAGGGCATGAACCTTACAGGAAATGCGGTTTTGTCTGATTATGACAAGACTCTTATGGAGCTTTACGGACTTACGGCTTTCTCAAAGAGCAACACGGACACTGATAAGTACGAAAAATATATCAGTACGAACGTTCCCGGTATCTATGATTTTTATGTGGCTTCATCGGATAAAAACGAACTTTCTGATATTGCCGATTTTGAAAGGCTGATAATAGATTCAATGTCCTACAAGGCTCCGTATAACTGGGTATCGTCGGTTTCAAAGAAATTTTCGTTATTTTCACAAATATCTGAAATTGAAAATGTTATAAAGAAGAGCTCTGAATATTTTAAAGCTCTTTCAGAGACGAAAGACGGTGTAAAAGACATCTATGAAAGTATAGCGAATATTAATCTCAATGAGTCAAATGCAGATATTGCGGAAAAGCTCAAAAGTGTAGCAAATTCCACGCGTGGAATGACAAAAAAGTTTGAGGCAATTGATAAAAAGGTTGACACACTGAAAAAATCAATAGATGAAATAAAAAACTCTGAGCTTAAGAGCCTTCTTCAGAGTGATTGTAATTCATCCTCCGACTATCTTACGGGAGAAAGTCTCAATTCATTTGAAAAAAGTCTTGCTGATGATATTGAGAAAATATCCAATATGGATGATACGGCGGATATTTCAGATTTATCTTTTATAAACACTCCCTTCTATGAATATGTCACGATTTCCGGTGCGGAAAGCAAAAAAGAAGATGATAATACTGAAAAACAGACATTTAAAAATACGATTGACTCCATCTCGGATATGGATTTGAAAAGTATATCTGAAAAAGTGCCGGATGTGCGTATAAATGAACTTATCGGTGAGGAACTTTATTCTGATATTATCGAGTCATCTCGGGAGGAAAGTAAAAAAACAGAAGAACTTTCCGAAATTTCGAAAATCGGAATTTCACAGGCATACATTGCCGAGTTTGTGTCTGATCGTTTCATGTGCCTTACATCCGAAAATGCGGATAAGCTCCGGCTTGCGGAAATAGAATATCTGGTTTTCGGAAATGAGAATATGCGTACAGATGTTTCTCTTTGTGTTGAAAGTATTTATGCTGTAAGATTGGTACTTAATTCGGTGTTTGCGCTCACAAACACAAGGATGAGACAAACGGCACTCTCAGTTGCTGCCGCTGTTGCAGGAGTCACGGGCCTTGGTGTTTCAGTTGCAAAAAATATTATTCTCTTATCATGGGCTGCGGCCGAATCGATTGTGGATACATATCTTCTTTGCAGAGGCGAAGACGTGCCGGTATACAAGAGCATGTCTACGTGGAATCTTACGTTTGCCAACGTTCCGGACATTCTTGAAAAGGGAGTTACCGAATATGCCGGGGTTGTGGTTGATGATGTGTTTGCTCAGATTGAAAATTTTTCAGCCGGCAAGGTTTCGGAGGTAAAAGGAACAATTTTTGAATATGTGGAAAAAACATCATCCGGCGTTGCGGAATCTGTTGCATCTGCTATTGTTACACCGCTTGAAAATAAAATAACTCTTATGATTTCAGGTGTGAAAACAAATTACAGTAAGGAAGATATTAAAAAAATGCTAAAGAAAATAATTGAAGAGCTTCCTTGCGAATCAGAGGCAATGAAAATGGCAAAGGACTTTTTTCTGTCGAATTGTCTCGACAGTCTCTCCTTGTTTATTTATGAAAGGCTTCCGGACGTTTTTTCTTCAGATAAAGAATTGTGGAAACAGGCATCTGATGAGATACGTAATGCTATAAATTCCGTATATGAAAAGCTTATGGAAAAGGTGAATTCAAAGCTCAGTGCTTTGGAAGAGAAGGTCAATGACGAAATGAATGAGATTCTGAATGCCGGCAAAGAAAATATCAAAGGCCGTTTGAGCGGGCTCCTTGATGATTATACAAAAGAAATTTCGGTATGGTCAGATGACAGCGGACAATCCTCCTCAATCTTGCATTCTTCCGGAATTGCCATGTCATATAAGGATTATCTGAAGCTGTTTCTTTATCTCGGACTTGTGAGAAGTGCATCTAAGCAGCATATTTTGAGAAGAGCAGAGGTAATTATTCAGCTGAACTGCAAAGAAAAAAATCCAAAATTCAATATTTTGGAGTGCAAAACCGGTGTCAGACTCGGAGGAAAAGTACGTGTTTTTGAAAAAGAAATTAAATTTGAAAAAACATATTCATATTGAGTGGTTGGCAGAGGACCTCGGTTCTTATTCGGTAGAAGCTGCACTGGCATTGAGCGCTTTTACTGCTCTGGTAATGATGCTTATAAGCCTTATACCGATTGTTCAGGTAAATTCGGTTATAGAACACTCTGCAAGTGAGGTCGCTCTGGAATTGTCTGAAAATGCATATGACACGGAAAAATTTTTTGAAGAAAAAAGCGAATATTACGACAGCGCGGACTGGTGTAAAGAACTTGTAAGGGAACGCCTGAAGGCGGAGTCTTCAAATCCCGACAGGTGGCTTGCGGCTAAAGGAATTTCAAATGGAATGGACGGAATTGATTTTTCGTCGACAGCGATACTTGACGGAGAAAATGAAATAAATATTTCTTTAAAGTACGAAATAGATATAAACGCATTCGGTTTCATTAAAAAAACCATATCCATGAAAAAAGAGGCAAAAACAAAAGCGTGGCTGCCCTATGATTTTTCTTTTGAAAGTATATACACAGATGACAGTGTCGGCATATGGCAACAAAATGAGTTTGTACGCGGAAAATATTTTGTAAAAAGAATAAAAGATCTTTATCCGGAAAAAGGAGTAAAAAGCGGACAGGGAATAGACCTCTATGACGAGGGCGAAAACAAGGTGGCGGAAATCTTTTCTATGAACGTTTTTTCGAAATCATACTTAAGCGGTGATACGGAAATAAATGTTGATGCTGTCTTAGAACAATTTGAAAAGTATATAAGTGATTTTGAACATGACATTGACAAACTAAACGGTACAGTGGAAATGGACAACGGAGAAAAGAAGAAACTTAAAGCAACGAGGAAAGAGCTGATTGTAGTGTTTCCGTTAGAAGCAGAAAGCCCGATTTATTCAGGCGTCCTGGATGCCATCTTTATTGAACTTAACGAGATGTATGGAACAGAAGCAACTTTATATTACCTTGAGGAGGCAAACTATGAGCCCGGATAAAATATTTACTTTTATAGTGTTGTTACCGATTGCGGCAGCAGCCGTAAAAGATTTCAAAACCCGACAAATACCGGATACCGTAAACATCTTGATTGTTGTAATCGGAATTATAAAGATTGTAGTTTTAGCTGAAATGCGCAAGTCATCTATTGTGGGGTTTGTTTGTGCGGCAGTTCTTATGACAATTTGCAAACTTGTAATGAAGGATGGACTCGGAGCGGGCGATGTAAAACTTATTTCAGTACTTGGATTTTTTCTCGGAATAAACAGGTTTATTCCTTTTCTGGTGATAACCTCTCTTGTCTCGGCTGTTGTTGCCGCAACCATGGTCATTTTAAAGAAAATGAGGAAAAATGATTCGTTGCCATTTGCCCCGCTTATTCTGGTCGGATACATCTTGAACATGATTTTTTTGTATTTTGGAGGACGCATAATATGATGGAAGAAATAAATAAAGAGATGTTCTATACGGCAAAACTCTATATGGATAAGCTTTCTAACGGTATTGACCCCATAGAAAACGTGGAAATTCCTGATGACTCTGTACTGAATAACATAGCCTTATGCAGAACTTTTAATTTTGTGTCATCTGTTTTGGATGAAGTCATAAGAAACAATTTTATGATTTCAATCCCTAATAGTAAGAAGAAAAAGTTTTCGATAACGGAAAAGCAAAGAAGCAGAATAAGTATTTCAGATACCCCTGTAAAGCTTACCGCTATTTCACACAGGATAGAACGTGTGCTGCCTCCGGATGTTAAGACAATTTCAAGTATAAAGATGTCACAGTGGCTTGAAAATGAAGGACTTTTATCGGGAGTAATAAAAGACGGTCGTGTCCGAAAAGAGGCCACGACCGCAGGGAATGAACTTGGTATTGAAACAAAAATTGTCAAACAAGGAGACCGGGAATTTGCATCAAATTTTTACGACGCAAATGCTCAGGCTTTTATAATAGCCAATCTTGAAGCAATTTCAAGATTTAGGCAAGTTTAGCTTTTTACGTACAACTCAACTGCTTTTTGCATAACTGTATTGGCTACCGGAATGGCTGACCCCATTCCGGTGCTTCCGCTGTTTTCAAGTACGACAACAATTGCAAGCGGAAGATCTGTACGCTGCGAGTATCCGACAAACCATGCATGAGGTTCTTTGCCGGCAACTTCGGCTGTGCCGGTTTTACCGCACATCTGGAGGTCCGGAAAGCGTGAATCTTTATAGTATGTTTCCACGTTGTTCCTTAACATATTGTTGAGCCTTTTTGCAGAAACAGACCCCATATAACCGATTTTTGAGGTTGATTTCCCTTTTATAAGTGTAGGTCGGGGAGTATAACCGGTTCCGTTGGCTATTGCTCCGAGTATGGTTATCTCATGACATGGATTTACAAGAGTTGTATATTGGCCTATTCCTGCCCATCCTCTGTCGATATCGTACGCATCGGAAAGGTCAAAGATACTCTTTGCACATGTAAAGTTATCAACTGTCAGAGCTTGATTGAAACCGCATTCTTCGGCTGTTTCTGTAAGTTTTTCATTCCCGAGTTCCACCGCAATAGCGGCAAATGCCGAGTTGCAGGAATGACTCAAGGCGGTTTCAAAGTCTACGGTTCCGTGTACGCTCATACACTTAACTTTACTTCCGGCAGAATTGACATAAGCTCCGTTGCAGGTGAAGGTTCTTGTAGTGATGTCCGAAATGTTTTCTATGGCACTGCAAGATGTAATAATTTTAAAAGTTGAACCCGGAGTATAGAGCCCGGAGAAGAAGCGGTTCATGTAAATACCTTCGTATTTTCCGCTGGAGTCCGTATTTATATCTGACGGTTTTTTGTATATGTCATATGTCGGAAGAGATACGGCACAGAGAATTTCTCCGGTTTCATAATTATAAACACCAACGGTTCCTTTGTTACTGCCCATGGCTTCCATTGCGGTTACGGAAAGCCTTGAGTCAATTGATAATTGAACATCATTTCCGGCACCGTTTTTCTTAAGGTTGTATACGCCGTTTATAAGTCCGTACCCCGTGAGTTCGGACTTGAATGCACTCTGAATACCTGTAGCGATGTATCCTGCCGTGTCTCCTACAACATGAAGTGTTGCTTTTCTTACCTGCGCATCTTCATTGTATCGCCTTTCACCGTCCACGGTTTCAGCCAATACGGTTCCGGTACGGTCTGTAACCTTACCGGCGGCAAGCAATTCTCCGTTTGAGTAAAGGTGCTTATTGTAGTCCTTAACCACCCATTCAGATGCGTTAATTTGCATTGTGAAAAATAATGTTATAAGGCCACCGAAAAATGCGATTGCAAATACGTACAGCCAGTAGGATCTTTTGAATATCTTGTTCATCTTTTGCCTCCTGCCCATGTACGGTTATCGGCTGCTTTTATGAAAGCGAGCAACGCCCAACAGGAAATGGTGCTGGATCCGCCTCTGCTGACAAACGGAAGAGTTACTCCCGTGAGAGGAAGAAAATCAGTCACACCAAATATATTGAGAGCAGCCTGAAAAAGGAATAACCCTCCGGCTGCGCAACTTGCTATTGAGTAAAAAGAGCTTCGAGAGCCCTTGGCGCATCTGAGACTATGGATGAAAATAAAGACAAATGAAAGTGCAATCAGGAATGCTATGAGCATGCCCCACTCCTCACATACAACTCCGAAAACAAGGTCCTCCGTCGCAGCAAAAATATTTTTAAGTTCGCCATTACCTATTCCAAGTCCGAGAAGCCCGCCGCTTGCAGAATAAGTAAGAACGCGCGTCTGCTGGTAACCTTTTCCGTCCGCGTATTCCCATATGTGTCGATAAGCCTTGAATCTTGCCATTACATAATCGGAACGCATAAGCACTACCAGTCCGGCTATCATTGCCGCACCCATGCAAAGGAAAATGATTGTTCGTATGTCTCCGGACCTCAGGAACGCTATAACGATAAATGTAAAGAAGAAAATAAGTGCGGTTCCGAGGTCTCTCATCAAGAAGAGAAGACCGATACAAACAACGGAGAAAATAACATAAGCAGTAAGATGTCGTGTTGATTGGAGCTTTTCAAGTGTAGCAGCACCGACAAATATGAAAGCAACCTTTACGAGCTCGGAAGCCTGGATGGAAAATCCTCCGATTACGAGCCAGTTATACGCTCCGTTTTTGTTTTTTGCAAATATAAGAGTGATAACAAGGAGAAGGATTGCGGCAATTGCCATAGGTGTGCGGAATTTTTCGGCACGCTCGGTATCGGCAATTATAAACAACAGAATAACATACGCAACAAAACCGAGTACTACGGCAATAAACTGTTTAACCATGAGTGAGCTGTTAACACTGCCGGAGATAACAAGTCCTATTCCCGTGAGGAAAAAAGCAATGCATTCAAGTGCGAGGCTGGATTTTTTCAGAACAATTGTGGACACAATTGACCAGCTCCACTCGATAAGAGAATAGGCGGCAAAAACGATAACAGCACTTTTATTGGCGGTTTCGTCGGCAAATATGATCTGATAGAAGGTTATCAGTTGAAATATTGAAATTAAAAGCATTGTAGGAAACCATTTCTTTCCGTTCAACCAAAGCCCTCCTTCTTAAGAAATTCTTGTAATTATTTATCCATGAACTTTATGGTAAAGCCGCATATTTCGATGATGTCATCATTGTGTAGTACAGTACACTCAGTAACCGATTCTCCGTTTAAGAGTGTACCGTTTGCGGAGTCGAGATCCTCAACAATCCAGTCGTTTTCGCTTCTGCTTATGAGGGCATGAACCTTGGAGACCGCCGGAGAATTGATTCTTATATGTGAGTCGGGGCTGCGTCCTATGAGTACATTGTCCATATCGTCAATATTCATTTCTTCACCCGTTATGCAATTTTTGAGTTTACACCCCTTTTTAATTGCAGTCGGTATTATGATGTCTCCTGTATAGAATTTTTCGTCACCAAGAAATAAGGCCGGATTTTCCTCTTCAACTACTTTTTCGGCACTTGCTGCTTTTGGAAGTCTTTCGAGAAATTTAAACGCTGCATTTCCGAAGATGATGGTGTCACCGTTTTTGATAACAGCGCCACTGCTTCCATTTGGTACACGGTTTTCACCGACGAAAGTGCCTGTTTTTGAGTTTGTATCAAAGACAAGCCATTCTCCGTGCCTTTTTGCGACTACGGCATGGAATCTGGAAACAGTTGTATATGCGAGAACAATGTCACAGGAATTACTTCTTCCTATGGAGGTTTCATAGCTTATGAGAGGAATCTCATCTCCGTTCGCAGAGTTTATAAGGTAACCGATTGTTCCGACCTTTTTATTGCCGCGTACAAGAGATGCTCCGCAACCGATTATTATATATAGAGCTATTACGGGCAAAATCCATCTGCCGAAGGATACTATAAAAGCGTTTTGCATGTCCTCACCTCCACACATAAATATACGATAAAATTGTAAAAAAATACGTAAATAAAGTCAAGCACGGGAAATAAAATTAAGCCATTATTAATAAAATGTAATAATTATAATCCGACAAAATAAGAAAATTGTAATAAAAAACGATTTGACTCTCTGCGCAAATCTCGGCAAAAATCATGCATGGGAAATTTTTTTCGCTGATCTTACCGGTAAAATTATATGTGCATTTTTTTATATCTTTTATCCTGACTAACCTTTTCCCTTCTATTCTCGTTTTGCTCTCAATTCTTTTTGCGAAGCAACATCTTGTTTTGGATATTTTCAGCGGAATAGCGGTTGCTGAACTCGGTATTTTTGTGTCATCAAAATTCTTTAGAGGGGACACGGATAGAGAAACGGAAAAAATAATTACATAAACCGCCGTTTGTTCATATTATGTTCATATTTATACTTTAGTATTTGTCTATAACTATTGTGAAGTTAAGGGGATAGTATTATGATCACTTCCGGAATAATTCTTATGATTGCGATTGTTGCTCTCGTTTTAATGATGGTTGGCCTTATGTTTGCCGTTATATCCATTCTTTTCATGTACACCGGTAGAAGTGCTACATATGACAGGGCAGCAAAGAAAATGGCTAAGGCAGCAAATCCCAAAGTTAAGAAAGCTAAAAAGGTAAAGTAATTGTACCGAGATTTAAGCCCGCTTTCAGGAGATAAGCGGGCTTTTATTTTTGTGGAGGAATATAAATATGTCGAATGATTTTTTTGCACTTGTATCCCGCATGAAATATATTGACAGATGGGCGCTTATGAGAAATACGGACAGCGAATCACTCAGTCAGCATTCTTTTGAGGTTGCCATAATTGCACATGCACTTGCTGTTATCAGCAACACAAGACTTAAAACAGATTATGATGCCGACAAGGTTGCTCTTATAGGGCTTTATCATGATACTGCGGAAATACTTACAGGAGATATGCCTACACCTGTCAAGTATTACAGCACGGAAATTTTAGAAGCGTTCAAGAAGGTTGAGGAGGTTGCCACAGAACAGATTGTGAATATGTTGCCGGATGATTTAAGACCTGCCTACGAGGATCTCTTTTTTGCAAAGGAGGAAGACGCACCTCTTTGGAGGCTCAACAAGGCAGCTGATAAGATAAGTGCACTCATAAAGTGTATAGAAGAGGAAAAGGCGGGAAACAGGGAGTTTGCACAGGCAAAGGAATCCACACTCAAGGCTATACATGCCATGAATTGCGAGCCGGCTGAAATCTTTTTGGAAGAATGTATACCGAGCTTTGAATTAACTCTTGATGAACTTAAAAGAAAATAAGTACAAAAATAGGGAAAAGGGTGAAAAGAAAAATCTTTTCACCCTTTGTCTTTTTTGCTTTGTTTTATCCGCCACAACACGGAAATTATTTGTTGTAGTCTGTTCTGTACCACTTGCGGTCAACCCAGTCCCAAAATTCCTGGATTTTACCACTGTGAACGAGCGGCTGTATCTTTTTGCTCAAAACGCCGAGACCGTGCGCCACTTTTTCAAGAATTGTATTTAACATATTATTGCCTCCCATATGTCTAATTACAACAGGACAATTATAACAATTGTCAAATATTTGTGCAACACAAAATTTAATTCTGCTTGCGAACTATAGAGTATTCGTCCCCGAATCGAAAGTACGGACAATCATCTGTTCCCGTTCGGAGAATACGTTCGTAGTCATCTTCATCCATATTTATTGAACACGTATATTCGTCGTATTCTTCATCATATGTGAAATTGAGACAGTAATCACAATTGGCCTTCATATGCTTCTTCTCCGAACTCAATAGGCGCAGTGCCTGAAATATTTCTGTAAAAAGCATAAACTGCCTGTTCCTTATACGGTGCCAGGAACAAATAGCCTATGCCAAGAGAAAATGCTGCGAGAATATCCCAGCCTATAAAACTTAGGTAGAGGCAGAATAATTCCCATTTGTGACCTCGCATCATTTCTTTTGACTTCCTTATTGCGCTAAGCGCATCCGTGTCAGGGCAATCTGCGAGGATATAGAAGGTCATCGAATAAGAAAAAGAGGCAATTATACCGGGTATAAAAAAGAGTAGAGTCCAGAAAAAAGTGAAAATGCTTATGAGTAGATTCGTAAGGAAAGCTTTTCCGAATATGGCATAGTGCGTAAATAAATCATTAAAAGTCGGTGTTCCGTTATAAAGACCTTTATTGAACTCACATAGTCCGGCTTTTGTTGCCCCTCCGAGAATAAACGAAGCAAGGCCCCATATGGATGAGACAATAATTGTGATAGTCAGTATGGTCATGACTGCGGGATGGCTTTGTATATAGTTTATTATATTGTCCAATGAAAAATCGTTGTATGAACCTGATACGTTAAAATCTGAAAAGTCCGAGCCGGAATCAAATCCGAGATTGAGGCTTGCAGAGGAACTGCTGTAACTTCCCACTCCGAGAAGTCCTGCAACAAAAGTAGTTGCAACGGCCACACCCCAGTGACCGGAGAGGCGTCCTCTTGCAACAAATCTGTAGTCTGCGGCTCTCATTTGAATTGTTGACATTTTATCACTCCTGAAAGTCAGAAATTTTTTAAAAAACATTTTAACCTATCAAAAGCAATTTTACTGCTTATGTGTTGCTCCGTCAATCAAAATATGGTATTATATCTACATTCTTTTTTGCATATAAGGAGGTTTTTTTATGTGCGGTATTATAGGCTTTACCGGAGAGACGGACGCAACTCCCCTTCTTCTTGACGGCCTTGAAAAACTTGAGTACAGAGGGTACGATTCTGCGGGAATAGCTGTTCTCGAAGACAGTGAAATAGATATTGTAAAGTCAAAAGGAAAGATAGCGGACCTTAAGGAAAAAATTTCCCGTACCGGCCACACGCCTAAAGGGTTCGTGGGAATAGGTCATACTCGTTGGGCAACACATGGTGAGCCCAGTGATGAAAATGCTCATCCCCATTTCAGTAAATCCAGAAGATTTGCAATCGTTCATAACGGAATAATTGAAAACTTTGCCGTCCTAAAAAAAGAATTGCTTGATAAGGGCTATGTATTCCACAGCGAAACAGACACCGAGGTTGTAGCCCATCTTCTTGATGAATGCTATACAGGAGATTTCCTCAAAACAGTTATAAAAACGGTTTCAAGACTCGAGGGCTCATACTCTATTGGGGTTCTTTGCAAGGACAGACCGGGTGAACTTATTTGCGTAAAGAAGGCAACACCTCTTATAGTTGCTGTGAGTGAAAAAGGCAACTTTATAGCATCGGATATAACTGCCGTTATTTCAAACACACGTGATTTTTATAAAATGGAAAATGACGAAATTGCGGTTGTAAAAAAAGACAGTGTAGAATTTTATGATAATCACGGAAACAAGATAAAAAAAGAACTTGAACGTGTGACATGGGATGTTGATGCCGCTCAAAAAGGCGGTTATGAACACTTTATGATAAAAGAGATAAAAGAACAGCCCGATGCCATAAGAAAGACCATATCTCCGAGAATAAATGATGACAACACTATCACACTTGACGGCATTTCTCTTACAGATGAGGATATCCGCGGTTTCAATCGCATCTTTATCACGGCATGCGGCTCTGCTTACCACGTCGGAGTTGTCGGTAAATATGTTATAGAGGAGCTTGCAAGAATTCCTGTTGAGGTTGACGTCGCTTCTGAGTTCCGTTATCGTTATCCGCTTGTTGATGAAAAGACTCTCGTTATCCTCATAAGTCAGAGCGGAGAAACCGCAGACACTCTTGAAGCTTTACGTGAATCGAAGAAAAAGGGTGCACGCACACTCTCTATTGTAAATGTTGTAGGATCATCAATTGCATCTGAAAGTGATGATGTTCTCTATACATGGGCGGGACCGGAGATTGCGGTCGCAACCACAAAGGCATACAGCACACAGTTGACTCTTATTTATCTTCTTGCTATAAGATTTGCACTCGCACACAAGACAATAACCGACACAATCGCGTATGACCTTGTGGATGAGATAAAATCACTTCCCGGCAAAATTGAGAAGATTTTTGAGTCCGAATCACAGATTGAACGTCTTGCTGAGCGTTATACATATCTTGATCATGCATATTTTATCGGCAGAAATACCGATTATGCGGTAGCTCTTGAGGCGTCTCTCAAGCTTAAGGAGATAAGTTATATACACTCTGAGGCATATGCCGCAGGAGAACTTAAACACGGAACGATTTCTCTTATAGAACAGGGCACATCTGTTATAGCTCTTTGTTGTTGTGAACGCCTTGTTGACAAGACAGTAAGCAATGCAAAAGAGGTAATGGCACGCGGTGCGCAGGTTCTCTGTGTTACAACAGAGGAAAATGAAAGTTGTACTTCCATATGTGACCACACAATTTATGTTCCGAAAACCCATCCTCTCTTTACGCCATCTCTTGAAGTTGTTCCGCTTCAGCTTCTCGGATATTACACCGCAAAGTCCAGAAAGTGTGATATTGACAAGCCGAGAAATCTTGCAAAATCAGTTACAGTTGAATAATTATTTGAAATTAAAAAGCTCCCTTGTCAAAGACGAGGGAGCTTTTGTGTATAATTGTCTATGCAATTTCGCATATTCAGATACCGACAAAGAAATACAACGGCGCGTTACAGCCCACAATTGTAGATATAGTTTTTTCACTAGTCGTTTTAATACTTACTTTCAGATATGCTGTTGATAACTTGGAAAAGACATTTATTTTTATGGCGTTGCAGTTGTTTTCTCTTATCATGTTTGCCGGTGCAAAGAAAAATTTTTGGATTGCTACCGGAGTGCAAGCACTTCTTGTCGGCTACAATCTTCTGTATTTTTTACTGTTGACGGCGAATATTTTTATGAGTCACTCTCTTGAAGAGCGAAGGCGCGAACTGTCATCGAGGCAATGTTATCCGGATTTTTATGATATACAGGTGAGTTACAGCAAAGGAGAAACTCCGCAAGGGTATGAAATTGCACCGCAGAGTGATATTTCTATGGGAAGCTTGTTGTGAAAATACTATCGGGATTAGTCGGCAAAAAGCGGTGTTGAAAGGTAACGGTCGCCTGTATCCGGAAGAAGAACAACAATTGTTTTTCCTGCATTTTCAGGACGTTTTGCAAGTTCAATACCTGCCCATACAGCAGCACCTGATGAGATGCCGACGAGAATGCCTTCGTTTTTGCCTATTTCCTTACCTGTTGCAAATGCATCTTCATTTTCAACAGGGATTATTTCATCGTAAATCTTGGTGTCAAGTACATCCGGAACAAAGCCTGCGCCGATACCCTGGATCTTGTGTGCTCCGGCAACTCCGGTTGAAAGGACGGCGGATGTCTTTGGCTCAACAGCTACAATCTTTACCTCAGGCTTTTTCTCTTTGAGATATTTGCCTACGCCTGTTATTGTTCCGCCTGTGCCGACGCCGGCAACGAAGATATCTACTTCACCGTCGCTGTCTTCAAAAATTTCCGGTCCGGTTGTTTCATAGTGTGCCTGTGGGTTTGCACTGTTTACGAACTGGCCCGGAACGAAGCTGTTCGGAATTTCTTTTGCAAGTTCGTCAGCTTTTTCAATTGCGCCTGTCATTCCCTTTGCACCGTCTGTAAGTACAAGCTCAGCACCGTATGCCTTCATTATCTGACGGCGTTCAACGCTCATGGTTTCAGGCATAACGATTATGATTCTATAGCCGCGTGCCGCAGCAACAGATGCAAGACCTATTCCGGTATTTCCCGATGTCGGCTCAATGATAACGGAGCCTTCTTTGAGGGTTCCTTTTATCTCTGCATCTTCAATCATTTTTTTAGCGATTCTGTCTTTTACTGAACCTGCGGGATTGAAATATTCAACCTTTGCTACAAGTTTTGCTTTAAGATCATATTTTTTTTCAAGATGTGTGAGCTCAAGTAGCGGTGTTTTTCCTATGAGCTGATCAGCGGATGTATATATTTTTGACATGGTAAATGACTCCTTTTTATAATTCCGATTTTATGTTTGATATTTATTGTCTTGCACTATAATACTACCGGTGTTAAACTACCAACCGCTTTTTGTAAAATTGTTTTAGAATGGTGATTTCGGGTCAGATGTGTGCTCTCCTATGAGCTTTTCCATCCAGACCATGTTGTACCAGCGTCCGAATTTGTATCCGCAATCATAGAATTCTCCGACAAATCGGTATCCGAGATGGGTGTGAAATTCAACGCTGTTTTTTGTCAGGTACTCATCATCATCTGTTTTCGGATATGCAATACATGCGCACATGTTGAGGAATCCGCGGCAGCGAAGCTCTGACTCGAGCGCCGCGTGGAGCATTCCTCCTATTCCGGTGCGCTTGTACCTGTCGTCCACATAGAGGGATGTTTCAACTGCCCAATTGTACGCAGGTCTGTCGTGGAACGGACCCGCATATGCATATCCGACAATGTGCCCGTCTTTTTCGGCAACGAGATACGGATATTTTTTTACGGTTTCCGATACTCTTTCTGCAAACTCTTCAAAAGACGGAACCTCATACTCGAATGTTATAGCCGTATTTTCAACATACGGGGCATAAATGTTTAAAATTTCTGATACATCGCCGAGTGCAACAGGACGTATTTTTATAGCCATGATTAAAACTCAATCACTTCCGGTTCATGTGTGAATGATGAGAAGACTGCGGTTGCGTTTTCAAAGTAGAAAACTTCGGTGTTGCCGTCGTCTGCTTTGTACATTGCCTGGAGTTCGGGATAGTCATCGAGCATTGACTGTCTTGCTTCAACGCGGTCATCTTCAATGAGCTTTCCGCAAATACGGAGCCAATCGTTTCCGTCAAATGCACATATTTCAACATTTGGATTCGCGTGAATTTGTTTTGAAACATCCTTACATTTTCCGGTTTGGATATAGAGCTTGTCCTCAAAGATATGTGCTGTACCGAACGGTCTTACCCTCGGCTGATCGCCGTCAGCGGTTGCAAGATAATATGTTTTTACCTCTTTCAAGAAAGATGCGATTTTTTCAAGATTTTTTTCCATAACTGCGGACTCCTTTATAAAACACAAATTGTTTGTAATGATTATTATATACCGAATAAAATATAAATGCACTAAAAAATAACCTGCGAATTTAATAAAATGTACCGACCTTCAAAAGAAAAAATTTAACGATTGGAGGTTTGATTTTTTAACAACTCAATACTCCGTCATACTTCACATATTGAAAAAGCATGGGATTCATGCTACAATTCGGTAAAATATTGTTGTGAACGATTAAGAGCTGCTTTGTAGCGGCTTTTAATCGAGTACCAGGTTAGTTTACGCTAACCGGATGGAGGGTATGTATGAAATATAAAATTGAGAAAAACACAGTACAGGAAACCTTGGTTATCCCACTTTACGGACGGAAAATGTGTTCGGAATTATACCCGAATCTCTACTATGATGAAACTGCAATCAAGTTAATGGACGAAATTGATTATGATTTTTCGGCACTTGAGAAAAAATCCGAAAGTCTTATGCAGCGCTTTGGCTTTCTTGAAGCTGCAATGAGACAAAATGACCTTGCGCTTGAGGTTCAGGATTATTTGAAAACACACCCGTATGCGGCGGTTGTAAATCTCGGATGCGGATTGGACAATACAGGCAGGAATTGCGATAACGGAAAGTGCAAGATATATAATCTCGATTTCCCGAGTGTTATCGAAGCACGTAATGAGTTGCTGCCGGCAGGTGAGCGTGAGGAAAATATCCCATGTGACTTAAACGATGTATCCTGGTTTGATAAAATCGATGCATCGGGCGGAGCCGTATTCTTTGCGGCAGGCGTATTCTACTATTTCCTGAAAGATCATGTAAAGGCACTTGTAAGCTCTATGAAAAATGCTTTCCCGGGCGCAGTGTTGGCTTTTGATGCGGCGAATAAAAAAGCCGTAAAGCTTATGCTTAAAACGTGGATAAAGGATGCTGAAATTAAAGATGTCGGCGTCTACTTTGCCGTTTCGGATGCAAAGAATGAGCTTTCGGATTGGGCTGAAAATATTAAGGTATCAAGTCGTGGATATATGCTTGGTTACAATGACCTGAAAGACCCGTCTGTTTCACGCTTTTTCCGTTTCCTGTCAAAAATCGGGGACGGAATGATGAACATGCAAATTGTAAAAATAGAATTTTAAAATTGTCCTTATTTATCATATGGTGTTCGGAAGTAGTCCTCCGACTCTGCCATTACCGTCCTGAAACGGGTGAATTCGTTCAAAACGATAGTGAAAATCAAGCAGATTATCAAATGTTTTATTTTCGATGTCGTTGTATTCAGCAAGCAGCTTTTTCATCTCTGCGGCGACATTTTCAGGAGCCGTAGTGTCCATGCCGCCTACCTCGTTGGGCAGTTTTTTGTAGTCTTCGACTGCAAACCGGTCAAGAATGCACCGTCAATTTTTTCCCCGGCACAGTACCCACGCGCGCTGCGCTCTGAAACGGAAATGTATTTCATAACCCACCCTCGCTTTCTTTCCGATATATAGTGTAGCACATTATCGGCAATAAAACTGCGGAAATAGCGCGAGCGCGTACCTCGGGCCTGCGGCAGGTTCGAGTCAGCCTGCGACCAAAAAAGGAAAAAGAAAAACCGCAGAGTCTGTTGACCCTACGGTTTTAATTTTTGGTGCGGATGTTCATAAGGGATTTAACAAAATAACCCTGCTGCCAAATCACATATTCAAAAATACAGACCGTCAACGAACCGATGCTTGTGCTCAGTGCAGTGACGGTCTTTTGCTTTCGCACGTAAGAGTAAGAATATAACAAAGAAGTTTAATACTATAATATGACGATAATGCTTATGCACAACTGCGTCAACCGTGCTGACATATCATGTTTGCCGATATGGTAAAAGAATTTGGCAGGTTGCGATCGGCATGAAAGCAATCGCATTGCAAGAACATTTTTATCATTTGCGGAACATTCTGTGAAAACACGTTGTGATACACTACAAACAAATGACATGGCCAATGGGACACCGCACTGCAAACGGCACCTCTACGCCAATGTCCCGGGCCATGAAAAAAAGACAACGGATAAAAGACACGAAATCAGAGAAAATTTCAAAGAAACTTCTATTCGCGTGACCTACTAAAACAGCGGCCATCACTATCCTGTCTATGGTGGTAGGGTACATCAGCTTTTTCGCAACGGACTATCTGGGATCGTCCGTCTCCACAGTGGGTATCCTTTTTGCGGCATCACGGGTATTAGATGGCATCACCGATGTTATTGTTAGGTATCTCATTGATCGGACGAATGGACTACGGTGAATGGAAAACCGGTATTCGCAGTGAGGGTATCCTTGCCTGTG
>CAVGIJ010000015.1:0-34686 GCA_963629305.1 Acutalibacteraceae bacterium
ATATATTTTCTGTTCCCGCATATGCTACATATAACGACGAAGTAGAATTCGAGTCAGAAATCGTCTATATGGAAAGTCTCGACAGAGGAACGGTTATTTTCAATAAAAACGCAAACCAAAAGACCTCCGAAGCGTCCCTCACAAAGATTACGACGGCAATGGTCGTCCTTGACAACTGCAAGGATTTGGACGCAGTCGTAACCGTCTCACAAAAAGTAATGGACACGCTTGCCGGAACGAACAGTTCGACCGCCGGTATATCCGTGGGTGAACAGCTTACGGTACGCCAGCTTTTAAACCTTATGCTGGTAAAAAGTGCAAACGAAGCGGCAAGTATACTTGCCGACTACATCGGCGGCGACATTGATACATTTGTGGAGATGATGAATGAATTCGCGACAGATCTCGGCTGCAAAAATACTCATTATACAAACCCGCACGGTCTTGATGAAGAAAATCACTACAGCACAGCGGAGGATCTTGCAAAGATTATAAAATATGCGCTCAAAAATGAAACCTTCTGTGAAATTGTATCATCACCGACATATACATTGTCGGCTACAAACAAGCGCGAAGAGGTGACATATACAAACACCAACTCCATGCTCCAGAGCAATAGCATGTACTATTACGAGTACTGCAAGGGAATAAAGACCGGAACAACGGAAAACGCCGGAAAATGTCTTGCGTCGTATGCTACAAAGAACGGTTACTCCTATCTCTGCATAATCATGAAAGCTCCCGAAAAAGACAGCAACGGCGACGGATATACTGAAAATTATGCGTTTAAGGAAACAAAAAAGGCGTATGAATGGGCATTCAACAACATAAAACTCAAAGTTGTTGCGAAACCGTCAGATGTTGTCACCGTGGTTGATGTTGACCTTGCAAAAAAGGTTGATCACGTTCGTCTGGTACCAAGCGAAGAAGCAACAGCTCTCGTCCCGGCGAGCGTTGATCCGTCGGCCATTTTGATAGAGCCGATTGCGGACAGTATCCAAAAGGATATTAAAGCCCCGATAAAAGCGGGAACCGTTCTCGGCAAGGCCAACGTGATGTATGCAGGAGATGTCCTTTACACTATTGACCTTGTTGCGGGTGAGGATGTCGACAGAAGCTTTTTCTCATACATCGTATATCTTATTAAAAAATTCTTTTCATCCGCAGTAATGAAACTTGTTCTTGTCATTTTGGGTATAGCGCTTACATTTTATATTGTTATAAATATACTCTACTCAAATAAGAAAAAGAAGCGGAAAATCAGAGTAGTACACGGCTACAGAAATGCGAGAAACGTCAAAAACAACAAAAAAAGCAACAAGTAAGCATTTATCCTGATTAACGGATATTCGTTTGCATACACTGTACAATGCACAAAAGAGCGGCACAGGAAAACCTGCACCGCTCTTTTTTTCACTCGATACTTATCAATTAAAACAATCAGTCAAGCTCAGCAAAGTATTTTATTGTGCGAACCATCTGGCTTGTGTAGGAGTTCTCGTTGTCATACCATGCAACAACCTGTACCTGCCAGAGACCGTCACCTATCTCAGTTACCATTGTCTGTGTGGCATCGAAAAGCGATCCTTCTGTGATACCGATGATATCCGAAGAAACAAGCGGCTCCTCTGTGTAGCCGAATGAAGGAGTAGATGCCTTCTTCATTGCTTCGTTGATGCAGTCAACACAAACCTTATCCTTCTTTACTACAGCAACAAGAATTGTTGTTGATCCTGTCGGTGTGGGAACACGCTGAGCAGAACCGATAAGCTTGCCGTTAAGCTCGGGAATTACAAGTCCGATTGCCTTTGCGGCACCTGTTGAGTTAGGAACTATAGAACAAGCGGCAGCACGTGCTCTTCTGAGGTCTCCCTTTCTGTGAGGACCGTCAAGAACCATCTGGTCACCTGTGTAAGCGTGTACGGTTGTCATGATACCGCTCTGAATCGGAGCAAAATCATTAAGAGCCTTTGCCATAGGAGCAAGACAGTTTGTTGTGCATGATGCGGCAGAAATGATTTTGTCATCTTTTGTAAGTGTTTTTTCGTTTACGCCGTAAACGATTGTCGGAAGGTCATTACCTGCCGGTGCCGAAATAACAACTTTCTTTGCACCTGCATTGATATGTGCCTGCGCTTTAGCCTTTGAAGTATAGAAACCTGTGCACTCAAGAACAACATCTACACCAATTTCACCCCAAGGAAGATTATTTGCATCTGCTTCCTTATAAATTTTAATTTCTTTTCCATCTACTACAATAGAATCTTCTTTTGCAGAAACTTTGTCAGCGAGAGCGTATCTGCCCTGTGCCGAGTCGTATTTAAGAAGATGAGCAAGCATTTTAGGATCTGTAAGATCATTGATAGCAACTACCTCATATCCTTCTGCGCCAAACATCTGACGAAAAGCAAGACGTCCGATACGACCGAAACCGTTAATTGCAACTTTAACCATTGTAATGTCCTCCCAATTTGTGTTTTAAACATTCGCTGAATATATTGACAAAAAATTATCAATCTATAAAATATTATATACATAGTTTTGAATTATGCAAGCGTTTTATTCTTTTTTTATAAATCTTGAGTCTCTTTCTGTGAATTCTATAAAAACATAGACGCATTTCTCTTGTTTTTTTGTACGGAATATAGTTTAATTATCTTACTGTATTTTAGATGTAATAACATACAACCGCACCTGATTCAATCAGTGTATTTAAACTGCGCATTTAAGTCACTGCAATGACAAAATACACCCCACACCCTATAAAATCAATTGTTATCTTTTTTAGGGACTTGTAAAAAAACAAACTAGGCAGTATTATTGTATTGTTGTTTATTTTTTAACAATCTTTGCTTTTGCAACTAGTCTGTATTATACACATAATCAGTTTTAGGAGCTGAATATTTAGGAGGTCCTCATTTATGGAAAGAAAAATCAAGACCATGGATGGTAACACAGCAGCTGCGCATGTTTCCTATGCGTTTACCGAAGTTGCTGCTATCTACCCCATCACACCTTCATCCGTAATGGCTGAGGTAACAGATGAAATGGCAACAGCCGGTACAAAAAATCTCTTCGGACAGACAGTAAAGATCGCTGAAATGCAATCAGAGGGAGGTGCTGCAGGTGCAGTACACGGTTCACTCGCAGCCGGTGCTCTCACAACAACATACACTGCATCTCAGGGACTTCTTCTTATGATCCCCAACATGTACAAGATGGCCGGAGAACTTCTCCCGGGCGTTATTCACGTTTCAGCACGTTGCGTGGCATCACATGCTCTTAACATCTTCGGTGATCATTCAGACATTTATGCCTGCAGACAGACAGGCTACGCTATGCTTTGCTCATCAAATGTTCAGGAGGTTATGGACCTCGGTGCGGTTGCTCATCTTTCGGCAATAAAGGGAAGAGTTCCTTTCCTTCATTTCTTTGACGGCTTCCGTACATCACATGAAATTCAAAAAATAAAAATCTGGGACTATGACACTCTCGGAGAAATGCTTGATTGGGACGCCGTAAACGCTTTCCGCAGACGTTCTCTCAACCCTGAACATCCTGTACTTCGCGGTTCTGCACAAAATCCTGACGTTTTCTTCCAGGCAAGAGAGGCTTGTAACAAGTACTATGCTGAAATCGTAAATGTTACCGAAAACTACATGAACGAAGTAAACAAGAGAATCGGAACAGACTACAAGCTCTTCAACTACTACGGCGCACAAGACGCTGAACATGTAATAGTTGCCATGGGTTCGGTTTGTGACACTATAGAGGAGACAATTGATTATCTTGCAAGTAAGGGCGAGAAGGTCGGTCTTGTAAAAGTTCGTCTTTACAGACCGTTCTCTCAGAGGCATCTCCTTGCAGCTCTTCCGAAGACCGTAAAGACAATTTCCGTTCTTGACAGGACCAAGGAGCCGGGTTCATTTGGCGAGCCTCTTTTCCTCGATGTTCTTGCAGCTCTCAAGGGAACAGAATTTGACGATGTAAAGGTTCTCGGCGGACGTTACGGACTCGGTTCAAAGGATACCGTTCCTTCACACATCATCCCTGTTTTCGAAAACATGAAACTTGCAGATCCGAAAGAAAGATTTACTCTTGCAATCAATGACGATGTAACAGGGCTTTCTCTTCCTGCATCTGAGATTGTTGACACTGCTCCGCAAGGAACAATCTGCTGTAAGTTCTGGGGTCTTGGTTCAGACGGTACAGTAGGTGCCAACAAGAACTCCATCAAAATCATCGGTGATAACACCGACATGTATGCTCAGGGGTATTTCTCATATGACTCAAAGAAGTCAGGCGGTATCACTGTTTCCCACCTCCGTTTCGGCAAAAGCCCAATCAAGTCAACATACCTTATAAACCGTGCCGACTTTGTTGCTTGCCACAACGAATCATATGTAACAAAGTATGACATGGTTGAGGATATCAAGCCGGGCGGAACATTCCTCCTCAACTGCCAGTGGAAGACTATTGAAGAACTTGACAAGAATCTTCCGGGCGACATGAAGGCATATATCGCAAACAACAATATTAACTTCTACACAATCGATGCATCAGATATCGCTATGGGCGTTGGCCTTGGCAACAGAGTAAGCACAATTCTTCAGTCTGCTTTCTTCAAACTTACCGGCATTCTTCCTCAGGAGAAAGCTATTGAGCTCATGAAAGCAGCTGCTACAAAGTCATTCGGCAAAAAAGGCGATGACATTGTAAAAATGAACCACGAAGCTATTGATGCCGGTGCGACCGCCGTGGTAAAAATTGATGTCCCGGATTCCTGGAAAACAGCTTCGGGAAGCGTTCAGATTGAGGAAGTAAATACTGACAAACCCGCACTCAACAAATTTATCAACAACATTCTTATTCCTGCAAACAAACAGCAGGGTGATAAGATTCCGGTTTCAACATTCGTTGACATTGCAGACGGTACATTACCGTCAGGTACAGCAGCATTTGAGAAACGCGGAATTGCACTCTATGTTCCCGAGTGGCAGCCTGACAAATGTATCCAGTGTAACCAGTGCTCATACGTTTGTCCTCACGCTGTTATCCGTCCTCTTGCTCTCAGCGAAGCTGATGCAAAGAACGCTCCTGACAGTATGAAGTTCGTGGACATGAAGGGGCTTCCCGGATACAAGTTCACAATGACTATCTCACCTATGGACTGTACGGGATGCGGCTCTTGTGTAAACATCTGTCCTGCGGGTGCAAAGGACAAAGCAAACAATGCACTTGTTATGAAGCCACTCGAATCACAGAAGGGCGAAGAAGAAGGATTCCTCTTCGGCAACACCGTTGCAATAGATCCGGCCGTAACAGAGAAGTTTAATCCTGAAACAGTCAAAGGCTCTCAGTTCCTCACTCCGCTCCTTGAATTTTCAGGCGCATGTGCAGGATGCGGCGAAACACCTTATGCAAAACTTGTTACTCAGCTCTTCGGTGACAGAATGTACGTTGCAAACGCAACCGGATGTTCTTCAATTTGGGGTAACTCAGCACCGAGCACACCATACACAACAAATCTCGAAGGCAAGGGACCTGCTTGGTCAAACTCACTCTTTGAGGACAACGCGGAGTTCGGCTACGGTATGATGCTTGCAAACAACCAGATCCGTGAAAATCTTGCAGGCAAAATCCACAACCTTACTGCATCCGGTAACGGCGCAATAGCTTCTGCTGCACAGGCATGGCTCGACACTTACAAGGACGGAGAGTCTTCAAAGAAAACATCGGCAGCCCTTGTAAAAGCTCTTGAAGGTGCAACTGATGACGATGCAAAATTCATCCTTGAAAATAAGGATTACCTCGTTAAGAAGTCACAGTGGATCTTCGGCGGCGACGGATGGGCATACGACATCGGCTTCGGTGGTCTTGACCATGTTCTTGCACAGAACCAAGATGTAAATGTTCTCGTATTCGACACAGAGGTTTACTCAAATACAGGCGGACAATCATCCAAATCAACACCGACAGGTGCTATTGCTCAGTTTGCTGCCGGCGGTAAAGAGGTCAAGAAGAAAGACCTTGCTGCTATAGCAATGAGTTACGGATACATCTACGTTGCACAGGTTGCAATGGGCGCAGATTATGCACAAACACTTAAGGCTATCAGAGAAGCAGAAGCATATCACGGACCTTCAATCGTAATTGCCTACGCTCCGTGTATCAACCACGGTATCAAGGGCGGACTCAGCATTGCGATGACTGAAGAAAAGCGTGCGGTATCATCCGGCTACTGGCATATGTTCCGTTTCGACCCTTCAAAGGCTGAGAACGGTGAGAATCCGTTCACTCTCGACTCAAAAGCTCCGACAGATGACTACCAAGGTTTCATCATGAACGAAGTTCGTTACTCATCACTCAAGCGCGGAAATCCTGAAAAGGCTGAAAGACTCTTCGGCATTGCGGAAAAGAATGCTGCTGAAAAGTATGAACACCTTTTGAAACTCAAGGAATTGTATAATCCGGGCAAATAAGTTATAATTATTTTTGCAGACGGCGGTGCCGGAAAACATTTGGCACCGCCCATTTTATAGGATTTAATATTTGGTGGAGGTTAAAAAAATGGCTCAATATGTTATGGCCCTTGATCAGGGAACAACCAGCTCCCGCGCCATCGTTTTCGACAAACACGGGAACGTTATCACAAAATCTCAAAGAGAATTCGAGCAAATTTATCCGCAGGCCGGTTGGGTAGAGCACAATCCCATGGACATACTGTTCAGTGAATATCAGTCCATTTCAACAATCCTTTCAGAGGGAGTTGTTGATGCATCCGACATTGCGTGCATCGGCGTAACAAACCAGCGTGAAACAACAATCCTTTGGGACAAGAGAACGGGTCTTCCCATACACAATGCTCCCGTGTGGCAGTGCAGACGTACTGCATCAATGTGCGAGGAACTCAAGGCACAGGGTCTTGAAAAGTATATAAGAGAACACACCGGACTTGTAATAGACGCATACTTCTCAGCCACAAAGATAAAGTGGCTTCTTGACAATGTACCGGGTGCGATGGATCTCGCCAAAGAGGGAAATCTTCTTTTCGGAACAGTCGAGACATGGCTTATTTGGAATCTTACAGGCGGCGCTTCACACCCCGAAACCGCAGTACATATAACCGATTATTCAAACGCATCCAGAACAATGATTTTTGACGTTGATAAGCTTTGTTGGGATGAATTCCTCTGTGAAAAAATAGGAATCCCCATGAACATACTTCCGAAGCCTGTTCCGTCAAGCATGATATACGGAAAAGTTGCCCCGGGAATCCAAGGCCTTGAACGCCTTGAGGGCACACCTATAAGCGGTGCTATCGGAGATCAGCCCGCCGCACTTTTCGGCCAGGCATGCTTCAACCCCGGTATGGCAAAGAGCACATACGGAACCGGTTGCTTCCTTCTTATGAATACCGGAAAGGAACGAGTAAAATCAAAGAGCCAACTCACATCCGGCGTTGCATGGTCAATAGGAAATGACGTAACCTATGCAATAGAGGGCTCAGCCTTCAATGCAGGTTGTGTTATCCAATGGCTTCGTGATGAACTTCATCTCATAGACAGTGCGCCACGCTGTGATGAACTCGCAGAGAGCGTTCCCGACACAAACGGAATTTATCTTGTTCCCGCTTTCACAGGTCTTGGAGCTCCTTATTGGGACATGTATGCAAGAGGCTGCATAGTGGGACTTACCCGCGGTGTAAACCGTGCACACTTTGCACGCGCTGTCCTTGAGGCAAACTGCTACCAGGTTGTTGACCTTATTACCGCAATCAAAGATGATTCCGGAATAGATATTGCATCCCTTCGTGTTGACGGAGGTGCGTCTGTCAGCAATATCATGATGCAAATTCAGTCTGATTTCCTCAATTGCGAAGTAAACAGACCGAAGGTAGTTGAAACTACCGCTCTCGGCGCCGCTTATCTTGCAGGTCTCGCAGTCGGCGTTTGGAAGGATACGGACGAAATTGAGCAAAACCGTGAAGTTGCAAAAATATTCAAGCCGCAAATGGATGCAACAAAACGTGAAGAGCTATACAAGGGTTGGAAAAAAGCCATTACCCGTGCCATGTCATGGGTAGACCCTGAATAAAAATCAACATTCAACCATATTAAGGAGGTTTAAAAATGGCACGAAACATACTCGATTTTGAGACTCTCAACAACTTTATGACCGACGCATTTACTGCAATAGGAGTTCCGAGAGATGAAGCAGCAATTGTTGCAGATGTCCTCATTGAGTCAGACAAAAGAGGAATTAACTCTCACGGAGTAAATCGCTTTAAACCGGTTTACATTGACAGGATCAATGACGGTATCCAAAGTCCTGTTACCAATTATGAGATTATAAAGGAAACAGAGACGACAGCCGTTGTTGACGGTCACAATGGAATGGGTCAGGTAATTGGCTACAAGTCAATGAAGATGGCAATAGAAAAAGCCAAAAAATACGGAATGGGTATGGTTGCCGTGCGCAACTCATGTCATTACGGAATTGCCGGTTACTATGCTTCCATGGCATGTAAGGAAGGCTGCATTGGTATGACCGGAACAAACGCCCGTCCGTCAGTTGCACCGACATTCGGCGTTGAGGGTATGTTCGGAACAAACCCGCTCACTATCGGCATCCCGACAGATGAGGATTTTGACTTTGTAATTGACTGTGCAACCTCCATAACTCAAAACGGTAAAATTGAGTATTACGAAAGAATAGGCGAAGACGTCCATCCGGGAACTGTTATTAACGAAGACGGAAGCCCTGTAACGGGAGACGCCGGAGTTGCACTCAAAAAGATTCGTCAAGGCACAGCTGCTCTCACAACTCTTGGCGGCATCGGCGAAGAGCTCGGCGGCTACAAAGGCTATGGTTACGCATTGGTTATCGAGCTTCTCTCTTCAATTCTCCAAGACGGCGCTTACGGAAAAGCTCTTGACGGAAAAGGTCCGAACGGAGAAAAAGTTCCGTATCACCTTGGACACTTCTTTATTGCAATAGATACAAACCACTTCCTCGGTGAAGAGCTTGTAAGACACAAGGCCGGAGAGATTCTCCGCTCTGTACGTGCATCAAAGAAGGCTCCGGGTCATGATCATATATTCACCGCCGGTGAAAAAGAGTGGAACGTATGGCTTGAGCGCAAAGACAGCGGTGTTCCGATAACAGATCCCGTTCAACTTGAATTCAACGCAGTACGCGACCAGTTTGGCCTTGACTATAAATTCCCATGGGAGGACTAATCGATGGACTACGCAAAAGAATCATTAAAATTACACTATGAATGGAAAGGTAAACTTGAGGTTACTTCAAGAGCCTCAGTCGACAGCAAAGAGGCCCTTTCCCTTGCGTATACACCCGGAGTTGCTCAGCCATGTCTTGAAATTCAGAAGGATGTCAACAAGTCATACGAACTTACACGCCGTTGGAATACCGTAGCGGTTGTAACAGACGGCACTGCAGTTCTCGGACTCGGCGATATTGGCCCCGAAGCAGGCATGCCTGTTATGGAGGGAAAATGCGTACTCTTCAAAGAATTTGGCGGAGTAGATGCCATTCCTCTTTGTGTGCGTTCAAAAGATGTGGATGACATCGTAAAAACAGTTTCGCTCCTTGCGGGAAGCTTCGGAGGAGTAAACCTTGAAGACATCTCTGCTCCCCGTTGCTTTGAGATTGAAAAGCGTCTCAAGGAATGCTGCGACATTCCTATCTTCCACGATGACCAACACGGCACTGCAGTTATAACTCTTGCCGGTCTTATAAACGCACTCAAGCTTGTCGGCAAAGATATCAAGGATGTAAAAATTGTAACAAGCGGCGCAGGTGCTGCAGGCATTGCAATTATCAAGCTTCTCATGAGTATGGGTCTTCAAAATGTCATAATGACAGACCGTACCGGAGCTATTTACAAGGGACGTGCCGGTCTTAATCCTATAAAGGAAGAAATGGCGGAGATAACAAACAAGGAACTCCAAAAAGGTACTCTTGCGGACGTTATAAAGGATGCCGATGTATTCATCGGTGTATCCGCACCTGGAACCCTTACAAAGGATATGGTTAAAACAATGGCAAAGGATCCGATTATCTTTGCTTGTGCAAATCCCGTTCCCGAAATCTTCCCGGATGAAGCAAAAGAAGCAGGTGCCGCCGTTGTTTCAACAGGTAGATCGGATTTCCCGAATCAGGTAAACAATGTACTTGCTTTCCCGGGTATTTTCCGCGGAGCTCTCGATGTTCGCGCATCCGACATAAACGATGAAATGAAGGTTGCAGCAGCATATGCTCTTGCAAATCTTGTTTCTGATGATGAGTTAAATGCAGAGTATATTCTCCCCGCAGCTTTTGACCCGCGTGTTAAAGACGCTGTTGCAAAAGCAGTTTCGGAAGCAGCAAGAGAATCGGGCGTCGCAAGACTCTGATTTTTCCTACAACACAAATACACAAAAAGCCGACAATCAAAGATTGTCGGCTTTTTTCTAGACACTTTTATTCTTTTATGATTGCTCCGAGTTTGCACTTTTCAAAGCATGCTCCGCAATGAAGACAATTCTCCTGAATTATTTCATGAGGAACCTTAAGTTCTCCCTTTATTGCTTCAGCCGGGCATACCTTTGAGCATGCTGTACAGCCTTTACACTTCTCAGGATTTATCTCATATGTTGCTCCGGCTGAACCGCTGTCAGCCTTTGGTGAAGCCTCTTCCTTCTTTACAAGTTCAGGTACAGGCTCATCGGAATTATAGATGGCACCAAACTTGCACTTCTCCATACAGAGACCGCACTTAAGACACATGTCCTCATGAACAACATGCGGAACCTTGACTTTACCTTCAATAGCATTTCCCGGACATACACGTGCGCAAGCGGTACAGCCCTTACACTTGTTCGGGTCAATTCTTATAGGCTTATCATAGTCGATGTATATTGGTTCTTTTCCCTCTGCCGGTTCAGTTTTTTGCATAGTGATTGCTTCAACCGGACATGCGCGAGCACACACACCGCATCCTATACAATTTTCTATACTCTTCGGAGCGGGAAGTTCACGGAGCATTCCACGCCTTGTTACATGATGAGAAAGATCAAAGAGACTTACGGGGCAGTTATAAAAACAAGCCTTACATCCATAACATGAATCATAATTGATTACCGGAATTTGATTAGCCATATACTGCCACCTCCTCGCAGAATTCAGAGTCAGGTGCATTTAAGAACCTATTAAGTCCGAGCATCTCAACTGTTTCAGGAAGCGGTATGCCTGTTTCATAATCAAAACCGGCATTTTTCCATGTCATTTTCATCATGGCATCTATAGGAACGGTCTTTCCGGCATTTTTACCAACCTTAAGCGGTGGCTCACCGACCATACGACCATGAGGACGTGAATACCACGGATCAAGGCCCTGCTTTATATTGAAAAGATGCCTCATCGTAAAGATTCGTCTTCCTATAAACATATAATCATCGGGTGTGATATCCCATCCTGTAGCCGCATTGAGCCACTCAAACATCGGATAGTTACCAACACCTAAGATAAATCCGAAATAACATCCACCGGCACCATCAACAATACGCTTAAAGTATGCGCATGCAAGTACCTTCAATGCTTCTTCGTCTGACGGCTGCCACTCACCGGCTTTTGAACCGACAAGCACTGCCGGCGGAGCCCAAGTTACTTTTTTCCAAAGGTGCATACAACCATAGTAAAGAGAACCACCGGATGTATGACGTGATGGAGTCGCATCAATTGCATAAAGTGTTGCCTGCTGAGGGTCAGGGCGTGAGTCATGCATCGGTGGTTCTGTACCGCCGGCATGTACGGCATACTTTGCAAACTGAGGTCCGAGGCGCTCAACAGCCTTCTTGCAGCCGTCTGCAAATACATCGCCTATACCCTGTCTGTGAATAACCATCTTTGTAAAGGCAATTATTGCCTCCGGATCTCCCCAGCGTAAATCAAGGCCACCAAGGTCTTCCTTTGTAAGAAGACCGTTCTCATATGATTCTATTGCCATTCCCACAACACCACCGGTTGAGATGGTGTCTATTCCGGCACGGTTACAGTACTCATTAAGGAAAAGCATTGCATCATTATCATCATTGAGAAGGAAGCCCGTAAAGTCCCACTGCGACTCGTACTCAGGCTTATGTACTCTTGAATATCCCTGGTCATTGTGCTTTATCTTTGAGATATCCAGCTCACCGCCACAACCGTAAACGCAAGAGTAACAATAATAGCGGTTTGTCTGAAGACGGAGCATCTGTGAACCGTCTGTCTTATTTATTTTACCAATATGGAAATCTTCTTTTTGCGAGCCGCCCCAGTTCTTTATCGGAGCCTCGCCGGTCTGCGCGGCAAATCCGGATGCGCCGGCAGTTCCCCAAGTACCCATAAGTACACCGGTGAAAATTCCATCAGGTGAAAGTTGAAGTTCGGGTAAGAACTTAGCAACATTCAAAAGGCCTGCAGGAACCTGCGGAGGAAGAAAAACAGCGTTTACGCGCTTTGCGCACATTTTTGAAAGTTTCTTTATTTCTGCAGTGTTGTCTCCGAAAACAGGCTTTGTTCCGGCAAGAACAATACCCTTGAGTTTCTTTGAACCCATAACACCGCCTACACCCTGTCTTGCGGCAATACGCCCGTTATCATTACATATACCGGCCATATAGCTCATGTTTTCCCCCGACCAGCCTATAGTGCAGGCTGCCGGAATTTTCTTTCCCGGCTTGGTGTTTTCCTCAACAAGCATCTTTTCAGACACTGCCGAATCCTGGCCCCAAATATGTGATGCATCCTTAAGTACAGGACCATTGTTATCACAATAAAGGTAAACCGGAGTATCTGAAGCTCCCTTGAATGCTATCAAATCATAACCGCAGGCTTTTATATACGGTGCGAACGTACCGCCACAGTTTGCCTCACCAATACCGCCCGTTGCAGGTGATTTTGTAATAGCCATCCAACGTCCCGTAATAACCGAACCGGTACTTGTAAGAAGTCCGGAAGTTATGCATAGGACATTGTCAGGACCCATTGGATCTGCTCCGGCCGGAATATGCCTGTAGCACCACCATGCTCCAAGCGCCGCACCGGAGAGAAAGTTTTCATAGATTTCATCCTTGATTTTGATTTCCTTACAAACTTTGTTTGTAAGATCAACTTCAAGAATCTTTCCACAGTACCCTTTCACGTTTAATTGTCATCTCCCTAATTTATTCTAGAGTGCATATCACGTATCAGCCACCACCACTGGGTGAAAATGCACTTACTATGTCACCATCGTGTAAAACTGTATTTATAGGAACCTTTTCATAGTTTACGAGAAGCGGGAATACCTTACGCCACACAACCGGAAGTTTTACAATTTTCAAAAATTCCTTTACCGTTGTTCCCTCCGGCACTTCAATGTCGCCGTTCTTATCCATTCTGGAAAAGTCGCATATTGCCGGGCCATGAAATTCTATTTTCATAATTCAATATCCCCCTTTTTGACTCCATTTTGTTTACTTTGAAACAACACCATTTTATTATACTTTACATATGTAACTTTTTCAAGATATTATATCATTTAATCTATTTGTCAAATTATTCACAAAATCAATTGTTATTTTTCCTAAAAAAGCGATGTCATCTTTTACATGACCGACAGATATATTTCTGTTTACAGCAGACTTTGTTGTTGCTATAATAGTGGGGAATTTTATAAACTCTCCGGGAGGTTAAACAAGTGAATTCAGACAGATATTCAAGACAAATAATGATTCCGGAATTCGGAGATGACGGACAAGAAAAACTTTCAGACTCAAGTGTCCTTGTTATAGGAGCGGGTGGCCTCGGAACATCACTTCTCTACCATCTTGCCGCTGCGGGAATCGGTACAATAGGCGTTGCTGATCACGACATTGTCAACATAAGTAACTTAAACAGACAATATATTCATTTCGAAGAGGATATAGGCAGTCTTAAAGTTATTTCCGCATCCAGAAAGCTTCGCCAGTTTAACAGCGAAATAAATATCATTCCACACGCAACCGCAATAAACAAGGACAATGCATATGAGATAATCAGTCAATATGATATGGTTGCCCTCGCAGTTGACAATGCCCAGGCAAGAATGATTATAAATGAAGCCTGTGTTGAACTTGGCAAACCGTTTGTTGACGGTGGTGTAAATGGATTTGTCGGAACAAGTGTTTTCATTAATCCGCATAAAACTCCTTGCCTCGCTTGCCTTTATGGGACCGAACTCCCACCCGAGGAACGTTTCAGTTCAGTTTCATCCGTAGTCGGAACTATTGCCGGAATTGAAGCGACATCTGTTATTCAGCACTTACTCGGAATTGAAGTTCCTCTTTCAGGCACCCTTCTCTACTATGATGCGAAATCCGCAGAATTTGAAAAACTGCCAATAAAATTCAAAGGAGATTGTCCAATCTGCGGTGGAAAACATTGATTAAAATTTGATCAACAACCGATAATTACAAACAAACAACCCGAAACTAAAAGTTTCGGGTTGTCTTTTTGTAAGCATTAATTAATAATTACACATTTTGTACGCGATAAATAAACTTCCAAAAACAGAAAATCTGTTAAAATAACACAATCGGGAAACGGTCTTTCGACCGTTTCCCATTTGTTATTCAATTGTCTGATTCTTCAATCAGAATTAGTGCTTCTTAGCTGCAACGAATGCTGCGCCAGCTACTACAGAAAGAGCTACTACAGCAGCTACTGCTGCGTTGTCGCCTGTCTGAGCTACTGACTCTGTAGCTGCCATAGGAACTGCTTCAACAACGTTTGCCTGTGGTGTTGCATCATCAACGTCAACTGTTACCTGCTCCTCAGTTGTCTCAGGAACTGTTGACTCCTCAGCTGCTGTAGGCTCTGCAGTCTCTTCCTCCGGGAGGTGACCTGAGAGTACACCTGCAGCTGCATCCCAACTAAATGTTACATCCTTTGAGAACTCGTTAACATTTTCGTTGAGAACGTGCTTCTCATAAACAGTCTTACCTGTAAGAGGGTTGATGATAAGGATATCATAACCATCCTGTGAAGTTCTCTTTACGTCAACTTTGAAGTCCTGCTCAAAGATGATGCCTGAATCATAGAGAGCTGTGTAGATGTTGTTTGCTACGTCCTTGATTGAAGGAAGAGATGTCGGGATCTCAGGAAGAGCCCAGTCATTGTTCCAAACCCATTTGCCTTCACCTGCATCATATGCAAGGTAGTTGTCGCAAAGTGTTTTGCCTGTTGACGGCTGAATGATGTGTACACGATAACCATATACAGAGTCATCCTCAATCTCAACGTCGTAATCTCTGCCGTATACAAGACCTGTGCCATCTATGCTCTTCTTGATGTTAGCTAATACATCTTTAACTGACGGAAGAGAAGGAATTTTGCTGTCGTCTGATTTAAAGAGCTTTGAGAGAAGTGATGTGCTCTTAGCGTTGTCTGATGTTCCGAGTGCGGAAGCTGATGTTGTTGCTACACTGAATACAAGTGCAAGTGCAAGTACTACTGCAAGTACTTTTTTCATTTTTGCCATTGGAATCAATCCTTTCTTTCTTTTTACAAACTTAATGTATTGGAAGTTCCCTTCGCTTACAAGTACACTCTACATCAGTTCACAATATTTGTCAACAAAAAATGAACAATTCTTTAACTTTCGTCATAATTAATAAAACATACCTGCTTTTTTTCGCATCGATTATACATTTTGAGCCGAGAAATCGGATTTTTTTAAATTGTTCTCTATTGATAAGCTTCGGGTTTTTCTTAAATATCCTTTATATTACGTTATTTTTCGGGAACAATAATAAAACCGTCAATTATTAATAAAAAGAGAGGCAAAAATAATGAAAAACAGCAATTACAGCAAAAAAAAGAACTCAACAAAAAAAACAAAAGAATGAAAAATATAAAAAACGAGACAAATGTGAACAGATTATTACGGATATTTTAGGCTCATACACAGGAACTCCGCAAGACGGTATAGAACCCATACAAGATGTAGATGATTTGTAGGTTTGACTTTTTTTCCTTCACCCGTATAATTAATATATAAAATTATCATACAATTATATATGGGAGATTCACTATGAAAGCATCAGAATCAAGCGAACGTTACGCCGGAAAAGTACGTGAGTGTTGCAATTATGCAGCACGCTCGTCGAAAAATTTCGCAACAAGTGAAAACAATAAAAGCAGACAAGCATGCGGAAAAGATGAGAGGTTTTTGGCAGAAACACTGAAAAAAGACCTTACAATGTTCTGTGACAGTGTCTCTGAAGATACTTTTTCAGTAAATCAAAAAGCGTATATCTTATCAAACCTTCTTATATTCATTTTTATGATCATTTCTGCGGCAGCGGCAATATGCAGTTTCTTCATAGATGATATGTTGCTGATTGCTTCATCTGTCTTTTCTGTCCTTTCTCTTCTTGCATTTTTCGGAGTGTTCGGCGGTACGTCAAAAAATGTTGAAGGCGTAAACATATTTGCAACGAGAGCTCCTCAAAAAGAAACAAAACACAGAATTGTGCTTGAGGCAAACCTGGACGCCCCGTTTAAAAGAATACTTTCACCAAAGGCTTCTGCAATTTTAAAAACCATAAACTTTATCTCAATTGCATTATATATTGCCTTTGATATTGTTGAACTTCTCATAACCTATAATAAAATTTCATTTGACGGTTCAAATATTTTTGTATACCTGTCATTCCCGCTCGCAATATTTGCATTTATTCCGCTTTTTCTCGCACGCAGTGTAAACGCATCGGCATCATTCCCCGGTGTTGTTGACAATCTTGTGGGTTGTTATACCGCTTGCGGCGCGCTTCGCTACATGTCGGAAATGGATTTGAGACTTGAGAACACGGAACTTTGTGTTTTGCTGACCGGTGCAAAAAATGCGGGTTTAAAAGGTGCAAAAGAATACTGCAGAACTCACAAAGATTCAGACAATGCTATTGACACTACCATCATCTCCATAGATACGATTTTTAATTCTGAAGCACTCACTGTAGTATCAACTTCAAGCAAATCAACTGCTCTTATTGCAAAAGCATCTGCCAATGCAGATGTAAACATACTCAGTACCGTACCGAAAAAAATAAAAAAGAATGGTTCGGGATCAATATTTAAGAAATCTCACATTCCCTGTGCCACTTTAACGACTCTCGGGGAAAATCTGCCTGAGTACCTCGGCACCGCAAATGACAATGAGCAAAATATCAACGTCAAAGCAATTGAGGCGGTTATGAAGCTTTCCCTTGAAGCCGCATATGCAAAAGACTGCGAATAAATAAAAGTAATATCAATGCTAAAAACTCCCGACTTTCAGGATAAACCTGAAAGTCGGGAGTTTCCTCATAACAAAACAAATTTCACAGCAAATTATTTAACGGATTTCTTATCAACGAATTTGAGTACCAACGGCTCAATTACATTTAAAAGCATATCGGGGATTCCCGAAGCCGCAACCGCAAGTGATTCCGTAATCGAATTGCTGTTGATAAGATGAACAATTGCGTCCACACCGGCTTCTGAAACCTTACCTTGAGTAAAGGCTTCAAGTCTGCATAGCGGCATGGTCATTACCATATTGTATACGGACTCATACATAACTTCGTCATTTTCAAGCGCTTTACCTATTGCTTTTGAAACAAAAGACTCAATTTTTTTACCACAGTCGGTGTTTGCGGCATCCGCAAGGCAATTGAACCTTGTGAATCTGTCATCTGTTTTGTGTGGCACAAAGTCTTCCTCATAAAGACCCATAAGCGCTGCAAAATCATCATCTGTAACATTTTTTATGTCACCTGCAAAATAAAGCGGTGATGATTTCATATAATCAATTTCGCCGACAGCCTCATCGGATCTTACCACAATGGAGCCTGTAAGACGAATGTCCGCACTTGATGATCCGACATAGATGTCATAAGTACCGTTTTCAACAACAAAAGCGTCGAGTCTATCCGAGTAATACTCAAACGAATGTCTGTCAAGTTCTACAGAAACAGTCTGAGAATCTCCGGCAGCAAGATTTACTTTTGCAAACTCTTTAAGTTCCTTCGGTGCTCTGTAAACATACGACTCTCTGAGACCGACATATACCTGCGCAACCTCCGCACCGTCATAAGAACCGACATTTGTTACAGTGAAGCTCAATTTAACTTTGTCGTCAGGAGTAATTTCCTGTTTGTCAAGTGTAAGAGCCGAGTAATCAAAGTTTGTATAAGATAAGCCATGACCGAACGGGAATAAAACAGGTGTTCCCGTTTTATCATAATAGCGATACCCTACAAATATGCTTTCCTTATAGAGTACATTGTCATTCTTATCTGTTTGATAATTGTTCGGGCAAGGGGTGTATTCCATTGAAATCGGATATGTTTCAGGAAGTTTTCCGCTCGGAGAGACCTTTCCTGTAAGTATGTTTGCAAGCGCCTCTCCATAACCTTCACCGAGAAGGTATGTTTGCAAAATAGCGCGTGGTGCATCAACCCAAGGCATCTCAACGCAGCTTCCGGAGGCAAGCACAACAGCAACATTTTTCGTTACTTCACATACGGCCTTCAAAATTGAAACTTGATTTTCCGGCAATGCAAGCCCCTTTCTGTCGGCAGCTTCTGAAACATCAAGGCCGTTGCAGCCAACAAAAACAATTGCAACGTCGCTTGTTTTTGCCACTTCAAGAGCGTCATTTAGGTTTCTCTTGTCAATATACGGGTTGGTGGTAATGCCGAGAGTATACCCCTTTGCATATTTGTAATCAACACCGAGGCCCGTGAGTGAATCAAGTAAGCTGTCAATTTTATATGTGTTTATCTGTGCGCTGCCGAAGCCCTGTATGATCGGCTTTTCTGCAAGCTCACCTATGATTGCAACCTTCTGTCCCTGCTTTATCGGAAGTATTCCGTCATTTTTGAGGAGAATAGGACAGTTCTCGGCAATCTTTGCCGCAAGTTTGTGATGCTCATCAAGCGATATTTTTTCAGCTGGCTTTGAAAGATGCGGAAGCGACTTTGTCACAAGGTCAAGCACTCTGCCTGTACTCTTATCAATAGTTTCCTCTGAAACTTCACCGTTTCTGTATGCTTTTGCTATCTTTCTTACATTTAGATAACCTGTTCCGGGCATCTCAAGATCCAGTCCGGCATTTAGTGCTGAAACTCTGTCATTTACCGCACCCCAATCGGAAACTGTAAGACCTTCAAAGCCCCATTCTCCGCGAAGCACGTCTGAAATGAGCCACGAGTTTTCAGTGCAATATCTGCCGTTGATTTTATTGTATGCGCACATAATCGTCCACGGCTGTGCCTTCTTAACGGCAATCTCAAACCCTCTGAGATAAATCTCACGAAGAGCACGGTTGTCAATAACAGAATCTGAAAGCATTCTGCGTGTCTCTGTTCCGTTTGCGGCAAAATGCTTGAGTGACGTTCCGACACCTTTTTCCTGAACACCGTTTATGTAGCTTGCGGCAAGTTCACCTGCAAGAACAGGGTCTTCTGAATAATATTCAAAGTTTCTTCCGCAAAGCGGTGAACGCTTTATATTTATCCCCGGTCCGAGAAGAACTGATACTCTTTTTGCAATGCACTCATCTGCAAGCAATCCGCCTACCTGCTTCATAACATCTCTGTCCCATGAGGATGCAAGAGCAACCGCAGACGGATAACATACGGTCTTTATTGTACGTTCTTTGGTTTCTTTATTTTTTTCTTCCTTGCGAAGACCGTTCGGTCCGTCGCTCACCATAATCGGCGGTATTCCACGGCCAAGCACCGCATGAGTATGCCAGAAATCGTCTCCTCGAAGGAAACTGATTTTTTCACGAAGCGACATACTCTTCAAAAGATCTCTATACTCCATTAATAATCCTCCTCAAGATTACTACACATGGTTAAATTATACACACACGAGCAGACACGGTCAAGAAAAACAGCCCGTTTTCAGTCACTTTCAAAGGAATCAAGTTCAAGAACTCTTTCAGCCTCACCCAGTTCAATATCTTCAACACCTTTGAGCTTTTTATTGATGATGCAGTTCCTGTGCTGTGCTTCCTCGAGAGTTCTTCCGGCCTCTTCAATTTTCTTGTGAGCCTTGTCAAGAACATCTCCGAATTTGGCATATTGAACTTTTGCAACAGACAGCATTTGACGAACTTCATTTGCCTTGTCATTTATGGCAATAGCACGGAATCCCATGGAAAGGGAGTTGAGAAGTGCGGTTATAGTCGTAGGCCCCGCAATCATAACATTGTACTCATACTGAAGTTTTTCGGCAATCCCCGTCCTTGACGACGCTATTTCCGCATAAAGCCCCTCGGTCGCAAGATACATAATCGCAAAAGGCGTTGTAAACGGCTCGTTTATGTATCCGCTGACAGCCTTTGCCTCACCCTTTATGCGATCCTCAAGTGCTTTTCTTGCGCGCGCCAATGCATCGGCATCTGCATTGTCCGCGGCGTCACAGAGTCTTACATAGTCCTCCATAGGGAATTTTGAATCTATGGGAAGATACACTATTTTGCTGTTGTCATCCCCGGACGGAATCTTCACGGCAAATTCAACACGTGCCTGAGAACCCGGCTTTGTGGCAACATTTGTCTCGTACATGTTCGGAATAGTCTGATCAAGTATCCCCTGAAGCTGAACCTCCGCCCAGGTACCGCGCGCCTTTACATTGGTAAGAACACGATTGAGCGATGTAACATTATTTGTAACCCCGGCCGAAAGTTCTTTCATCTCACCGAGCGATTTATACACGTTTTCGAGTTGCTCCGAAACAGTCTTAAATGTGCTGTCAAGTCTTGTGCCCAGCGTTTCATTAAGCTTTTCATCAACAGTCTGACGCATTTGTTCAAGCTTTTTCTCATTACTTTCCTGAAGCTTCGTAAGCGCCGTAAAATTGTTTTCTCTTATTTCTCCGAGCGAACGGTTTATTCTGTCGCTTAAATTCGCCTGATTTTCAAGCGTCTGCCTTGTCATCTCGGAAAGCTTTCCCGTAACCGCCTCCCTATGGTTTGCCTCTTCAAGGCGTGAAAGCTGAAACTGTTCTGTTGTTGTTTTCCGGAGTTGCTCCATGCGCTCCCCAATGTCGGCTTTAAACTCATCAAGCTCTCTGCCGTTTTTATTCCCGTCTCCTGTTCTTTTCAATAAAAGCACAATGGACACGGTGAGTAAAACAATAATCGCAACAAGTAAAAAATAAATGAAAACAGTATCCATAAGTATTCTCCTTCTTAACTATTTATTCTAGCATACAAACGCCATTTATGATAGAATTAATTAGACTTACACGGAGGTAATTTTAATGAAAAAAAACGGTCTTTTTTCAAAGTTTATTCTTATAATTCTCTGCGTCTGCATGGCGCTTCCCATGCTCTCATCGTGCAGTAAAAATAAAAATACTTCCGTAAAAATCCCTATTGAAGCCGTGCCGACGTGCCTCGATCCGCAAATTTCGTCAGGCTCCGAGGAGGAAAGTATAATCAACAACTGCCTCGAAGGACTTGTAAGAATCAACAAAGACGGAAGCATATCAGACGGTGCTGCCGATTCATGGGGCGTATCATCAGACGGACTTACGTACACATTCAGTATACGAGCTGATGCCAAATGGCACCTCCCGTCAGACCTCGAAGACATACTCGGAGAAGATTATAAAAAAACATTTGACACACGTGTAACAGCACATGATTTTGTATTTGGCATATCAAGGGCCATGGACCCGGAAACGGGATCTCCTATGATAAGTTCGCTCTCCTGTATAAAAAGCATCTCGGCAGAGAGTGATACCAAACTTACGATTGTTCTCAAACAGCCTAACATAAACTTCTTAAGTGTACTTGCGTCTCCGGTAGCAATGCCGTGTAACGAAACTTTTTTCGAGGCAACGGCAGGCAGATACGGTCTTAGTGCAAATCTTCTGCTCTGTAACGGCCCGTACTATCTCGGAAGTATAGACGAAGAAAGCGGAGTAGTCGTTTACAAAAACAGTGACTACAGCGGAGCTTATGAAGCATTGTTTTCTACAGGAAAATTCCTTATCACAAAAAGTTTTCTGTCCTCGGATTCATCTGACAAAACAGATGAGGAGACTACCCTTCCGTCGGTTTATTCACTTCTTGCTTCAGAAGATGGCGGATATGATATTGCAACCGTGACAAAAGCCGAAAGTGAATCACTCGATGAGGGCTATACGGTAGAACGTTATAAAAACACCGTAAAAGCATTCTGTTTAAACCTTCACAACGATGCCCTGAACACCGCCAACATCCGACTGGCTCTTGCATATGCAACAAATCCCGAAATATTCTGTGATGAGTATACGTATGCGGAGGGACTGGTGCCCTCATGCTGCGGCAGACTTGCTGAAGCAATCAGAGTTCCATACCGCTCTGAAAGTGATATTGTAAGACCTATTGAGTACAACCTTGAAACCGCAACATCCTATTACAAGGAAGCCGCAGACAACAACTATGACTCTGAGGGAAAGCTTCAGGATCTTTCTCTCGAGTTGTCCCTCATATGCCTCAAAGAGGATGAAACCGATGTAAAGCGCGTTCTTCAGGATTGGCAGAAAATCTTCGGAGTTTCTCTTTCAGTGACTCTTACAACATATGACACTCAGCGTGAAATCGATGAGGCGGTAAACTCCGGAAATTACGACATTGCCTACACATCTCTTACTGCTTCGGAATGTATGGCAACGGATTTTTTAAGCAGATTTATAAGCACTTCTGGAACAAATATTGTCGGATTTGAAAGCATAGAATACGACAATATTCTGACAAAGGCAATGAATGCTTCAAGCGGTGATGAACTCATCAGCCTGACCAAGTCTGCGGAGACAATGTTACTGAAAAGTGGGTGCATAATTCCGACTTGCGCCGTTGACGGGTATCTTGCCAAAGACTCCGTTGCAAAGGATGTCACAGTTCGTCCGTCAGGAAACATATATGCATTATACGCTACAAAATAAATTTTTATGCCCCAAAAAAGGTACAGACCGTTATATCTCACATGGAGATATAACGGTCCTTTTGTTTTTTTATCTTTCAAATCTTCCGGATTTGCCGCCATCTTTAAAAAGAAGATAACAATCGCTTATCTCCATTCCTCTGTCAACAGCTTTACACATGTCGTAAATCGTAAGCGCGGCTACATTGGCTGCCGTAAGTGCCTCCATTTCAACGCCGGTCTTGTATGTACAGCTCACGGTTGATTCTATCCTGACTTGCGTGTCCGATACCGGTTCAATATCCACAGCTATTTTTTCAAGCGGCAGAGGGTGGCACATAGGAATTATTTCAAACGTCTTTTTAGCTGCCATTATACCGGCAATCCTCGCACAGGAAAATACATCGCCTTTTTTTACCTTACCGTCAAGGATAAGAGAAAGTGTTTCGGGCTTCATGGTGATAACAGCCTGCGCTCGCGCCTCTCTGTAGGTATAACTCTTGTCACCGACATCTACCATCCTGGCAGCGCCTTTTTCATCTATATGTGTCAGTCCCATGTCTCATACCCTCCGAGTTTTTCAAGTCTTGCCTTTAGTTCATCACTGTGAAGCGCATTTATAAATCTCTGAACTTTTTCGCTATCGTACGCCTTTTCGTCAATCAAAAAATCATATTCCTCATTGCAGACCGGAATGAAATCAAGTCCGTATGTCTTTGCGGCAGAGTAAATACCGAGTCCTGCATCGGCCGTACCGGATGCAATCTGAGCGGCAACCGAGGTATGTGTAAATTCCTCGCGGTCATAACCGTAGATATCCTTCGCATCCATACCGTTTTTCTTTATGAGGAAGTCGCAAAGTATTCGTGTTCCCGACCCTTTTTGCCTGTTGACATAGGATATATCGTCACGCGACATATCACTGAAGGATTTTATGTTTTTCGGATTTCCGGCAGCGACCATAATTCCCTGGATTCGTTTCACACCCTTTTGCAGTTTCACCCCGCCGTTTTTAAAGTGCGTGGCGATATATGAGTCGTTATAATGTCCTGTCTCTTCATCAAGCAGGTGAATAGCTCCCATCTGTGCCTCACCGCGTTTTATCGCCATTATTGCGCCCATTGAGCCGACATGTGACGACGAGACAACAGTATCCGGATATGTCCTTTTGAGGATATCGGTTATTTCATCAATTATGGGGTCGTGACTTCCTATAATTGTGAGTGTATTTTTAAGATCGCTTTCCGGACGAAGAAGAAATACCGACACAGTGTCTCCGACCTCGTATCCCTCACAGTCCTGTGGGATATCAATAATTCCGTCGGCTTTTACAAATGATGTTACAACACCGGCACCCCTGTTTAGCGGAACCGCTGTATACTCTCCGTTTTCATCCACACCGAGTCTTACACGTACAAATTCTCTGTATTTGAGCGGCGATGTAAGAATTCTTGAAATTTTTGCTTTGACAACTTCACCGTCGTGAAGATTACGTCCGGTCATTATTTCTACAACCGGTCTCATTATTTCATTTAAAACAATTATGCCGGACACCGGATAGCCCGGTACACCGAGTATCGGCTTATTCTTTGCAAAACCTAAAATTGCGGGCTTTCCGGGTTTGATTGCTATGCCGTGGTAAAGCACTTCTCCGACGGTCTTTACGGCAAGGCATGAATAGTCATCTCTGCCGGCTGAGGATCCCGCATTTATTATAACGGCATCACACTCTGAAACCGCCTGTTTCATAGTGTTTATGATATCTTCTTTTATATCTTTAACTATCGGATACGTTTTCGGTATTGCACCCCAACTTTCAAATATTCCGCTGAAAATAGTTGAGTTGAATTCAATTATGTCTCCCGGTTTCGGATCCGTGCACGGTGAAACAATCTCATCACCTGTAGGTATTATACCTATAACGGGTGGTTTCACAACATTTACCGAGAGTACACCCCCGGCAAGCATTGCACCGAGCGCGGCAGGTGTTATTTCCGTATATGACGGGAGAATCATGTCTCCGGCACATACATCTTCACCTATCTGTCTTACGTGCTGCCACGGAACCGCCGCGCCGTAAAGGAGGACATCCTCCCCGTCACGTACAACATCCTCTATCATTACAACTGCGTCTGTATTTTCCGGCATCGGGTCACCGGTATCAACCTGTACAAAGTCCTTTTCCGTAAGGCGCACGGGAGTTGTTTCGGTTGCTCCGAAGGTAACCGACGCCATAAGAGCGATTCCGTCCATGGCGGATGCATTGTAGTGGGGCGCACAGATATGTGCATAAACTGCCTCTGAAGTTATGCGTCCGCTTGCCTTAAAAACAGGGATGGTCTCTGACTTCGGAGCAAGCCCCTGTTCCCTGAGTACATGGATATATGTTTCAACCGCCTCATCAAGAGGCGTGTTGGTAAGATATTCGTATTTCATATGTTAAACCTCCCTCGGTTCGTTTTATCAGAAAAGATTTACATCAATTTCCTCTCCGCCGGACAGGCCCTCACAGTCACGGGCAATACGGATAAATCCGTCGCTCTCCGAAAGAACACTTATAAGTCCGGATTTTGCGTACACAGGTTCGGCACAAAACTGTCCGTCCTTTTCCGCAAATTTAATTCCCATACACTCCTCCCGTCCGTGGTTGCAGGGAATACTGAGCGAGAGCGGAGCACGCTGTACTTTACCGAGAGTTTTCTCTGAAGCGGTAGCGGCAGTCTCTCCGCTCATTGACATTATCAACGGTCGGACAAATAAATTAAAAATATAGTATGCGGCGAGCGGATGACCGGGAAGCCCCACAGCGGGCTTTTCGGAAATGTCCGCGAAAATTGTCGGCTTTCCGGGCTTTATTGCGATGCCGTGAAAAAGCACTTCGCCGAGCTTGTCATATACCTTAAATGTGGCGTCCTTGACGCCTACGGAGCTTCCGCCCGAAACGATGACCATATCGCACGGCTGTGAATTTTCATCACCGTAAACGGCGGCTTTTATCTTGCTCTCAAGAAGCGGGAGCTCATCGACAACTATTCCGACTTTAACATATTCACAGCCTGCCTCGGCAAGTGCTGCGCATATGGTAAATGAATTTATGTCACGTACCTGCGCGCCCGTCGGGGTGTCGGTTACGTCAACAAGCTCGTCTCCGGTTGAGATAACCGCGACACGCGGTTTTCTGAAAACGGAGACGGTGTCGTAACCGAGTGACGAAAGGGCGCCTATATGGCGAGCTGCAAGGCGGGTTCCCGCCTTTAAAACCGTCTGGCCGAGCTTTACATCGTCACCGCGGTAGGTTACATATTGTCCCGGAGCTGATGGTTTCAGCATGGCGCGTGTCCCGTCACCGTAGTCCTCGGAAAATTCTATCATCACCATCGCATCTGCGCCATGCGGCAGCTCGCCGCCGGTCGGCACATACGCACATTCATTTCCCGTTATTTCAAACCGGGGCGCCCGCCCCATCAGAACTTCACCTTTATAGTCAAGTATGGCAGGTATTGAATCAGAACAGCCGAATGTTGCGGACGCTTTTACGGCATATCCGTCAACCGTCGAGCGGTTAAAATCCGGAACATTTTCCTTTGAAATGATATCCGTTGCCAGAACACGTCCGACAGCCGAGAGAAGCTCAACCTCCTCCGTGCCCGTTCTGATTTTACCGAATCTGTCAGCTATTATTTTTTCTGCTTCATCTGAGGTTTTTACCGTAAGCATTAAAATAAAACTCCTTCTACCCTATGAAATCAATACGTTTTTGCGTGTTATGCTGTTTTCAATCAGTCCTTGCACACTCGGATGCATCGCCAACTAAAATTTCCACACCGTGACGAAGCTCTCCTATTACGTACTCAAGGCTTTCACGGACCGCTTTCGGACTTCCGGGCATATTTATAACGAGCGTGTGCTTGCGAATTCCGGCAGTTGCCCTTGAGAGCATCGCACGTTTTGTAACCGTCATGGAATATGCACGTATGGCCTCCGGTATACCGGGAACTGCCCTGTAACACACTGCCTTCGTCGCTTCAGGAGTTACATCGCGCTCCGAGAAGCCTGTCCCGCCTGTCGTAAATACGATGTTGGCAACTTCACCATCCGCAATTCTTTTGAGTTCTCTGCAAATAACGTCAAAATCGTCCGGTATTATTTTATACTCGACAACCTCATAGCCGAAGGGCTCGATTATTTCTCGGATTGCAGGCCCGCTCAAATCTTCGCGCTCACCTTTTGAGCCTTTGTCGGACATCGTAAGGATCGCTGCCTTTATTGTTTTCTGTTTGCATTTATCATGATCGTGATGTTCATGTCCCATCTTATTTCAGCCTCCGATTCCGGACATTCCCCTGTCCTCAATATTTTCCTTACCAAGGTAATCGTTAAATGTATGTTTTCTCGGTTTATTCCCGAGTGCTGTTTTAAAAGCTTTAAGAAGCTCCTCATCGTCCGCACCGTTTCTCATTATGTCTCGAAGTGATACGCCGGTGGAAAATTGCAGACACAGCTTAAGATAGCCCTCAGCCGTAAGTCTTACACGGTTGCACTCATCGCAAAAACAGTTTGTCATTGCGGTTATAAAACCTATCGAACCCGCAAATCCGTCAGGCTTCATATACTTTGCGGGACCGTTTCCGTGCAGCTGTGTATCGAATTTAAGTTTTCCGTAAGCCTGTTCAATCTGTTCTTTTATTTCATCTGCCGGAACATATTTTTCAAAATTGTTTTTTCCGACAGGCATATACTCGATAAACCGTACGCATATATTCCTGTCTTTTGAAAGTTCTGCAATTGCCGCAAATTCATCGTCATTGACACCTTTCATTGCTACGCAGTTTATTTTCGTATTGAGCCCTTTGTCGCAGCAAAGATCAATTGCATCAAGAATTTTTTCAAGACCCTGTCGCCTTGTTATCTCTTCAAATCTGTCAGAGCGCAATGTATCCAGACTGATATTTACACGGTCAAGGCCTGCTTCTGTCAAAGAATCAATCATCATCGGAATAAGGATACCGTTCGTTGTTATCCCGACCGTTTCTATTCCCGAAACCTCTTTGATATCTTTTATAAGATCTTCTATGCCTCGCCTTACCAATGGCTCACCGCCGGTAAGCCGTATTTTTGTAACGCCTGTCTTTGCCGCTATTTTTACAATTCTCAATATCTCCTCATACGAGAGGATATCCTCGTGTGAGAGTGACGGCACACCCTCTTCGGGCATACAGTAGACACATCTTAAATTGCATCTGTCCGTGACAGATATCCGCATATAATTAATTTCACGCCCGAATCCGTCTTTCAAATTCTTTTTCTCTCCTCAACACACCGTAAAGTATTTATTCACCGTCAGTTTTCCACAGAATCCATGAATAAAGTGACTGTGTTTTTCTTATAACCTTTCCGTCCGGATAGGCTTTTTCAAGGTATCTGTAAACCATATCAATTTCTTTTTCGGACGGAGCCCTGTCACGTATAATATTCACAGCTGAATCCTGCGCGACAGTCCTGCTTAGTTCGTATTCGTAGTCTATTTTCTCACCCGTATATTCCATTCGTGGGTGAAGTCCCATAAGCCAGAGTATATTCCATATACAGTATGGCGAGCTGTTTCCCCAATTTGTGTTTGCCGGTCTTTTGAAAACATTCTGCCCGACCTCATCCTTAAGGCTGTCCTTGAAATAGACAAAGCTGTTGTTAAACGCCCATTTTCTGCTACATTCATTTATTTTTCTTATACACTCCGCATTGTCCATTGCCGGTGTAAGCGACGTGAATACAAGGTCAAAATTCTTCTTCCAGCCGAGCTTTTCCACCGATTCCGTAAGGAAATCCGCTTCGGAAAAAATAACATTTTCAGCACGGACGGATAATGCATTTTCACGTGCATAGTCAAGCATAACAGAGGATACATCGGACAGTGTTACGGAGTTTACATATTTTGCAAACTCAAGACCGTACTTCCCCGGCCCGCACCCGAGGTCGAGAACGTCATACCCGCTCATAAGAGCACCTGCATTTTGAAGATACTCTCTCATTTGCGTTATTTTTTTGTCCTTTTCAATTTCTGCCTTTGGGCTGTCGTGATTCCACCCACGTGCCAATCTGTCCCATGTCTCTTTTGTGTGCCTCATACCGTCCCTTGGCTTTGAATCCTGCCAAAGAGCGTCAAAATATTCAATATCTATGCTGTTATTCATCTTATATCTCCGAACTGAAAAACTCGAGAAATCTTTTCGTTTCCGGGTCGTCAGGCGAAACAAGAACCTTATCCGCACTGCCGAATTCTGCAATGCGGCCATCCTTCATAAAGATAACTTCATCCGCTATCCGCCTTGCCTGTCCCACAGAATGTGTAACCATAACAATTGTTGCCTCGTGCTCTTTTTTATAATTACAAATAAGCTTTTCCGATAATATTGTGGATTCAATATCCATTGCTGCAGTCGGCTCGTCCAGTAAAACTATATCCGCACCCGTCATAAGAGTCCTGCAAAGTACCATTCTGGCAGTTTCACCGCCCGAAAGTTTTGAGGCTGATTGGTTTTTAAGATGGTCGATTTTCATAATTTCCATCAGTCTGTGCAAAAATTCAAGTTTTTCACGGTTCTTGCCGGTCGAGACCAAAATGTTTTTTTCAACCGACATTTTAAATGCATGATTTTTCTGTGGCATAAAAACTATTTTTTTACCGCCGCAATCAACATTCGTTTTTCTTCCTGCATCTGATTTCACAATGCCGGCTATCATTTTAAGAAGCGTTGATTTTCCGCAGCCGTTAGTACCGATTATAGCATATATCTTGTTCGGAATAAAATTAAATTCATCTATTTTAAGTACGGTTTTTTCACCGTACCGCTTTTCAAAATTACTGATTTTCATTTTTTAACCACCCTTTCTGAAATAAGGTGGACAATCACATTTACAAAAAGCGAAATAATCATAAGAATTATCCCTATGGCCATAGCCCGTGTAAAGTCTCCGCGACTTGTATAATTCATTATGGCCGTGGTCATAACATTTGTCTTGTAAACAATTCCGCCTCCGACCATAGAGACAGCACCGACCTCCGCAATGGATCTTGCAAAACCGGCAAGGTAAGTAGATACTATCTGGTACTTACTCTCGAGTACGGTGAGATAAAAAATTTTAAACGGACTTAGTCCCAGCCCTTTTGATGTTTCCAAAATATCGGGAACCAAAGACGACAAGAAAGTTTCGGTATTTCCCGCAACAATCGGAGTTATGAGCATGACCTGCGCCACAACCATACCCGGAATTGTATAAAGGAGTTGAAGATGTCTGAGCGGACCGACACCTGAAAAGGCGATGTAACATATAAGTCCGCAAACAACAGGCGGCATACTCATAAGAGTTCTGTTTAGAACGACAAGTGCTTTTCTTCCCGGAAAACGCGATAAAGACAAAAAAGCCCCAAGTGGCACTCCGAAAAGGAGTGCCACAATGGAACTTGAAAAGCACATTTTAAGTGTAACACTTATTATATTGAGCAATGCGTCATCATGTGACAGCATAAGCTCAATAGCTTTTTCAAAAATACTTTGCATTGTAAAACCTCAGTAATTACTTATTAAGGTTTTCAAGGAATTCCGAATAGTTCTTTGATGCTGTAAGGAATGTAGCCTTATCTGTAAGAATATAAGCACCCTGCTCATCTGCCATCTTTATGCAAGCACCCATTCCTGCATTTGCTGAGATGTACCAATCGGTATAATTCTTGAATGATTCAGGCTCTACCGTGATGCCGAGATCCTCAGGCCAGAGTTTGATCTCTGCCTTATGTGTTCCCGATTCATCACCACGTGAGATAAACTTTGATTTTGTGTCTGCGATTGCCTTCATAGCAGTTTTTACATCGGCAGCATCTTTAACCTTTGCAGGATCAGCCGTAGGTCCTACAAGTACAAAATAGTTGTACATAAAGGTAAGTCTTTCAGCCTTGAATCCGTCAACGATTCTTGCATATCCTTCATTTACAAACTCTTCCTCCGAAGACTTTGCATGAACAAGGATAACATCTGCGTTGCCGCTCTTTGCATTGGCAATTGCCTTACCTGTACCGGCTGAGAAAACTTCAACCTTGTAGCCGTATTTTTCCTCAAAGGTCTTAAGTATTTCACCGAGAAGGCCTGAGTCATTTACGGATGTTGTTGTTGAAAGACGAATTGTTTTTGTGTCATCTGTAGCCTTTGCTATAGTTGCGGTTGACTTCGGTGCATCATCCTTTACCGTGAAAAGAGCCTGACCGTAAGTTTCTTTACCGTACTCAGCACAAGCTTTAAGTCCCTCATCTGAAAGAAGCCAATTGATGAATGCGTCAGCACCGGCAGTGTTTATCTTAACGTCAGATACTGCGTTGCCGTCTGCATCTTTCCAGTTTGCCTTATCGTTTACAGCTATTACAGTGTAATTGTTGATAAGACTTTCATCCTCTTCCTTGAGTATCTCAAGTCCGAGTTTCTTGCTCTCTGTAGTTTTCGGCTCTGTTGAGTTTTCTGTGTCGGCAGGTGCCTTTGAACATGCTGCAAGTGCAAACACCATAATGAGAGCCATTACAAGAGCAATGATTCTTTTGGTTTTTCTCATGATTACAAACTCCTTAAAAATTTTTTCTCCCGTTTTATCAGACAGCCACCACACTGTCAGACAGGCAAGTATATTTTACCATTTGAGACATCTATATTCAATAATTGTCAACTATTTATCATATCATCTGGTCTTAAACCATGACACATCTGAACTTGTCGGCAGGAAGAAGTAATATCCACCGTCTTTTTCCGTAAGAAACTTGTCAACATTTTTCCTGAATTGCTCCATATTTATAAGAGACGGATCATCGGCAAGATTTATGAGATCCGCATAGGCTTCTTCTTTTGAAGAGAATTGCTTATCCCATCCTTCTTTAACTGTCGTAACATGAACCTCAATTCCCTCTTTTTTGAGTGCTTCGCGAAGGTCCGTACCACGCATGGGAAGCTTATCTGACATATCTATAGGCGGTCTGTCACCGAATATTTTTTTGTCCTTTTCGGGCGGCCTTTTCTGTCTGTCAAACGGTCTGAGCTCCGGATGCTCTTTTAAAACCTCCTCTGAATAACATCCGTCAAAAAGTTTTCCTCTTGACTCGGGCAGGCACGGAGCACCGTCTGACCACATTACATTTACCGCATACTTCCTTGCCGCTTTTCTGAGCATGGAAAGTGAGCTCGGTCCGCCGCCTCCTCTTGATTGAATAACCATATCCACCTCGGGAATGGTATTGCCTATCTCTGTTTCCTGCCAATCGGCATAAACAAATTCAACATTTGTTACTCCTGCAGCTTCACAGTTCTTTCTGCACTCATCGAGCATCCCCTCTGATGAATCAAGGCATATAACCTTTTTTACACGTTTTGCAAGTTGAATTGCAACTCTTCCCGGTCCGCATCCGCAGTCAAGCACTTCCATGTCCGACTCAAGCGGCATTGCGTCAAGCTGTAAATTTGTTCCGTTTACCTCCATTAAAGTCATAAGGCTGTAACCGCGTGCAGCCTTATCCCACATGCTCGGTTTTACGGGTGTTCCTATTTTTGTATTTTCAAAGCCCATGTTATTCTCCCTTCGGTTTTCTTGTTATTAATTTTTCACAATGACATAGCATCATATGCTTATCATATATCCCATCGGCCAATCGCCTTTTGTACACCGGTAAATCCCTTTTGCACAAAATCCGTTTTGAGAAATTCTTTCACAAATTCCTCTGCGATGCTTTTATGATCGCTGCCGATCGGTATGCATACAGCGTGATAGATTGTTGTTCCGCGTACAATTTCACCGCCGTCAACTTCAAAAGAGACCTTACTGTAGTCACTTTCAAATTCGGGATCTCCGAGATTCATTACACCCGGAAGCTCCGCAAAATTTCGTCCCATGCCGACAGGTGCACTTTTGTAAATGATGTCGTAGTGTCCGTCTTTCATAGGCGGCGGTCCCTTCGGAAGCTCTTTTTTCTCCAAAGGCTTACCGCCCCAAAAGGCAGGTGGTGCCTTTCTTATGTACTGACTTCTGTCAAGCCCCTTGTAACCGGGGTTTGCAAAAATTTTCTCCGACAATCCTTTTTCAATATTGTCGGCAAGCTTCAAGGCCATAACTGCTCTGTATCCGCCCGGATCATCATACGGGTTACGGTGCGTTATTACAGATTTCGGGTCAAGAAGCTTATCTTTCCAATTTTCATTTGTAATATCATTTCCCATGATAACCATCTCGTTGCCGCCCCATATAAAATATCCGTCAACATATGTCGGCATAAGCATTTGGTCGATATTTGAGTTATCTGCAAGAATCATCACATCGAACTTTTCCCCGCCGAGCAATTTATTGACTCCCGCAGTTGAGCCGCCACGCTGAAGATGTACTTCAACGTCGGGGTACACAGTCTTAAACCTGTCCACTGTCTCATCGGCGAGTTTGCCTGCCACGCCGGCACAGAATATTTTCAGTTCTTCCATATGGTTCCTCCTTTCGTTATTTTACAAGCTACACTTTTCCCTTCCCGTGAAAAAGCAATTGTTTCGGATCCCATCCGAGTACAAACATCTGTGATTCATACGCGTATCTGTAAAGTCCGTCTTCCTTGCGAGTGATTCTCTTGTCGCAGTTCTCGCGGAATTTTTTTTCTTTGTCTCCTGAAAGAGGCTCTTCACCTACCACATTGCGTAAATAATCATAAAGTTCATCTAAAGAGCCTGCCTCATGAGCCCATGCTCCGCTCGCATATGACACTTCGGGAAGTGCCCCGTGACTGTAGAGAATATTGAAATAAATGTCCAGATTACTGTGATTTCTCCCTCCGCCCATAAATGCAGACATCATCGGATCCCCCATGTTCGGGCGGTTGCCTCCCATCGGCGGTTTCACTGAAGGTGCCACACCTGCCGGCGGTTCCTTCACACCATCAAGGAGCTCCTTCATCATCAGCATATATCTATCGCCTGTAAACGAAAGAAAATAGCAATAATCCGTTGCAAATTTTGAAAATCCGAGTATATCTGCCTGCGGCGGTCCTATTACGGATACCGCAACGTCAACTATCGGAAACTCTTTGCCGGGCTCCACAGTATGCCAATTATAAATTTGCTGTATGGTCATATTTTTTATCCCGAGTTTTTCCGCGTTGTTTTTGCAATGCTCAAGCATATGCGGCGCGCCGTCAACGGCATACACATGCTTTGCCTTCATTGCAAAGGACAATGCCGTTCTGCCCGTACCACAACAAGCATCCAAAACCGTAGTACCTTTGTTTATTCTGGTACATGCATCGACCTGTGCCTTTGTAAATTCCTTTTCAAAATCTATCCTTCTTTGCCACCCGTCGGCGCCGCCGTCCCATGTGTCGCCCGGCCCGGGTTCATTCTTGCCCATTGCCCAAGATGTATATTTTTCAGCTTCTTCCCAATTAATAAAAGACATTTCTTCCTCCTTAAAAAATGGGTTGCAGACAAATATTTCATTATCTGCAACCCTGTTTCCAGCCTATAAGACCTCGCCACCACGCAGGGTCATTAGCGGAGACTGTTTATGCTATCCAAGCTCCGCTTGAATTGAATCTGTATGTTTTGCCATTTATTTTCTGTGTACCTGTAAGCATTGCGCCGCTATTGTTGAAGTAGTACCACTTGCCGCTTACCTGCGCCCAGCCGGTTACCATTGCACCGCTGTTGTTGAA
>CAVGIJ010000016.1:0-27408 GCA_963629305.1 Acutalibacteraceae bacterium
GTGTAACACTTTAGTAAAAGTGTAGAAATCATTCCGGCGTTCATTTTCCACATTGATTTACTTTTGGTAAACAACTAAAATGTAAGTGTTCAGTTTTTGGAGAAAAAAATAAAGAAAAAGAGGTAATTCAAAATGAAGTACGCTTACATTACCGGCGCTGCCGGTGGACTTGCCGGCGCTTGTGTTGAAGAACTCAACAGAAGAGGTGGCTGGACAATTTTTGCCGTTGATTACAACATGGACGGACTTAATGCTCTCGTAGAGAGAACATCTAAGGATGTTATTCCAATCCAGATTGATATTTCAAATATGGAAAGTGTTGACGCAGCAACAGAGGAAGTTAAGAAGTACACTGATCATCTCGACGTTGTTGTAAATGCAGCCGGTATTCATACAATGGCTTCTCTCGTTGAAGGCGATCCTGTTTCTATAATGGAAAGAATGATCAACATCAACGTACTCGGTATGATTCGTGTTAACAAATCCGTATTCCCACTCGTTGACGCTTGCAAGGGACGTATCATTAACTTCTCTTCAGAGTGTGGTTGGGAGCAGCCACAGCCATTCAACTCACCGTATGCTATCACAAAGTATGCAGTTGAGGCTTATACAATCGGTCTTCGTCGTGAACTTGCATTCCTTGATGACAAAGTTATCAAGATTCAGCCGGGCTCATTCAAGACAGGTATGCACGGTCAGGCAGCAGCAGGCTATCACAAGCTTCTTGAGTCTACAGAGCACTATGCTCCCGTACTTAAGGTTCTTGCTCCTCTCATGGAGATAGCTCTTGCTCATCCTAACGACAAGAAGTATCTTGTTGAAACTGTTATGGAAGCTATTTACGCTGAGCATCCAAAGCAGAACTACAAGTGCAAGAACACATGGTATCTTGGCCTTATCGATCCTATTCCGGGATGGATCATGGATCCGGCTTACAAGGTAGTTGTAGGTACAGGTTACAAGATCATGAAGTTCTTCGGCAAAGCTTAATCGTACTTACAGTACATAAATTTTGTTTTAAATTCCCCGTGTTTTTCACGGGGGATTGCTATTTTATGAACATTGATTTTTTGTATTGACAAACGAAATGAAAATACATAACATATAAGCATAATTATAATGATTTTGCCTGTACATACTTTAAACCGGTTATTACTTGCGGGCATTCGGGAGGATAATACATATGGTATTCGAGAAACTCAGAGCACTTATTGCCGAACAACTTGAGCTCGATGAAAGTGAAATTACAATGGAATCAGAACTTATAGATGATCTCGGCGCGGACAGCCTTGATGTTGTTGACCTTGTTATGTCAATTGAAGATGAGTTTGAGGTTGAAGTTCCTGATGAAGCTATCGAGAATATGAGAACTGTCGGTGACGCAGTTAAGTTTATTGAAGAAAATAAATAATCACGGTTATTTTTATGGCCCACGTGTTTGACGTGGGTCTTTTTATGGTATATACTGTTTAAGATTTTTTACAATTTTATTTTACTGAATAAGGGGAGAAAACAAATGGCAGACCAGAAAAAGATGGTCAACGACATAACGGCTATGGATGTTGACTTTGCAAAATGGTATACCGACATATGTAAAAAGGCGGAACTCATTGAGTACACCAGCGTTAAAGGGTGTATGGTTATCCGTCCTTACGGTTATGCTATCTGGGAAAATATTCAAAAGGACCTTGATGAGAGATTCAAGGCAACAGGACATGAAAATGTATGTATGCCCATGTTTATCCCCGAAAGTCTTCTTGAAAAGGAAAAGGATCATGTTGAGGGCTTTGCACCTGAAGTTGCCTGGGTAACACATGGAGGCTCCGAAAAGCTTGAAGAAAGACTTTGTGTAAGACCTACATCGGAAACACTTTTCTGTGAGCATTATGCCAACATTGTTCAGTCATACAGAGATCTTCCGAAACTTTATAATCAATGGGTTTCCGTTGTACGTTGGGAAAAAACCACGAGACCGTTCCTTCGCTCGCGTGAATTCCTTTGGCAGGAGGGACACACCATACATGCAACTGCGCAGGAAGCTATAGAAGAGACAGAGAGAATGCTCAATGTGTATGCGGATTTTTGCGAAAAGGATCTTGCTATTCCCGTTGTAAAAGGTAAAAAGACCGAAAGTGATAAATTTGCCGGAGCTGTTTCAACTTATGCGATTGAGGCTCTTATGCACGACGGTAAGGCTTTGCAGGCGGGTACATCGCATTACTTCGGTGACGGATTTGCCAAGGCATTCGGCATCCAGTTCCAGAGTAAGGAAAACAAACTTGAATATCCGCACCAGACATCGTGGGGTATGACCACTCGTATGATCGGTGCTATCATAATGACACACGGAGACGACAACGGACTTGTACTTCCGCCGGCTGTCGCACCTATTCAGGCGATTATCATTCCGGTTGCACAGCATAAGCCGGGTGTGCTCGATAAGGCAGAGGAACTTCGCGCAGAACTTGCAAAGCAGTTCCGTGTAAAGGTTGACGACTCCGAAAACAGCCCGGGTTGGAAGTTTGCAGAGTACGAGATGAAGGGCGTTCCTCTCCGTATTGAGATAGGTCCGCGTGATATTGAAGCAAACCAGTGTGTTGTCGTAACACGACACAACAGAGAAAAGACTGTTGTATCTCTTGATAACCTTGCAGAGACTGTCGCACAAAAACTCAAAGAGGTTCGTGACGGACTTTGGGAGAAGGCTCTCGCAAACCGTGAGAGAAGGACATACGACTGCAAAACTATGGACGAGATAATCGATGTTCTTCAGAAAAACGGCGATGGATTTGTCAGAGCAATGTGGTGCGGTGATGAGGCATGCGAGGATGAGGTTAAGGAAAAGACCGGCGTCGGCACACGTTGTATCCCGTTTGAGCAGGAACAGATTTCCGATAAGTGCGTTTGTTGCGGCAAGACTGCAAAACACATGGTTTACTGGGCAAAGGCTTATTGATTGTCCACATGTTGAAAATTGAATAAATGCAAAATTTTATAAAAATGCTTGCATATAATAAGTATAAGTGTTAGAATGCTTAACGTAAGTTATATTTGTAGTAATGGAGAGTGGCTCGAGCGAGCCGCTCTCTTTAACTTGTAAGGAGGTTTTTCACATGGCCGGAAAAGGCGGAAGCGTTGTGAATGCGGTGTGGGAAATTGCTGAACCCATTTCAAAGTCTTTGGGTGTTGAACTCTGGGATATACGCTTTGAAAAAGAGGGCGCAGACTACTATCTCCGTATTTTCATAGACAAGGAAGGCGGAGTAAGTATTGATGATTGTGTGGACATGAGTCATGCAATAGATGAGCCGCTTGACAGGGCAGATCCCATATCAACCGGCTACTGTCTTGAAGTTTCCTCACCCGGTGCAGAAAGAGCACTTACGAGGGATGAACACTTCAAAAAATATGTAGGCGCGAAGGTTTTGGTGAAGTTCATACGTCCGGTTGACGGAACACGTCAGTACAAGGGTGTTCTTAAGGACTATGACAAAGGGAACATAACATTTGAAAGCGATGACGGCAAAGAAATTGTTTTCAACAAAAAAGAAGCCTCGTATGTAAAGCTTGATGATTTTGAAGATTTCTGCAAATAAAAACAGATTTGTAAATAAGCCGAAAGGATGAAACATAAAATGAATGAAGAATTTTTTGCTGCTGTCCAGATGATGGCAAAGGAAAAGGGTATACCGGCAGAATTTCTCTTTGAGAAGATTTCAACAGCACTTGTTGTTGCCGTAAAGAGAATGTACGGCGGAAAGGATATCGTTTTCTGTGATATCAATCCGGATGAGATGGCGCTTAACCTCTATCTCCGAAAAAATGTCGTTGAAGAAATTTCAGACCCGGATGCCGACATACTTGTTGAGGCTGCTCATCAGTATAAGAGCAACGCAAAGCCGGGAGACATAATTGAAATTCCGATAGACACAAAGGATCTCGGACGTGTCGTTGCACAGACTGCAAAACACGTTATCCGTCAGGGCGTAAGGGATGCAGAACGTGGGCAGACCATGCAGGAATTCCAAAGCCACAATCAGGAAATTGTTACTGCCAAGGTTTCAAATGTCGATCCTAAGACCGGCAATGCAACTCTTGAGATAGGCAGAGCTGAAGCTCTTCTTCCTCATTCAGAACAGATTCCCGGCGAAGTACTTCACGACGGAGATCTCATAAAGGTATACATCGTAGATGTACGTGAGACCGAAAAAGGACCAAAGGCAATGATTTCACGTACCCACCCGGGCCTTGTACGCAGGCTCTTTGAAACGGAAGTTCCTGAAATTTCAGACGGCACGGTTGAAATAAAAGAGGTATCAAGGGAAGCAGGTTCACGTACAAAGATAGCTGTTTACAGCGCCGATGAAAACATTGACGCAGTAGGCGCGTGCATTGGACCGCGCGGCGCACGTGTGGGAAAGGTTGTTGACCTTCTCTGCGGTGAGAAAATTGATATTGTTCCTTACAGTGACGATCCTGCACTCTTTATAGGTGCCGCACTTGCACCGGCAGACGTTATTCGTGTAGATATCCTCTCTGAGGAGGAAAAATCATGCAAGGTTATTGTTCCTGACACACAGCTGTCACTCGCTATAGGCAATAAGGGTCAGAATGCAAGACTTGCCGCAAAACTCACGGGCTGGAAGATAGACATAAACCCCGAAAGCGGATTCTACGAGTCCCCTGAAGAATAAACATTATTTATCCGAATCTGGTGTGAAAGTGGTGAATCTGATGCCGAAGAAAATACCGCTTAGGCGTTGCCTCGGTTGTATGGAAATGAAACCGAAAAATGAACTTGTCAGAGTTGTGAGAGATAAGGACGGAAATATATCTCTTGACCTTGTCGGTAAGGCTCCCGGAAGAGGGGCATATATATGTAAAAATACCGATTGTTTCAATAAGGCAAGAAAGGCAAAACGTTTTGAACGCGAATTCTCCATGAAAATTCCGGATGAAATCTACGGTACAATGGAGGCTGAGCTAAAAAAAGATGAAGAATAAATTTTTGTCAATGCTCGGTCTTTCACGAAGAGCAGGAAAACTTTCGTCCGGACATGATGCCGCATTTGACGCCATCTCAAAAAACAAGGCAAAAGTTTGTTTTCTGACTGAGGATGCATCGCAGAGGCTTAAAGCTGAATTTGACAGAACATGTAATTTTGAAAAAAGAAATATCCCGTGCTATGAAATTCCGTTTGTAAAAGAAGAACTGAGTCTTGCACTCGGAATACGGGCTGCGGTGCTGACTGTAAATGACAGTGGCTTTGCATCAGAACTTATCACGCTAATGAATACGATCAATAGTGGAAAATCCAAGGAGGACAACATTTAATGGAAATAAAATACAGAGTACATGAAGTCGCTAAAGACTTTGATATGCCAAGTAAAGATGTTGTAGATTTACTTGCCAAATATTATGATGACCCGAAAAAACATATGACGGCTCTTACAAATGATGAGCTCAATATTGTGTTTGAGCATTTTACGCAGACTAATTCCGTTGACAATTTTAATGAATATTTTGCTATGGCTCAGGAGACACCTAAGAAGCCGGAAAAAGTTGCTGCGGAAAAAGACACAAAGCATGACATTAAAGAAAAGCCGACACAGAAGACTGCCGATGAACAGTCGACACAGCAGGCAAATGTCGGCAAGAATCAGGAGCAGAAGAAGCAGGAGCCTTCACAAAAACAGGCTCAGCAAAGCGCACAGGCAAAACCCCAGCAAAAGAGCGCTCCCGAAAAGCCTCAGACAAAGTCCCAACCGTCAAAGGACGTAAAAGCGGCTCTTGATAAGAACGCAAAGAGCAATATGCATCCTTTCAAAAAGAGAGAGGATAAGGACGAGAACAGACCGATGCAGGCGAGGACAAAGGGTGAGGTAAGAACTGTTGATACCCGTTCTCAAAATGTTGATCTCGAAAAGTACAATGAAAAGTACGAGAGACTTTCAACACAGCAGAACAACAGCAGAACCGACCGTATGAATTTCGGCAAGCAGAAGCTTAATCAGAAGTCAAAGCAGTACAGAAAACAGCAAGGTATGCGTTCAAAGAAACACGAGTCAGAGGCAGACAGGCTCAAGAGAATCGCCGCCGAGCGTGCAAAGAAGCAGATTACCATAACTGTACCGGAAGAGATTACCGTCGGCGGACTTGCAGAACTTCTCCACATGACTGCGGCAGAGGTTATAAAGAAACTTTTTGCACTCGGTCAGATGGCAAGCGTAAACGAAGTAATAGACTTTGAAACTGCTGAAATTGTTGCAACCGAGCTCGGTGCAAAGGTTGAAAAAGAAGTTGTTATCACAATCGAGGACAGAATTATTGATGACACGGAGGATGACGAGGCAAGTCTTCTTCCGCGTGATCCGGTTGTGTGCGTTATGGGTCACGTTGACCACGGTAAAACATCAATTCTTGACGCAATCCGTCATACTGCGGTTACGGATACAGAGGCCGGCGGTATAACACAGGCAATAGGTGCGTACAGAACTGAGATAAACGGTAAAAAGATTACATTCCTTGATACTCCGGGCCATGCCGCATTCACAAGCATGCGTGCCCGCGGCGCAATGGCTACGGATATTGCAATCCTTGTTGTTGCTGCTGATGACGGTATCATGCCACAGACAATAGAGGCTATAAATCATGCACGTGCTGCGGATATCCCGATCGTTGTTGCGATAAACAAGATGGATAAGCCGGGTGCAACGGTTGAAAAAATCATGCAGCAGCTCACAGAGCACGAAATTGTACCGGAAGAGTGGGGCGGCGAGACAATTTGCGTACCTGTTTCGGCAAAGACAGGTATGAACCTTGATAAGCTCCTTGAGTCGGTATTGCTTGTAGCTGAAATGCTTGAACTCAAAGCAAATCCGAACCGTGCCGCAAAGGGCTCCGTTATTGAAGCAAGACTTGATAAGGGCCGCGGTCCTATCGCAACACTTCTTGTCCAAAACGGTACCCTTCACACAGGAGACATAATTGTTGCCGGTACAGCAGTTGGTCGTGTAAGAGTTATGACCAACGAAAACGGAAAGCAGCTTCATGAGGCGGGACCGTCTATACCTGTTGAGATAACAGGTCTTCAGGAGGCTCCGCAGGCAGGCGATACATTTGATGCGGTTTCAGATGAAAGACTTGCACGTGAACTTGTTGAACAGCGTAAAGCCGCAATCAAGGAAGAACAGTTCAACTCCATGTCAAAGGTTACTCTTGATAACCTCTTTGCAAGTCTTAAAGAGGGCGAACTCAAGGAGCTTAACATAATCGTAAAAGCAGATGTACAGGGATCGGTTGAGGCTGTACGTCAGAGTCTCGAAAAACTCTCAAATGATGAGGTTCGTGTACGTGTAATTCACGGTGCGGTAGGCGGAATTGTTGACTCGGATGTTATGCTTGCCAATGCATCCAATGCGATAATCGTAGGCTTCAATGTACGTCCTGACGCCGCAGCTGCTGCCAATGCAGAACGTGACGGTGTCGACATCCGTTGCTACAGAATCATCTACGACTGTATTGAGGAGATTGAATCTGCCATCAAGGGTATGCTCGCACCGAAATTCAGAGATGTTGAGCTCGGACGTGCCGAAGTGCGTAACGTTCTCAAGATTTCAAGCGTCGGCAATATTGCAGGTTCTTACGTACTTGACGGTAAGATCGCGCGCAATGCAAAAATCCGTGTTGTACGTGACGGTATCATAATCGCTGAGGACGAAATTGCTTCACTCCGTCGTTTCAAGGACGATGTAAAAGAGGTGGCTTCCGGATACGAATGCGGTATCGGACTTACCAAATTCAACGATATCAAGGAAGGCGATATATTTGAGGCCTTCATTACTGAAGAATACAGAGAGGATTAAAAAATGCCCGGACACAGATCTGACAGAGTAGCAGAGGATATGCACCGCGAGATAATTGCGGTTATGAAAGAAATAAAGGATCCCCGTGTTGCGGATAAACTGCTCACGGTGGTTCGTGTCACCGTATCTCAAGACTTATCCTCGGCAAAAGTATATATAAGTGATTTTAAGGGGATTGAGAGTGCAAAGGAAGCCGTCAAGGTTTTAAACGGTGCCTCCGGATTTATACGCCGTGAGGTTGGCCAAAATCTTCATCTTCGCAAAGCACCTGAGCTTAGATTCATTGCCGATGATTCCGTTGAGCACGGTATGGAAATTTTCAAAAAGCTCGGAGATATTTCAGGAGGACGAAATGATAATTGATTCCGACAGAGTGATAGAACTCCTATTGGAAAAAGACAATATTCTTATTCTGACACATAAAAACCCGGATGGAGACACTTTGGGATGCGGAGTTGCGCTTTGCCGTGTTCTCCGCAAACTCGGCAAGCATGCACGGATTGAAAACTCAGATATCATTCCGAGTAAGTATTCATATCTTTTTGATGATCTTCCCGATGAGGAATTTGACCCTGATTTTATAATTGCAGTGGATGTTGCCGACACAAAGTTACTTGGTGAAAAACTTGAAGGGCTTTACTCTGACAAGGTTGACCTTTGTATTGATCACCACGGTTCAAACCGTGAATTTGCAAGGGAACTGTACCTAAAGCCGGAGGATGGCGCTGCTGCGCTCACGCTCTACAGAGTAATAAAAAAGATGGGCGTTGAAATAACGCCGCAGATTGCTACTGCTCTTTATACGGGACTTTCGACTGACACAGGATGTTTCAGATATTCAAATGCATCATCCGAGTGCTACAGGGTTGCGGCGGATCTCATTGACTGCGGCGCGGACAGCGTAAAGATAAACGTGCTTATGTTTGAAACGAAGCCGCTTTCATACTTCAGCCTTTTGACTGAAGTTCTTGCGGGTATGCGCACATTTTGTGATGGCCGCGTAGTCGTACTTAAGGTTACTCGCGCAATATTTGACAAAACAGGCGCGACACCTGATCAGTGCGATGCTATAGCCGCCATGTCACGTCAGGTTGAGGGCGCCCTTTGCGGTATAACAATGAAAGAAAAACAGGGCGGCGGATATAAGATATCACTCCGCACGCATGAGCCTCTTGACGCTGCAAAGCTTTGCGGACTTCTCGGCGGTGGCGGTCACGCACGCGCAGCCGGTTGTGACAGCGGCAGTGATGAAGAGGCAGATCTTAAGATTCTTATAGATGCAGTGTCAAAAGAACTTGAAAATTGATTAGTATAAGCGAACTGTAAAAGGAAAATAAAAATGACAGGTTTTATTTGTCTTTACAAACCGGAGGGTATAACATCGTTCGGCGCTGTTGCGAAGGTTCGCGGAATAATGGGCGAAAAAAAAGTCGGTCACTTAGGGACTCTTGATCCTATGGCAACCGGTGTTCTGCCTGTTATGCTCGGCGGAGCAACAAGATTTCTCGAATTTATTCCTGACAGCAATAAAGCATACACAGCGGTTATGAAGCTTGGTATGAGAACGGATACTCTCGACATAACCGGAGAGATAATTGAGACATCGGCAGTGAATGTTTCGTATGAGGATGTAAAACGTACAGCCGAGAAATTTACGGGAGATATTTTGCAGATACCGCCAATGTATTCTGCAATAAAAAAGAACGGTGTAAAGCTTTATACACTTGCGAGAGCGGGTGTGGAGATAGAGAGAGAACCCCGTCCGGTTACCGTGTATGGGCTGGATGTACGTAATGATAAGCAGTGCTTTGACACTGCTCTTTCCGATAATGAATATATTTTGGATGTTGAGTGCTCGTCCGGAACATATATAAGAACTCTCATTGATGACATTGGCAGGGAACTTGGATGCGGCGCAGTTATGACGAAGCTTGTTCGTACAAATGCGGCAGGTTTTTCCGTTGCCGATTCTGTTACAATTGCACAATTGCAATCTCTTAAGGATGCTGATAAGATGAGCGAGTTATGCTCATATGTTCAAAGTGTTGAAAATGTGCTTTGTGCATACCCGGAAGTTTTTGTGAGTGACGGTCAGGCACAGCGGTTTAAAAACGGCGGAAGTTTAAACCTTGCAAGACTCAAAGGGTGCAATGAAAACGGTATATACAGAGTAAAGACTCAGTCCGGAGAATTTCTGGGGCTGGGAGAGGTTGATATTTCAAGTGAAATTTTCAGATTCAGACGAGTATACAATGAAAGGTGATGAATTAAATGAGTTCTGTGGTTGCACTCGGTAACTTTGACGGCCTTCATACGGGTCATATGAGTGTAATAAACGCTGCTCTTAAAATGGCTGAAAAATTGTCGGCCACACCATATGCGCTTACTTTCAAGGAGCACCCATTACTTATTTTAAACGGTTCTTCACCATCCTTCCTTTTTACAGATGATATACGCACACAGGCGTTTAAAGAGGCAGGGATAACACCTTGTATGATTTCGTTTACGGAGATAAAGGATATGACTCCGGAAGAGTTCTTTGAAAAAATCCTTGTCGGTCGTATGAGCGCAGCCGGTGTGTGTTGCGGTTTTAATTATTCATTCGGAAAAGGAGGAGCCGGAACTCCTGAACTTTTGAAAAAATTGTGTGAAGAACACGGTCTTGAAATTTCAGTATCACCCGAACTTGATTTTGAGGGCGAAGCGGTAAGTTCAAGCCGAATCAGAAAGGCTATAGAGGACGGCGAGATTGAGAAAGCCAATGTGATGCTCGGACGTCCATTTACATATAGGCAAAAGGTTGTAGACGGTGATAAGCGCGGGCGCAGTATGGGAACACCTACTATAAACCAGTATTTGACTCCCGGGTTGGTTGAACCGAAGCACGGTGTTTATATGTCAAAAACGACAGTAGACGGAAAGAAATTTTATTCGATAACCAACATTGGGGTAAGGCCTACCGTAGGAGTAGGACCCACAGATTGTGAAACATATATTTTGGACTTTGATGGTGACCTCTATGGAAAATATGTTGAGGTAAGCCTTCTTTCTTTTCTTCGTGAAGAGAAAAAGTTTGAGTCAATTTCTGCCCTTGAGGAACAAATTATGGCAGATACACTCAAAGTACGCAAAATTGTAAAGCTTATACAATAAAAAAGGAAAGGCCTCGAGCGGTTCTCTACGCTCAAGGTCTTTCCTTTTTCGCATATGCTTAAGGCACCGACAACGGTTCAGCCTTCGGCAACCGGATTGATCAGCCAATATTCATTAAGTGCGTACAAACAAAGCAAAATGTATATGTGGATTGATGGAATTACACGTGGAACACTCAGCGTTGTAAGAAGCGGCATGATCGACATCGTCATTCTTGTTGATGTCGGTGTTGCGAATTACGGGGATGAAGAGTTGGCTTATTGGCCGGCTTTTCATTTTCCATTTTTCACTTTACTTTTGTTATAAGTTGTGGTATAGTTATTAAGCCTTTTTCTTGGAGTGCGGATTAAAACGTCAATGACGGCACATCACCAAACCGCACGCTAGGAGGATCGCATACTATTTTTTAATGAGGTGACAAACATGACACAGGCTGAAAAGCAGGCTATTATCGCTGAGTATGCAACACACGAGGGTGACACAGGTTCACCGGAGGTTCAGATTGCCGTTCTCACAAAGAGAATCAACGACTTAAACGAACATCTCCGTGAGCACTCACATGACCATCACTCAAGAAGAGGTCTTCTTAAGATGGTAGGTCACAGACGTAACCTTCTTGCATATCTTCAGAAGAACGACATTGAAAGATACCGTTCTATAGTTTCAAGACTTGGTTTACGTAAGTAAGACCGCAACAGGCAGACGGCACGTTGTGCTGTCTGCCTTAATTAGCATTTACAGGTAAACATTGAGGGAGGTTACCTTCAAGGATTAGCAGTGAATAAAGCACCCGGACACCAACCGGATTTTTTATTTATTGCTAAACCTCCGGGTCATACATTGACCCGAAAAACCTCCCTTGAAATAAAAAGAAAAGGAAGGCAAAAAAATGTTTTTTAAAGACTTTAAAGTTTATGAAACAACTCTTGCAGGTCGACCGCTCAGACTTGAGACAGGTAAAATGGCCGGTCTTGCAAATGCTGCTATTCTCGCACGTTACGGTGAGACAGCAGTTCTCTGTACAGTAACAGCATCCGCAAAACCGAGGGAGGGCGTTGACTTTTTCCCACTCTCAGTTGACTACGAGGAGAAGATGTACTCCGTAGGCAGAATCCCGGGCTCCTTCCAAAGACGTGAGGGAAAAGCCGCAGACAAGGCTATTCTTGCAGGACGTTGTATTGACAGACCTATCCGTCCTCTTTTCCCGAAGGACATGAGAAACGACTGCTCTGTTGTTGCAACGGTTATGTCCGTTGATCCCGATTGCTCACCTGAAATTACGGCAGCTATCGGTGTTTCAACCGCGATTGCCATTTCGGACATTCCATGGGACGGTCCGATTTCCTCAGTAAATGTAGGACTTGTTGATGACGAAATAGTTATCAACCCGACACTTGAGCAGAGAGCAAAGACAGACCTTACTCTTACGGTTTCTTCAACTGCTGACCTTGTTGCAATGATCGAGGCAGGCGGTAACGAGATTCCCGAGGATAAGATGTTTGAGTGTATCATGGCAGGTCATGAGGCAAACAAAGAGGTTGTTAAATTCATAAATTCTATTGTTGCTGAAATAGGCAAGCCTAAGTTTGAGTTCGAGTCAAATGATCCGGATCCTGAAATCCTTGCTGAGATTGAGGCGTTCTGTGTTGCCGATGTTGAGAAAGCTCTTGACACGGATGACAAAAAGATTCGTGACGAAAGACTTCTTCCGATATACGATGCTGTCCATGAAAAGTATGATGAGCAGTTCGAGGGTCAGGAGGGCAAGATTGAAGAAATCATGTACCTTATCCAAAAGCACGTTGTAAGACGTTGGCTCAAGGATGAAAAGAAGCGTGTTGACGGACGCGGTATTGATGAAATCCGTCCTCTTAACGCCGAAGTTGACCTTCTTCCGCGTGTACATGGTTCAGGTCTCTTCACAAGAGGTCAGACACAGGTCCTTTCAGTTGCAACTCTTGCATCTCTCTCAGAGGCACAGAAACTTGACGGACTTGATGAAGAGAAGGAAAAGCGATACATCCACCATTACAACTTCCCGTCATATTCGGTAGGTGAGACAAAGCCTCCGCGTGGACCGGGACGTCGTGAGATTGGTCACGGTGCTCTTGCAGAACGCGCACTTGTACCGGTTATTCCGTCAATAGAGGAATTCCCGTATGCAATCCGTGTCGTTTCTGAGGTTCTCTCATCAAACGGTTCAACAAGCCAGGGCTCAATTTGCGGTTCAACACTTGCACTTATGGCTGCCGGTGTTCCCATAAAGGCTCCTGTTGCAGGTATTTCGTGCGGCCTTATCACAGGTGACGAGGGCGTATACGGTGACTTTATGACAATGGTTGATATCCAGGGACTTGAGGATTTCTACGGAGATATGGACTTCAAGGTTGCAGGTACAAAGAAGGGTATCACAGCTATCCAGATGGACCTTAAGGTTCACGGACTTACTCCTGAAATAATAAAAGAAGCATTTGAAAAGACAAGAAAGGCACGCCTTTATATACTTGACGAAATCATGCTCAAGTGTATCCCGGCTCCGAGAGAGGAACTTTCAAAGTACGCTCCGAAGATGCTTACAACAAAGATTGATCCTGAAAAGATCGGAGACGTTATCGGTAAGCAGGGCAAGGTTATCCAGAAGATTTGTGCTGAATGCAACTGTAAGGTTGACGTAAACGACGAAGGCAATGTATTTGTTTCCGCAATTGACCTTGAAGATGCAAAGCGTGCAATCTTTATGGTTGAAACTATAGCAAACGATCCTGAAATAGGCGCTATCTACAAGGGCGTTGTTACAAGACTTATGAGCTTTGGCGCATTTGTTGAAATTGCTCCGGGCAAAGAGGGACTTGTACACATCTCACGTCTCGATGTAAAGAGGACGGAAAAGGTTGAAGATGTTGTTGCAGTTGGCGATGAGATCATCGTTAAGGTTATCGAGATAGATGATCAGGGCAGAATCAACCTTTCACGCAGAGACGCTCTTATCGAGGTTGAGGGTGCGGTTCCCGAAAACGATATTTCCGATGTACCGCCGAGAAAGCGCGGAGGAAATAATTTCCACCGCGGCGGCAGAAGATAAACTGACGTTTGAGTTTTAGGGGGTTCAATAAAATGAGTACTCCGAAAAAGAAAGGGTGGGCTTTGCCACTCGGTATAGTAGTAATTATTTTTGCTGCGGTCGGCTTGGTGTTTACGATTATTGCCGCCGTGAACGGGATAAAGGGAGTTGTGGACAATTCCGCAAAGGAAAAAGAAACATACCAAAAAATGCTTGTTCCGGTTGTTATGAATGATATTGATGAGTTTGACGACGTTACAAAGGCAAATATGAGCCAGCTCATTGAAGCTTCTATCTGGTCTATAATCAAAAGTGACATTTCAACCGACAAATATGAAACCGGGGACGGTGTACTTCTGTTTCCGGAAGAGGATGTTGAAAGTGCATTCACAAAGCTTTTCGGAACAGATGTTCAAATAAAACACCAGAGCGTTACATCGACTGCTTTTCAGTTCGAATATGACAGCAGCAAAAAGGTATACAAGGTGCCTATCACCGGAGTTGACCCGACATATACGCCGAAGGTTCTTGATGTTTCTAAAAAGGGTAGCAATATAATTCTTACGGTTGCATATGTTTCGGGAAGTGATTGGGTACAGTCTGATACCGGAGAGATGGTCTCGCCGGATCCGAGCAAGTATGTTAAGATCACACTTCGAAAGAAGGATAAGTCTTACTTCATAAACTCAATCCAGTCGACAAGCGCACCTGAAACCATAAAAAAATAAAGCAATAATCAAATGAGTGAAAGGAAAAAGGCTTTTTGGAGTGAAAACTTCAAAAAGCCTTTTTGTTGTTTGTGTTTTATCAAATTGACAAGTAGATTATTCGGCAATCTTGCCAATCTTTTTACCGCATTCTGAGCATACTTTTACGCCTTCATATTCGAAAACATCGTCAAGTGAACCACAGAAGACACACGCAGGAGCATACCTGCGGAGAACAATTGTGTCTTTGTCGGTAAAGATTTCAACGGCAGGATTTTCGCCAACTAAAGAGAACTCACGGCGGAGTTCTTTCGGGAGAACAAGTCTTCCTGCTTCGTCAATATGACGTACAACCCCAGTTGATTTCATAACTTAACACAACCTTTTGTAATTTGCTGATGCGAAAAAATCTTTGCATCTATGGCTTAGTATACTTAATTCGACAAAAATAGTCAACTAATCAAATACATAATAGTTACGAAAAATCCATATATTCAATGAATATTACGGCAAATTTATTGGGACTCGGAAGTGCGACTGCTCTTTCGGCGGATATTACATCGTTTATCCTCTCGTCACTGCTTGCAAGAATAATGTATACATGATATAGTTGTCTGTGGTTTTTTGAAATTATTTCTTATCGCTATAAGAATATTATCGGGAAGAGGAAAGCATATGTTTGAAATAAAGCAGGTCGGAGAAAAAACTTACTATATCCCGAATGCCACCAATATCGGGCTTTATCTTGAAAATGACAATGAAGTCTGGGTGCTTGATTCGGGAATCGACGGCGATACGGGAAAAAAGATACTCAAGGCAGCGGATGAAAAGGGATGGAGAATAAAAGGCATCATCTGTACGCATTCACACGCGGATCATGTCGGCGGAAACAAACTCATACGTGACCGTACAGGGTGTAAAATTTTAGCGCACGGCATTTCCCGCACCGTATGCGAAAATCCGATACTCAATACTACGATTGTTTACGGTGCCTACCCGTACTCGGATATCTGCTCTAAATTTTTTCTGTCAAAGCAAGCGGGTGACGTGCTTGAAGCGGCGGACAACCTTCCGGACGGTCTTGAACTTTTCGAGCTTCCGGGACATGCTTTTGACATGATCGGGATAAAGACCCCTGACAATGTATATTTCCTTGCAGATTCATTGGTGAGTGATATAACCACGACAAAGTACCATATCTTCTTTCTTTACGACATTGACTCTCATCTTAAAACTCTTTCTCGGCTTTTGGAACTTGATGTTGAGAAAGAGAAAAATGCTGTTTTCATACCGGCACATTGCGAGAAGACAGATGATATATCGGGGCTTGTAAAGCGTAACACAGATAAGATATATGAGATAGCCGATATTATTCTGTCGGCTGTCGGCGATGGACATACGCTTGAGTATATTGTTCGTGAAGTGTTTATACACTACGGACTTAAAATGAATGCAACGCAGCACGCATTGGTGACATCAACAATAAAGTCATACCTTTCATGGCTTCAGAAATCAGGAAAAGTATCCATAAGCTTTGAAGACAACTATATGATTTTCAGGAGGACTCATGAATAATCCGAAGATTGAAAGAATATTGCCGCTTGTACAAAAGCCGGGGCGCTACACAGGCGGAGAGCTTGGCAGTGTAATGAAAAATCCGGAGGAAGTGGACATACGATTTGCTTTCTGTTTTCCGGACACATATGAGATAGGCATGTCACATCTCGGAATGAAGATTTTATACGGTCTTATCAATGAGAGGAAAGATTCATACTGCGAACGTTTCTTTGCACCGTGGACGGATATGGAATCAGAGATGAGAAAAAATGAAATACCGCTCTTTTCCATAGAAACAAAAACACCGCTTTCAATGTACGATGTGATTGGTTTTACGCTCCAGTATGAACTGTCTTTTTCCACCATTTTAAATATGCTTGATCTCGGTGGCGTGCCACTTCTCTCAAAGGACAGGCATACGCTTGAAAATCTTGTTGTAGGGGGCGGTCCGTGTGCCTCAAATCCCGAACCTATAGCGGACTTTTTCGATGTATTTCAGCTCGGCGACGGAGAGGAGCTTATGAATGAATTTCTTGATCTTTATGCCGAGTATAAGAGGAACGGTGCATCAAAAGAAGAATTTCTTGTTGCAGCCGCAAAAATACCCGGGATATATGTTCCGTCACTTTATGATGTCTCATACAATGAGGACGGAACAATAAAAGCCGTGACACCGAAAAGCGGTGCCCCGTCGGTTGTTCATAAACGTGTGATTCGTGATCTTGACAAAGCGTACTATCCGGATAAGTTGATTGTTCCGTTCATAGAAATTGTACATGACAGAGTTGTGACGGAAGTATTTCGCGGCTGTATACGCGGCTGCCGCTTTTGTCAGGCGGGATTTATCTACAGACCTATACGTGAAAAGCATCATGAGACCGTAAATCGCCAGGCAAAGGTTCTGTGTGATTATACCGGTTATAATGAAATCTCACTCACAAGTCTCTCAACGAGTGATTATACCGAGATTCAGCCGCTTTTGTCCGAGATGATTGATTGGACAAGAGACAGGAAGATAAATATCAGTCTGCCGTCACTGCGTGTTGACAGCTTCTCGGATGAGCTGGTCGAGAAACTAAAGCTTATACGCAAAAGCGGACTTACATTTGCGCCGGAGGCAGGATCGCAAAGACTCAGGGACGCTATTAACAAAAATATAACCGAAGAGGAAATACTGGGTACAACCAGACTTGCCTTCAAAAACGGATGGACAACAGTAAAGCTTTACTTTATGCTCGGTCTTCCGACTGAAACCTTTGAGGATATTGAGGCCATAATAAAACTTTCAAGACAAATAGTAAGTGAATATTACAGAAATCCGGACAGGCCTAAAGGGCGTGCACTTACGGTCAATGTAAGTGCGTCGAGTTTTGTTCCGAAGCCGCATACGCCGTTTCAGTGGGAGCCGCAGGATACGCGGGAAGAACTCACGAAAAAACGTGAGTATCTTCGTGAACAGTCTATGGTGCCGAAATCACATATTCATCTGTCTGCTCACAAGATTGATACTGTTTTCCTTGAGGCGGTATTTGCGAGAGGAGATCGCAGACTCGGTGAGGTTATGCTTAAGGCGTTTTCAAAAGGCGTAAATCTTGATTCATGGGATGAGTGTTTCAAATTTGATGCCTGGATGGAGGCATTTGACGAATGCGGAATCTCTCCGGAATTCTACGCAAACAGACGTCGCTCATTTGATGAGATGCTTCCGTGGGATCACCTTGACTACGGTGTCACAAAGGAATTTCTTATGCGCGAAAATAAGAAGGCACATGAGAGTGTTACTACTCCGCATTGTCGCATAAAATGTGCTGCTTGCGGAGCGGCAAAGCTTAACGGGGGTGAGTGCGGTGCAAAATGTTAGAATCTACTTTTCAAAGACGGGTGACGCAAAATACATCTCACACCTTGATCTTATGCGGTGTTTTAACAGAGCGGTGACGAGAGCGGGAATCCCGATATTTTTTACCGAGGGGTTTAACCCGAGACCGTATATGAACTTTGCCATGCCGCTCTCTCTCGGTATATCCGGTCTGCGTGAAATAGTTGATATGAAAATTGATGGTGAAATGACGTGCGAAGAAATTTTCAATACCCTTTTTGCAGTTATGCCGCCGGATATAAAAATTCTTGAAGTATGTGAGCCGGTTTTAAAGGCGTCATCCGCTGCATATTCAAAGTACAAAATTGAGATTTGCCAGGAGGCAATGTCATCAGAAGCCTTTAACAACGATGTTTTAGCGCTGGTTTCACAACCTGAACTTATTGTTTCAAAGATGGGAAAGCAGGGAAAACGCAAGGTTGTAAAGTATATTAACTTGACAGAGCATATAAGAGATTTCAAAATCTGGAGTCTTGATGAGAAAAACAGCGTAATTACGCTGATTTTGCCCTCTAACACACAGTTTGGAATAAGTCCTGTACTTCTGACTGATAAAATTTTCGAAGAAACAAAAATTGATCCGGTTTTCTGTTATATAACACGAAAAAGTATATTGACCGAAAATCTTGAGGAACTTAAGTAAGCGTGTGGGGTCGAAAAAAGCCTGAACTTAAAAGACTGTATTTTTGTGTCAAAAACATCCCTCCGCCGCATAGTATGTAGCGGACATTGTGAGTTGTAATATATTTTTCAAGCCACTTTGACAAAGTGGCTTGTTGACTTTAAAGAATTATAAATTTATAATCTTTTGCGTACAGATAGAATTAAGTTGGTGTATTTACATGTTTGGTAAAAAGAAATATACTCCGGATGTGCTCATGATAGGCGCAGCTTCTTTTGCGGTTGCATGTGCCACGGAAAAAATAATGATCACTCCGAGAACCGAAATAAAGATTTCCGATACGGTGAAAATACCTGTTTCGGGGCTTATTCCGTTTTCGCAGAAATACGTTGCCGAGATAGGCAGACAAGCGCTTAACGAAATACTTCCGCTCTGCGCACAGGGTGTTTCCGGAGCATTGAAATTCCTCAAGGCGAAGGAGCGCGTCAAAGAGGCTGCGATATGGTTCGTGTATGATTTTCTCGGAAGATATTCACTCAATACACTTTTGTCGGGTATTCTCAAAAGGTTCAATATTTTTGATAAGGATTCCTACAAGAATGTCCTTAAGGATTTTGTTCAGAGAATCATATCACAAAAGTCTGACAGGGATGATATCATCCGCGGAATAACTGCCGAGATAGTAAGCCTCTTGAGACTGCTGTCTGACGGAACAATCCTTGCCATGTTCCTAAATGATAAATTTGCGGAAGTTGCGTCCGCAACAATTGAAAATGCGGTTGACGGATTTCTTTCAAATGACGCGGCTGAGCGTATTGCCGATTTCTTTATGACTTTTGTCGGTCAGCTTGAGGACATAACAATACCGAACCTCTTCATCAATATTCTCGGAGTTGACAGAGCAAGGATGGCGCAGGTCATTGACAATGTATATGATGCATTCTTCGGTGATTCAATGGTTCGGATGTTCAAGGACTTAAAACTCGGAGACGTTGTGTACGAGCTTCTTTCAGATGCAAACTATGATGAACTTTACAAATACATATCCGTGTACATGCAGGCAGAGCTCCTGAGAGTCTGTGCAACTTCTGCCGTCTCGTCAATGTATTTCTTTTCAGGCGCCAAGAACGTTGTTTTCAAGGCAAAAAAACGCGCCGAGAAAAAGCAGAGCAGACAGGAACGTAAAAAGATCAGACAAGAGATGAGGGACTTACTTAAAAATGAGAATGCGTAAAAAGAAAAATCTTGAGAGCAGAACAGAGGCTTGCGGCGCATATCTCCTGTATATGGAATCGGAAGATCTCAATTTTGAGACGGCAAAGAACAGTAAGTCGTATCTTGATTTTTTTCAGCTGTTTGGAAATGACAATCCCGTTTTCCTTGAAATAGGCTGCGGCAAGGGTCAGTTTGTGTGTGAACTTGCCAAGCGAAATCCCCGGTTTAATTACATTGCCGTAGAAAAGGTTGCCAATGTAATTGTTTCTGCCGCGGAGCACGCAAGGGACGAGGAAATTCCGAATGTCCGCTTTTTAAAATGCGGTGCTGAGTATCTTGAGTGCTTTATACCGGATCACTCTGTTTCAGGTATTTATTTGAATTTCTCATGTCCGTTTCCGAAAAAGTCATATACATCGCACCGGCTTACAAACGGGAGGTTTCTTGAAATCTACAAAAACCTCATGAAGTCGGGTGCTGAAATTCATCAAAAAACGGACAACATGCACTTCTTCGAATACTCGATTGAGGAGTTTACGAAGTGTGGATTTGCTCTTAAGAACGTATCCCTTGATCTTCACGAAAGTGACTTTGAGGGCAATATCGTCACAGAGTATGAAAATAAATTTGTATCACAGGGGCTTCCTATCTACAGACTGGAAGCATATCTTCGGGAGGAATAAAAATGCCTGTACTTGACACTGTTGTCGGCGCACAGAGCCCGGTTCAGTTCCTTGAGGAAATGACGAGTTTTGCTGTTCCGTGTGTTTGCTTCGCCGTTGCACTTGTTGCAATAGTGGTATTACAAATTCTTTATTTTAAAACGGATAAATTAATTTTTATAATCATTGATTTTGTACTCGGATTTGCATCTGCGGCTTCAGCTCTTGTTACAATGGATTATTACACTACATTCAAACAAATTTTTGACGCCAACAAAGCGTATATGACCATGACACAACTTGCTGAGTGTCCCGACATAAGTTTTTATGTTATTTTCTGTCTTGTTGCGACGCTTTTTTTCTTCGGGACTCTGTTTATTTCCGTGATGGTTCTCATAATAAAGAAAATTCTTGAAAGCAGATAAGCCTACATATAAAAAAACACTTGCAATGGACAGTTAAATCTGTTATTATGTTTAGGCGTTTGAGATTGCTCAAACAACTTCCCGGACGGTCCTCTGGCAGATTGCGTATGAACGTTCTGAACATTTTTTAGGAGGAAAACAACAATGGACGCACTTAAAATCATCACAGAAGGACAAATCAAAGAGAATCCCGTAAACTTCAAAGTAGGTGACACCGTAAAGGTTCACGTTAACATCAAAGAGGGTAACAGAGAGAGAATTCAGACATTTGAAGGAACAGTTATCGCACGCAGAGGCAGCGGTGTTTCAGAGACTTTCACAGTTCGTCGTGTATCTTACGGCGTAGGTGTGGAAAGAGTGTTCCCTGTAAACTCACCTAATGTTGCAAAGATTGAAGTACTTCGTCAGGGTAAAGTTCGCAGAAGTAAGCTCTACTATCTTCGTGACAGAGTCGGTAAGGCTGCTAAGGTTAAAGAGCAGATTAAGTAAGTTTATAGTATCTACTGGCAAAGAGGGGACAAATGTCCTCTCTTTTCTTTTTGTGTTTTATTGCTTTTAGGGACGTCTTATAGTAAAATACATGTTTGAGATATAAATGTCGGAGTGTCGTTATGAAAAAAGTGTATTATAGCGTCCGCAGCAGTGAGATGCCGGGTGCAAAAATTCATAAAAACGGTGTGATCTACACCGTGTATGACGTAGCCTCAACGGTTGCAACCTCCATAATAGCGGTTGCGGTTGTACTGATTTTCTTGTTCCGCGTGGCAACGGTTGACGGCTCTTCGATGGTTCCGACACTCCATGACAGGGACAATATCATAATAACACCGGTATCGGGAAGCTATGAGCACGGGGACATTGTCGTTATACACCGTGAGAATGATGTACCGCTGATAAAACGTGTAATTGCGACTGCCGGCGATACACTTGATATTGATTTTAAAGAGGGTATTGTTTACCTAAACGGTGAAGAGCTTCAAGAGGACTACATTGCCGAGCCGACATATAATCGGTTCGCGGACGGTCCGGAGTACCCGATAACCATACCGACGGGTTTTGTTTTTGTAATGGGTGACAACAGAAACAACTCACTTGACTCAAGAAGCGGTGCTGTAGGGCTTGTGAACGAGCAGTACATCATCGGAAAAATGATAGTAGATTTAAGCGGTTCGGAGGAATAAGCATGTCTGATAAAAAAAATAAGGCAGAGAAAAACAGTACATTGACACCGGAAAACGGAGTGCAGGGTAATGCTTCGGCAAAACAGTCCGCCGGAGGAAGGGCGACTTCTTTTCTTTATGAGGTTATAAGCGTGTTTATTACGGCGTTTATCATCCTTGCCATAACATTTACATTCTTTATGAGATTTATCGGCGTTGTCGGTCAGTCTATGGAAGATACGCTTCATTCAACTGACTGGGTATTCATAAAACAGACCGGTTCGTACACACCGAAATACGGTGATGTTGTTGTTATATCTCAGCCGAACAAATATCATGAGAACATAATAAAACGTGTCATTGCGACTGAAGGACAGACAATAGACATAGACTTTTCAACCGGAAAAGTGTACCTTGACGGTGCGGAGATAATAGAACCGTACATCAAGAACGCGACAACAAACTATTACGATGTAAAATTTCCTTTGACAGTGCCCGATGGCTGCTGCTTTGTAATGGGTGACAACAGACAGGGGTCAGTCGATTCACGTTCAAGCATTATCGGTGTTATAAACAATTCCTATGTTTTGGGGAAGGCCGGATATGCGCTTACCGATAACGGAATTGAAGACCTTGACCTCTACAGAAAGAAGTAAAAAATATGCCTGATTTTCAGAAACAGACAGTGCAGTGGTTTCCCGGTCATATGGCAAAGACCAGGAGAAAAATAAAAGAATATCTGCCGCTTGTTGACGCTGTGGTGGAGTTGGTTGACTCCAGAATACCCATAAGCAGCAGAAATCCCGAAATTGATGAGCTCACGAGCGGGAAGCCGAGAATTATACTTCTCAACAAATGCGACGTTGCGGATTCAACGACAACATCTCTGTGGATAAAATACTATGAAAATCTCGGACAGTATGCCATGGCGGTTGACTGCAAGTCAGGAAAAGGGCTGCAGAAGTTTGACGAGCTTGTTAAAGCTGCACTTGCCGACAAGATACAATCAAATATTGACAGGGGTATGCCGGGTAAGGCACTTCGCTTTATGGTTGTCGGTATTCCGAATACCGGAAAGTCAACGTTCATAAATAAGATGAGCGGGCGTAACAGGCTTAAAACCGCCGACAGACCGGGCGTTACGCGCACAAGTCAGTGGGTTGCCTGTGGTAACGGGATTGAGCTTCTGGACACTCCGGGTGTTCTGTGGCCGAAGTTTGACGACCCTGTAGTCGGTGACAGATTGGCATTCATAGGGTCTGTAAAGGATGAGATAATGGATACGGAAACGATAGCGGTACGTCTTCTTGATGTCCTTAAAGATCCGTATGCCGACAGACTTTGTGAAAGGTACAAGCTTACACCCGATGACATGGAGTTGGATTCTTATGAGCTTTTGTGCCGTATAGGTGAAAAACGAGGGATGAAGATACGCGGCGGAGAGGTTGATACACTTCGCGCGGCAAATACACTTCTTGACGAGTATCGCGGAGGTAAACTCGGACGTTTGACCTTTGAGAGGCCGCAGAACTGACAGTATTGTGAGGTGAGGGCAAATGGCTGAAAAGACAGTGCCTACTTATGACTTTGAGCATGCTGCTCTTGACAGTGGTTTTACATGCATATGCGGGATAGATGAGGCAGGGCGAGGACCGCTTGCGGGCCCTGTGTTTGCGGCGGCTGTTGTGTTACCCACAGACTGTGAGATACCGGGCCTTAACGATTCGAAAAAACTCACGGAAAAAAAGAGAGAAGCTCTTTTTGATATCATCATAGAAAAAGCAATCGCCTACAGCGTAGCATCGGCTTCCGAACGGGAAATTGATGAGATAAATATACTTAATGCGACATTTCTCGCAATGAACAGAGCGTTTGACGGTCTCTCCGTAAAACCGGATATGGCTCTTATAGACGGAAATCGAGAACCCGGCGTAAACGCCGCACAGACTACAGTAGTCAAGGGAGACTCAAAGTCTATGAGTATTGCGGCGGCTTCAATTCTCGCCAAGGTTTCAAGAGACAGATATATGCTTGAACTTGCGAAACTTTATCCGCAGTACGAATTTGAACGTCACAAAGGATACGGCACAAAACTTCACTATGAAAAAATACGTGAATACGGGATTTCCGAGGTTCACAGAAAAACCTTTCTTAAGGTTATTCACTGAACATTGATGAAACTTTCGGAGGCTTATAATGAGAAAATCCGGTATTGGCGTTGACGGCGAAGAATTTGTTGCACATTTTCTTGAGGATAGCGGTTATAAAATTCTCTCACGCAACTTTTCGGGGCGTTTCGGAGAGATAGATATTATTGCGAAAAAGGATAAATATATCTGCTTTGTAGAGGTAAAAACGCGAAAGATCAATTCCATTGTTACGGGATTTGAATCAGTAACGGTATCAAAGCAAAGTAAGATACGAAAAACCGCAGAATATTACATTGTCGGAAACAAGGACACCTTTGAGGGGGAAGATTGTCAACCGAGATTTGATTGCGCGCAGGTCAGTGTTTTGGAAAACGGAGAACTTTGTGACATAAGATACATTGAAAATGCATTTTAGACTAAAGGAGAAAACTATGTTTTACACAAGTACAAGAGACAAAAGTTTGAGAGTAACATCTTCACAGGCAATCACAGCCGGTATTTCAAAGGATGGCGGACTCTTTGTTCCGTGCGAAATCCCGACACTTTCACGTGATGACATAAGTGAAATGACAGGTATGACGTATATTGAAAGAGCAAAAAAGGTTCTCTCACTTTATCTCACGGATTTTACAAGTGAAGAAATTGATTACTGTGTAAACGGAGCATACGGTAAAGGCAAATTCAGCTCTGAAAAGATAGCTCCGGTTGTTCCTCTTTCAGAGAATGCAAAGGTTCTTGAACTTTTCAGGGGACCGACATGCGCCTTCAAGGACATGGCACTTCAGCTCCTCCCTTACCTTCTTACGACTGCTTCAAAGAGGGCTGCACCTGACAAGGAAATGGTTATCCTTGTCGCAACGTCCGGAGATACCGGAAAGGCGGCTCTTGAGGGTTTCAAGGATGTTCCGGGAACAAGGATACTTGTATTTTATCCGGCTCACGGCGTAAGCCCCATGCAGAAGCTTCAGATGGTTACACAAGAGGGAGCCAATGTCGGTGTATGTGCTATAGAAGGAAATTTCGACGATGCTCAGACGGGCGTAAAGAAGATTTTCACAGACAAAAAAATTGCGGAAAAGCTCTCCGAAAACGGAATGATGTTTTCTTCTGCAAACTCTATAAACTGGGGTCGCCTTGTCCCGCAGATAGTGTACTATTGCAGTGCTTACTGTGATATGCTCGAAAACGGTTCGCTTAAGATGGGCGAGGCTATGAATGTTGTAGTTCCGACAGGAAATTTCGGGAATATTCTTGCGGCGTACTATGCAAAGAAGATGGGCGTTCCAATAGGAAAACTCATATGTGCTTCAAACCTCAACAACGTACTTACGGATTTCCTTACAACAGGTGTGTATGACAGAAACAGAGATTTCTACACGACTACATCTCCGTCAATGGATATTCTTATTTCATCAAACCTTGAAAGACTTCTTTTCCACTTGTCCGGAGAGGATGACGAGCTTATAAGGAATTACATGAAGTCACTTTCGGAAAGTGGAAAATACACTGTTTCGGAAAGCATTATGAAGCAGATTTCAGACAACTTCCGTGCGGGCTGCGCAGATGACAGACAGACCGCACAGACCATAAAGGAAGAGTATGACGAATGCGGTTATCTGTTTGATACACACACAGCGGTTGCCGCAAAAGTTTACAACGATTATATTGCAAAAACAGATGATGAAACACCGACTGTAATTGCCGCGACTGCAAGCCCCTACAAGTTTGCAAAGAGCGTACTCTGCGCGCTTCTCGGCGAGACACCGTCGCTTGATGATTTTTCAATGACAGAGGAGCTCTCAAAGCTCACAGGTGTTGAGATACCGAAACCTTTGTCAAATCTTCGCGGAAGAGAGATTCGCTTCTCAAAGGTTTCAAAGGTTGATGATATGCAGCAGTGCGTTTATGATCTTCTCGGAATTTGATTAAAAAAGAACGGGACTGCCCGAAAGAGCAGTCCCATCTGTTATTTGCAAGCCTTACGGTTTGCATTCGGTTTAAATGTTGAACAAAGCGTTTCGCGGCTTTTTGTTGCCTTTGAATTACTGATTTCAATGATATCTGCTGTGCAGTGGCACGACTCCTCGTGAAATTCACAGTTGCATACACTGCAGCTTACACATCTTTTATCTGCTTGTGACATTTTAAACTCCCCTTTATGAACGTAGATTTGAGCACTCGGTTCTTTATTATATTTCCCGTGAAAATGAGGTATTCCAATGTCAATTTTTGCTATAGGCGACACACATCTTTCTCTCGGTGCGGATAAACCGATGGATGTGTTTTCCGGATGGGAAGACTATGTTTCCCGTCTTGAAAAAAATTGGAAAAAAATTGTTAAGCCGGAGGATACGGTTGTGATTCCGGGAGATATCTCATGGGCGCTCAATCTTTCCGATGCGGAAAAGGATTTTGAATTTTTAAATTCTTTGCCCGGAACTAAAATTGTTTCCAAAGGCAATCACGATTATTGGTGGGAAACAATGGCGAAGATGAACAGATTTCTTGCCGAAAAAAATTTTGAAACGATAAAATTTATGCATAACAACGCTTTTGCCGTTGAGGGGATTGCAATCTGCGGTACACGCGGATGGTTTTTCGATGACACAACTCCTCACAGTGAAAAGATAATAAACAGAGAAAAACTGCGACTTGAGACATCTATTGCAAAGGCTGAAGAAACCGGATTGCCGATAGCGGTTTTTCTGCACTATCCGCCGATAACCGGAGAGCGGGTGTGTGAGCCGTTTATGGACATACTCATCTCTCACGGGATAAAGAGGTGTTACTATGCACATCTGCACGGACCGTCAATCTCGCATGCGTTTATCGGGGAGTATGAGAATATAAAATTTTCGCTTGTTTCGGCGGATTCTCTGGGGTTTGTTCCGAAGCTTATTACATTGTAAAAAAAGTAGTAGAAATTGAAATAAAGTTCTGCTATAATATAT
>CAVGIJ010000017.1:0-24392 GCA_963629305.1 Acutalibacteraceae bacterium
GACAACACCTATAGCTTACAGAAACTCACCTGAGTTTATCATTTAGAAAACCGTGAGGGCCTCACAAGAAGTGAGACCCTCACGGTTTTGGATTTATTTGAAGGAGATGTATATAGCAAAAAGTTAAATATTAAGAAAATCTTTTCTGTATGTTACACCGAATGCCTCTGCAAGTTCCATCATTTCGGTATCTTTTATTGTATTTATTCTCGGAAGATGAGCCGTAAGCATGTATATTTGAGCAGCCTTTTCTACGGTTTCAATAAGACCGAATGTCTCATCGATTGTTTTACCCGCTCCGTAGATGCCGTGCATTCCCCAAATTACAAGACGGAACTCTTTCATCTTTTTTGCTGTCGCAATTCCAATCTCATTTGTGCCGCAGAGCATCCATGGGAGAATGCCTACGCCATCCGGAAATACCACAATGCACTCGGTGCACATTTCCCAAAGCGTGTGAGTGAAATCTTTCTCGTTTAGCGGATGAACAAAATTCATAGCGAGTGTATTTGTCGGGTGAGAGTGGATAACAACTCTGTTCTCCGGGTCAACACTCAGCCTTGCCATATGACTCATAAGGTGGGCGGGGAGTTCACTTGTGAATTTGCCACCGTCGGAATAACCCCAAAGGAGTTCTGCTGTTTCTCCGTCACTTGCAATCCTTATTATGCCAAGATTGTTTTCGGGGTCAGAAATAACATTTTTGAAGTATTTACCTGTACCTGTAACTATGAATATTTTTCCTATAAGGCTCTCTGCTTTGAAGCCTGTGGGAATCGTTCTTATAACATTTGTTGTATCCAAGTATTCTGATACAATTGATTCGTCCAGCATATAGCTGACATTTCCGCCGTTTCGCTCATCCCAACCGAGTCGGTACATGTTTGCGGTAAGTTCGCACATTTCTTTTACAAACGGCGATGTAAGTATGTCCTTCATTATTTTCTTTCCTCCAAAACATCTTTTTCATACTTAAGTACTTCACAGATGTAGTCACTTGAAATATTTTCACGGTTTAAATACTCGTTCCAAACATCACCAAACGGTAATGTCTTTGCATTTTCCATCATCACCATAAGCTCAGTAAACCGGCTCTCGTTTTGCAGCTGTTTCATTTCCATATCCGGCTGGAGCAATGCAAAAAGAAGGGCTTTCTGAACACTTCTCGAACCTGTTATCCAGGCTGAAATTCTGTTTATGGATGCGTCGAAATAGTCTGTTGCAATAAATACTCTTTCAAGTGCGTCGTTTCTGACGATTTCTTTGAAAATTTCTTTTGTTTCATCATCAAAAAGAACGACGTGATCACTGTCCCAACGAACTCCTCTTGTTATATGCAGAGCTATCTTATTATTGAAAACAAGCATAGCGGGAATTTTATCTGAAACCACTTCCGTAGGATGATAGTGGCCATTGTCCATAAGAGGAGTAATTTTGGCATGTGATACATAATTCATGCAAAATTCCGAAGAGCCGACTGTGTATGACTCAAGGCCTATTCCAAAGACTTTTGATTCAACACATACATATACTTTCGATTTATCGTAGGGAATAGATAGAATTTTATCGAGAGAATCCTTGTATCTCATGCGCGGACCCATTCTGTCTGCCGGAATGTCTTTGTATCCGTCCGGAATCCAGATGTTCATAAGACATGGGTATCCGGTTTCTTCTGCAAAGTACTGTGAAATTTCGATACATCTTTTTCCGTGCTCAATCCAGAAATTGCGAACGCTTTCATCCGGGGATGAAAGGGTAAGATTATCTTTTACCATAGGATGTGAAAAGAAGGTAGGATTAAAATCAATTCCGATATTTCTTTCCTTTGCAAACTTAACCCATCTTTCAAAATGCTTTGGTGAAATCTTGTCACGGTCAACAAATTCCCCGTCATCGAATATTGCATATGATGCGTGAAGATTTAACTTTTTTTTGCCGGGTATAAGACTGAATGCTTTATCAATATCCCTCATGAGTTCTTCGGGTGTTCTTGCTTTTCCCGGATAATTTCCCGTTGTCTGTATGCCGCCTGAAAGAGATTGCTTTGAGTCAAAACCCGTTACATCGTCGCCCTGCCAGCAATGTATGGATATAGGAACATCTTTTATGGTTGTAAGTGCTTTTTCTGTGTCTATTCCATATTCGGAATAAATCTTTCTTGCTTCATCATATCTGTTCATTTTTTACCTCCGCTATTTTGAATGAGTCGATTATAAGCTTTCTTGCGTCATTGAGATCCTTGCATTCACCACTGTAAATAAATTGTGAAATGAGATTGCCGAGTGATGTTGCCTCAGACGGACCGGCTGTCACAGGCTTACCCGTGTACTTTGAGGTAAGCATATTGAGATACTTGTCCATGCATCCGCCGCCGACAATATGAATGGATGAAACGGTTTCGCCCGAAATTTTTTCAATTTCATTCACAGCGGTGGCATATGATTTCGCGAGTGAATGGTATACGCTGTTTAGAACAACAGAAAGCTCTAAGTCGGGAGCATTTAAATATTTTCTTATTTCGCAAATCATGTCGTCCGGTGCTGTAAATTGCGGTGCATTGACATTTATAAACTCGAAAGTCTTTGCTGACTGTGCAAGATACATCATCTCGTCATATGTCATTATTTTATTCAAATTTCGACGTATATTTTGGAAGAGCCACATTCCCATGTAATTCTTTAAAAATCTTACCGTACCGAGAATTCCGCCCTCATTAGTAAAGTTGCTTTCCATAGCGTCACGGCTTAAGATGGGCTTGTCTATTTCCATTCCGATAAGGCTCCATGTGCCTGATGATATATAGAGGCTGTTTTTATCTTCAATAGGAGATGCTGCAACAGCACTTGCAGTGTCGTGTGTCGGACAGGTTATAACGGTTGAATCAAATCCGATAAAATTTTTAACCTCATTCGTGAATGTCCCGATCCTCTCGCAGGGCTGCGAAAGGTTTACGAAAAGATTTTTGGGGTATCCGAGTTTTTCTATGATTTCAAAGTCCCATGATTTGGTTTTTGCGTTTATAAGTCCTGTGGTACTTGCATTTGTATACTCATTTACAAATACTCCCGTCAGTCTGTACGCGATGTAATCCGGAATCATTAAAAACCTTGACGCTTTTTCAAGACGTCCCGCAACTTTGTCACACATAAATTGGTAAATAGTATTGAAATTTTGCTTTTGTATACCCGTGCGTTCGTAAAGATAATCCCGGCTGATTATTCTTTCAACTTCTTCTGCACCATGCACACATCTGCTGTCACGATAACAATAGACGGGGAGTATTTCGTTTCCGTCATTGTCAAATAAGACATAGTCTACTCCCCATGTATCAATTGCAATTGTTTCGGGAATTTTCTTTATCTCAGCGCATTTTTTAATGCCGACAAAAACATTTTCTACAAGAGCCTCGATATCCCAAATGAGTCCGCTGTTTGTTGACTTGAGATTGTTTTCAAAACGGTATATTTCTTCAGTAAATATTTTCCCGTTACATATATAACCGAGTATATGACGGCCGCTTGATGCACCGATATCTATGCTTAAATGGTATTTCATTTTTTCACCTCTTTTTCATTTTTGGTTTTTCAAAAAAAGTATATCTCCTGCGAAAAGAAAAAATAAGGACACTATTTGACTGAAAAAGTGTCCTTATTTGCATATTGAAAATACGTAAAAATATTCATATAATTTTAAATGAGGTGAGCACAGTGATTGACGAGAAGATTATTGAAAAACTGTCGTTGATAACGGATGAGGAACGTGAGATTCTTTCCGGAAAAAAGGATGTCAATACGGGTCTTTATATGTATGAATCTACCGGTGTAATAAACAGTCGAAAACTTTTGCAGGAGGGTAAATTGATTACAATTCGCCCTCATACAAGATTTGTTCATTTCCCAAAGCATACCCATGACTATGTTGAAGTTGTATACATGTGCAAGGGACGGACTACACATATAATAAACGGAGACAAGGTTTGCCTTAATGAGGGAAATATCATTTTTCTCAATCAAAACTCCACACAGGAGATACTGCCGGCGAGTGAAAATGATATTGCCGTAAATTTCATTATTCTTCCTCAATTCTTTGACAGTACACTTAAGATTATGGGTGACGAAGAAACCCCTTTAAAAAAATTCATTGTTAACTGTCTTAAAGGTGGCGATATATCCTCATCATATCTTCATTTTGAAGTTTCAGACATACTTCCTATACAAAATCTTATTGAAAATCTTATTTGGACTCTTATAAATGACACGCAAAATAAAAGAAATATCAATCAAATGACTATGGCTGTTCTCTTTTTACAACTCCTTAATCATACGGACAGATTGAAGGGACAGAATGATGAGACAGATATTGCTATAAAAACATTACGTTATATTGAATGGCATTATTCGTCGGGCTCGCTTACCGAACTGTCAGAACTGCTTCATTATGAATTTTCATGGCTTTCACGAGAAATAAAAAAACAGACAGGGAGGACATATACCGAGCTTGTTCAGGAAAAACGTCTCTCCCAAGCTGCATTTTTACTTCAAAATACTGATATGTCTGTTGCAGATATTTCATACAAAATCGGGTATGAAAACATAAGTTATTTTCATAGATTGTTTATGAAAAAATACGGAGTGTCTCCAAAAAAGTATCGCAAGATTTTATGATGTTTGCACAAGTTTAACTGATGAAAGTGACGGTTGCTATAGTGTAATATTTATTTTATCTGACGTTGAGTAAAAGGTGGTTTTTTAAATGAGCACAAAAAAAGAAGATAAATCCGTTTCAGATCCTACCGGCTTCGGAATAAGAAATATGTCCTTAATTGAGGCAAAAATTACCATTCCTCTTATGAACCGTGTCTTCGATATAATAAATAAAAAAGCAGAATTTACGGAAACATGGTCAAAAAAAGACGGCGAGCTGTACAAAAATCTTTCGTATGGGCAGTACAGAGTACAAAAGTATGATATGTATATTCCTTGCGGATTGGATAAAAAGCAGCCGGTTGGTGTTGTGCTGTTTATTCATGGCGGTACATGGACAATGGGAAGAAAGGAACACATGGCAGCAGGGTGCGCAAAGGTTGCCAAGGCCGGATACATTGCCGTGACAATGAATTATAATCTTTTGTCTGACGGAAATAAAAATGTTTCATGCGTCACCGGCAGCAAGGAGAATGCCAATGCTTTTGATATGCTTGATGATATCAGCATGTGCATACGCGCAGTGAAGACAAAACTTGAGTGTCTCGGGTACACTGCAAAATCACTTGCACTCTCGGGCGTGTCCGCAGGTTCACATTTGGCAGCGCTTTACGCTTATTCAAGGATGGAAGAGTCTGCAATACCGATTAAGATGATTTTTACAATAACAATGCCTGTAAGCTTGAGATTTGAAGCATTTAATAATTATGATTATGCCGGTTTTGCCGCAATCGCATCTCTTGTAGTCGGAAAAAGGATATCTGATGAAGAAATTCGAAACTCTGATCCCGAGATTACGAAAATTCTTGACATTTTATCTCCGGCGGCCTGTATAACAAAGAGCAGTGTGCCGACGCTTATGGGATTCGCCGGTAAGGATAAAACCATCGGTACGAATCAATATCCTACAATAAAGCCTGTGCTTGATAAATACGGTATTGTAAATGATGTAATCTGGTGGGAAAACAGTGATCATACTCTTACAAAAGATAAGGGCAGGACAACTGAATTCTTTAATACCGCAATTGAGTGGTTGAACAGGTATATGTAATTACAAAACGTGTTTTTAGGTGAATTATCATGAAGAAAAAAGCTGTTGTTTTAAATAAAAAGAGAAATGTAACTTTAACGCCGTATATTGTTTCAAAAAAAAATACACCATGTATATTGATTTTGCCGGGCGGCGCATACAGAAATTGTGAATTGTCCGAGGGTGAACCCGTAGCGCGCGCCTTTAATGAGCGAGGATTTAACTGCTTTATTCTCTGCTATTCTGTCGGGGATAAGTACAAATGGCCGTATCCACTTGATGACTACGAACAAGCGGTGGAGTATATAAAAGAAAATTCCGAGAAATATCATGTTGACACAGAGCATCTCGTTGTAATGGGATTCTCTGCGGGAGGACACCTTGCCTCTGCGGCAGCAACAATTGCAAGGAATAAGCCTTTTGCATGTGCTTTATGTTATGCACTTACAAATGAAAAAACACTCGTTTTTTCTCAGGCAACGGATGCACCGGACACATCAAAACTTGTAGACATGAACACATCTCCCTGCTTTATTGCATCATCAAGGAATGACTGGATAGTACCGTCATTCAATACAAGTACATTTATTGATGCACTCGAAAAAAATTACATTGATTATGAAGCTCATATATACGGATATTCAATGCACGGTTTTTCCGTTGGAAAAGAAGCAGGCGCAGACACCGCAATGTTTTGCAGCAGAGTTGGTGATTGGGTGGATGAGTTCGTGTCGTGGCTTGACGAACTGATTTCCGGACGGTATGTCTCTATTCGAGAAAGTGCTGAGTATAACGATACATTTTCCGATAAATTATCAACTGCGAATTCATGCGCGGTTATCTTTAAAGATGAACATCTGAGAAAAAGATTTAGAAACAAATTTCCGATTTATTACCTTATTTATAAAATGCTCGAAAAGAAACTTCCGGATTTTACACGCACAATAACTCTCAGAAATATATATCAGCTTTTAAAGATAAATCCCGATAAAATAAAACAAATGGATTTGTTTTTCGAAAATTATCATGAGAACAGGTGACAAATACCATGGACTTGTATGACCTTAAAACCTTACATTTGAAAACTCCGATTATAGATAAAAAACCGTATTTTTCATGGAAAATATCCGATGAAAAACAAGCGGTGCGTCAAACGGCATATCAGATAGTCGTGAAGGATTCAAAGCGCTGTATATGGGATTCGGGAGTTGTATTTTCCGACATACAAAACTTTGTTGAATATGAAGGGAAACCATTTAAATCATGTGAAAAATATGATTGGACTGTTACTGTATGGACCAACAAGGAAGACAGTATATCCGGCTCAAGCTTTTTTGAAACTGCGTTTCTTTATGAAAATGATTGGAAAGCCAAATGGATTGAATATCCGTTGACCCGTGAAAACAAATCAGAATATCCATATGGAAAGACATATTCTCCGATTCGTTTTAATAAAAAATTCGAAACCTCTGTCGACAAGAAGATAGAATCTGCAAAGGTTTATGCATCGGCATATGGAGTATATAAGCTTTATTTAAACGGTATAACACCCGACAACAGAGAATTTGCACCGGAATTTACACCGTATGACAGGATAATGTATTATCAAGTGTATGATGTTTCATCACAGATAAAACAAGGCGAAAATATTTTGTCGATGTATGTCGGAGACGGATGGTATTTTAGCTCACAGGCAAGACCTGTAACGGACACGCACAACAGTGAACCGTCCGTGATTTTTCAGGTTGAAATTGAATATTCGGATGGAACAACTGAAACGGTTATATCTGACGGAAGTGAGACTTGTTTTACAGATTATGTTGTCTATTCTGATCTTTATCTCGGAGAAAAGCAAGACCTCACACTCGGAAAATCTACTGAGCAATCAGTTGTTGTAAGGGACTATGGTTATAACAATTTACGCTGTCAACCTATGGAAATCGTGAGGCCTATTGAACTTATTCCGGCAAAAGATGTAATAAGGTCTGAACGCGGTGAGCTTATTGTTGATTTTGGACAAGTTATTTCCGGTCGGGCGCGTATAAATATTGATGCTCCGAAAGGAACTGAGATAGTATTTGAATACTTTGAAATTCTCGATAAAGACGGAAATTACATAAATACAATGTTTGCGCCTCAAAAAGATACTGTTATTTCCGACGGAGAGCTTTTTGTTCATGAAGCATTATTTACTTTTCACGGATTTAGGTATATACGTGTTACCGGAAAGTCGGATTTCAAAAAATCTGATTTTACTGCGGTACTTCTCAGCACGGAAAAAGAAAATGTCGGAGAATTTTCATGCTCAGATGAAAGAATAAACAGACTCTACAAAAATGTTCGCTATTCACAGTTTAACAATATGATGTCTGTTCCGACTGATTGTCCGACCAGAGAGAAAGCGGGATATACAGGTGACATACTTGTATATGCGAAAACCGCATTACTTAATGAGGATGTCACTTCATTTTTGACAAGTTGGCTTTCATATGTCAGAGCCGATCAAAGTGATGACGGTGTTGTGATGATTGTTTCACCGTTTATGGAACTTTATCGTAATCTTGTTCTTGATGTGTCAAAAAAATACGGAGCAAACAAAATAACCGGTATTGCCGGATGGAGCGATGCTATTGTTTGGGTTCCGTATGATATGTATAAAATCACCGGAAACGAAGTGATTCTCAAAGAAAACTATTCGTCAATGAAAAAATGGTGTGACAGTATAATCAATACCGCAAAAACACACAGAGGTGACATGTCATTTTCCGAGAAAAATGACATGTATATATGGAATACCGGATTTCATTTTGGAGAATGGTTAGTGCCCAGTCGTCCCGATAATACAGGGGAACAGTATGGAATATGCAAGGAATCAGCATTTTATACCGCTCCGTTCTTTGGCTATATGTCAATTGAAAAAATGTCAGAAGTCGCAGAAATTCTCGGTGTTGTTGACGATGCTGAATATTACAAAAGCATTTCAAAAAAGATGAAAAATGCGATAATTGAGGAAATTATCGAAAAGGACAGATTGCCAAAGTATCTTATGGGCGCATATGTGCTGGCTTTTAAAGCGGGTCTTGTTCCGATGCATCTTGCAGATGAGTACAAGTCAAGACTTGTGAATCTTATTTTAAAGAATGACAAATGCCTTGATACGGGATTTCTCGCGACACCTTTTTTACTTGATGTACTTTGCGAACTTCACGAGGAAGCACTTGCATGTGAAATATTTATGCAGAATAAACGCCCGTCCTGGCTTTATGAGGTTGATAACGGTGCAACAACTATATGGGAAGCATGGGATGCGGATGATGCAAGATCAACAGGAAGGTATGTCAGCTTTGATCATTATGCATTTGGATGTGTTGATGAATGGATTTTCGGTACAGTTTGCGGAATCAAAGCGGATAAGCCGGGGTTTAAACACTTTACAATCAATCCTCTTGTCATTGATAAGCTTGGAATCACATCTTTTATGAGAACCTTTGAAAGTGAATACGGCAAAATAAAAGTTGCATATGATAAGGATACTCTCAAAGTTTCTGTTCCTCCAAATACATCTGCAACAGTTGTATGGAACGGCAAAAAAAATGAAATAGGGAGTGGTGAATATGAGTTCATATAATTCTTTTAGACCCGGAAAAGTGTGGCTTGATACCGATGGAAAAAGAATACAGGCACATGGTGGATCTGTTATTTTTATTGACGGTACCTATTATTGGTACGGTGAAAACAAGGAAAAGACAACAGGCGAAAACGATATCTGGCACTATGGTGTAAGATGCTATTCATCAAAGGATCTCTACAACTGGGAGGACAAAGGAATAATTATTTCGCCCGAACCGGATGATGTGAATTCCTCACTTCATCCTACATCTAAGATGGACAGACCGCATATTGTTTATAACAAAACAACAGAAAAATATGTATGTTGGTTGAAAATAATGAACGACAAAACACAGGAGCAGACGGAAACAGTGCTTGTTGCTGAAAATTTTCTCGGACCGTATACAAAAGTTAAAGAGGGACTTAAACCGCTTGGAATGAACGCGGGTGATTTTGATTTGGCTGTTGCCGAGGACGGAAAAGGATATTACTTTTTTGAGCGAGTTCACAGTGAAACCATTTGTGCGGATTTAACATCCGACTATACGGATGTAACGGGTTACTATTCCACACACTTTCCCGAGAAATATCCGCCTTATGTCAGAGAGGCAACCGCACACTTTATGAGAAAAGGAAAGCATTATCTCATAACCTCAGGCACGACTGCATACCTTCCGAATCCATCACAGGTTGCTATTGCCGACAGCTGGCACGGACCTTACACTGTGCTTAAAAATCCTCATCGATTTGATAGCTCAGATACATCTTTTCACTCGCAAATATCAAGTGTATTTAAAGTTGAAGGAAAAAAGGATCTTTATATTGCTATGGCAGACAGATGGCTTCCGCAGCATATGGAACTTAATTATAATGAGTACAAAAATGTATTTGAAAAAGTTTTCAATCCGGATTTTGACGGTGAGATAAATATGGATTCTTTACCGAAAATGAAACCGGGTCAGGTAAGCGAAAATACATCAATCGCCGATTATGTATGGCTTCCTTTAAAATTTGAAGGTAAGAATGTGTATATTGATTGGTATGATGAATGGAAAATTGATGACTTTGAATAAAATTTGATACAGGTATGAATTGTTATCATGCTCAAAATACCTTTGTATTTTACTTTTTATTTGTCACTTTTAATAATTGACTTTGCGTCGTTCATTTGGCATAATTATGGTGTCATTTGAATTGATGACTTCTTTGTAACTGACGGATTAGTGGATTACCACATGGGAGCAGGGAAGTGAAAAAGCAGGAATACCTGTTTTAAAGTGTCGACCGTCTGGGCAATCCTTCAGTTTTTATACCGAAGGACTGCCCATATTTATTTTTATGAATTTTTTCGGAGGCCGTCATGAAAAAGGTTGCAGTGATAATGGGAAGCGACTCTGATCTTCCCGTTGTTGAAAAATGTATAAATACACTTAAGGAATACGGAGTACCGACAGAGGTACACGTGTATTCCGCACACAGAACGCCTGAGCAAGTAAGGGAGTTTTGCAGCAGTGCCAGAGAAAACGGATTCGGCGTTATAATAGCAGCAGCAGGGAAGGCTGCGCACTTGGCAGGAGCCTGCGCTGCGCAGACAACACTTCCCATAATAGGAATTCCCGTAAAGAGCTCCACGCTTGACGGACTGGATGCATTGCTCTCAACAGTTCAAATGCCGAGCGGACTTCCGGTGGCCACTGTTGCAATAGACGGAGCACAAAATGCGGCTCTTCTTGCTGTGCAGATACTCAGTGTTGAGGACCGGGAACTTGCCGAAAAACTTAATAACGCAAGAAGTGCAGGTGCAAATAAGGTACTTGCGGCTGACAGGGAAATTGCAAGCAGATATTAAATGATATCTGCTTGTTTTTTTATTAGATATTCAATTTGCATATCATATCATTTGGAGGAATAAAACATGGAAAAACTTGAACAACTTTATGAAGGAAAAGCAAAGAAAGTATTCGCAACATCTGATCCGAACCTTTGCATTGTATCTTACAAAGATGATGCAACAGCATTCAATGGCCTTAAAAAGGGCACTATTACGGGCAAAGGCGTCATAAATAATAAGATGTCAAATTTCCTTATGCAGATGCTTGAAAAGGAAGGTGTTCCCACTCATTTCGTCGAGCAACTTTCCGACAGAGATACGGTTGTAAAGAAAGTTTCTATTGTTCCTCTTGAAGTTATTATAAGAAATATTTCCGCAGGCTCATTCGCAAAAAGATACGGTGTAGAAGAGGGAATTGTATTTGATGAGCCGACTATAGAATTTTCGTATAAAAACGATGACCTCGGAGATCCTCTTCTCAACGCTTATCATGCTATTGCGCTAAAACTCGCAACAAGAGAGGAAATTGAGCAGATAAAGTCAATGGCTTTCAAGGTCAATGAAGTTTTAAAGGCATATATGTTAAGCCTCGGTGTTCGCCTTGTTGATTTTAAACTCGAATTCGGTAAAACTGCCGACGGACAGATTGTACTTGCCGATGAAATTTCTCCTGATACCTGCAGATTTTGGGATAAGGATACAAACGAAAAGCTTGACAAGGACCGTTTCCGCAGAGATATGGGCGGCGTAGAGGATGCCTACAACGAAATGATGAAGAGACTCGGAATTTGAGTCGGAGGGATAAATGGGAAATCTTAGAGAAGAATGCGGTGTGTTCGGTGTTTATTCACCGGAAAAATCAGATGTAACCAGTACATCTTATTACGGTCTCTTTGCACTCCAGCACAGAGGTCAGGAATCATGCGGTATTGCCGTAAATGATGACGGTGTTATCTCTGTTTACAAGGATACCGGTCTTGTAAATGATGTATTTACACCCGAAATAATAAACAATCTCGGTGAGGGAAATATTGCGGTCGGCCATGTGAGGTACGGTACTACAGGAGCCAACGACAGAAGTAATGCACAGCCAATACTTGTAAATCATATAAAGGGCAAAATGGCGCTTGCGCATAACGGAAACCTTGTTAATTCCGGAGAGCTTCGCCGTGAACTTGAGCTTGAGGGTTCTATTTTCCATACGACGAGCGATACGGAAGTTATTTCGTATATAATCACGAAAGAAAGATTAACCGCACCGTCAATAGAAGAAGCTGTTAACCAAGCTGTATACCGAATAAAAGGCGCTTATTCACTGGTAATTATGTCACCGTCAAAGCTTATTGCCGTTCGTGATGAAAACGGTTTCAGACCGCTTTGCTACGGTAAAACGGATGACGGAAGGTATATCGTCGCATCTGAAAGCTGTGCCCTTGATGCGGTCGGAGCGAGATTTGAGCGTGACTTAAAACCGGGTGAAATCGTTGTATTCGACAAAAACGGCGTGCGCTCTATTGAGGATCATTGCGACAAAACGCCGTGTTCAATGTGTGTATTTGAGTACATCTATTTTGCAAGACCCGATTCGGTTATTGACGGTTGCAGCGTTCACAGTGCAAGACAGAGAGCCGGCGCATTTTTGGCACTTGAACATCCTGTTCAGGCAGATGTTGTAATAGGTGTCCCGGATTCCGGACTTGATGCTGCGCTGGGTTACGCAAAGCAGTCAGGTATTCCGTATGAAATCGGCTTTATAAAGAACAAATACATCGGCAGAACCTTTATCGCTCCGGGACAAAAGAGCCGTGAGGACAAGGTTAAAATAAAGCTCAACCCTATAGCCGAGACCGTAAAGGGTAAAAGGGTTGTTATGATAGACGATTCGATTGTGCGCGGTACGACAAGTGCAAGAATTGTAAAGCTTCTTCGTGAGGCCGGTGCAAAAGAAATTCATATGCGTGTTTCCGCTCCGCCGTTCATAAATCCGTGCTACTACGGAACGGACATTGATTCGCGTGAAAATCTAATTGCTTGTAAACATTCAATAGATGAAATTGCCGAGATAATAGGCGTCGATTCACTGGGATATCTGAGCGTTGAGAGTGTTAAACAGATAGCCAAGGGTGTAGGCGGAACAGGATATTGCACTGCGTGTTTTGACGGAAAATATCCGACATTTGTTCCGGATTCATCGATGAAAAATCGTTTTGAAACTAAAATTTCAGAAAACAAGGAGTAAAAAATGGAAAAGTCTTACTCAAAAAGCTACGCAAATGCCGGTGTGGATATCACGGCAGGTTACAAAGCAGTTGAACTTATGAAATCACATGTTGCACGTACAATGACAGGCGGTGCTATGGGTGCAATAGGCGGATTCGGCGGTCTGTTTGAACTTGATATGACCGGTATAACAAGGCCTGTACTTGTAAGCGGTACAGACGGAGTCGGTACAAAGCTTAAACTTGCATTTCTCATGGACAAGCACGACACGGTGGGAATTGACTGTGTGGCAATGTGCGTAAATGATATCATATGCTGCGGTGCAAAGCCGCTTGTTTTCCTTGATTACATCGCCTGCGGTAAAAACGTTCCCGAAAAAATAGCTGAAATTGTCAAAGGCGTGGCGGACGGATGCGTTCAGTCGGGCGCCGCCTTGGTTGGTGGTGAGACAGCCGAAATGCCGGGATTTTATCCGGAGGATGAGTATGATCTTGCGGGATTTTCTTTCGGTGTGGTTGACAAGGATAAAATACTTGATAACACCAAGATGGAGGAGGGCGATGTAATTTTAGCTCTCCCGTCAAGCGGTGTTCACTCAAACGGATTTTCTCTTGTAAGAAAAGTCTTTGATATTGAGAATATTTCAAAAGAAGAACTCACTGCCCCGATTGATGAGCTTTTCGGCAAATCAATCGGCGAGACACTGCTGACACCTACGAAGATATATGTAAAACCTATGCTGGCACTCTTTGAAAAAGTTGATGTAAAAGCAGTGTCTCATATCACCGGCGGCGGCTTTTATGAAAATATTCCGCGCTCCATTCCAAGCGGAATGTGCGCGAAAATAAGGAAGGACGACGTCCGTGTCCTTCCGATCTTTGACCTTATACGCTCGCGTGGTAACATTCCGGAACACGACATGTTCAACACATATAACATGGGTGTCGGAATGACTGTCGTGGTTCCGGCGGCCGCCGCCGGTGAGGCACTGAGCATACTTCGTGAAAACGGTGAACCGGATGCGTATGTACTCGGCGAAATAATCAAAGATGACGAAAATAAAATTATTCTTGAATAATTGAGTCGGAAAATAAATAGTCCGGTTTATTGGTTGGAGATGAATATATGAAAAAGGCCAACATTGCTGTTTTTGTTTCCGGAGGCGGAACAAATCTTCAGGCACTTATAGACGCACAAAGCTCCGGCAAAATTATTTCCGGGGAAATAAAGCTTGTTATATCCGACAGGGAAAATGCATATGCGCTGACGCGTGCAAAAAACGCCGGAATTGACGGTGTTACAATTTTGAGGAAAAATTTCGACTCCAAAGAAGCGTTTGAATCAGCTATCTTGATGACTCTTAAAGAATACGAAATTGATGTAGTTGTTCTCGCCGGCTTTCTTTATGTTCTTTCGGAAAACTTTATAAAAAATTATCCGAACAGGATAATAAATGTACATCCGTCACTTATACCGAGCTTTTGCGGTGACGGATATTACGGACTTAAGGTTCACGAGGAAGCACTGAAATACGGTGTAAAGGTGACCGGTGCAACAGTTCATTTTGTAAATAAAGTTACGGACGGCGGAAAGATTATCTTCCAAAAAGCCGTTGATGTTCATGATGACGACACGCCAAAGACTCTTCAAAGACGTGTTATGGAGGAAGCCGAATGGCAGCTTCTTCCCAAAGCATGCGAATTTGTATGCAAAAGTATTAATTTGGAGTGATGACAGTGGATATTTATGAGATAAAGACTATGGGCGCGCGTATTCATGGAAACGAATATGTTGGGCGCGGTATTGTTATAGGAAAAACCGAGGACGCATCAAAGGCCGCTATCGCTTACTTCATAATGGGAAGAAGCGAGAACAGCCGCAACAGAATTTTCAGGGAAGAAGGCACGGATGTCACTATCTACCCGTTTGACGAAAGTAAGGTCGAGGATCCAAGCCTTATTATTTATTCACCGATAAAGGTCATTTCAAATCAGACCATTGTTACAAACGGTGACCAAACACAGACAATATACGATTTTACAGAGGCAAAAAGAGCTATGGGACGTGGCTGCCGTGCGTTTGAAAATGCACTCGCCACAAGGCAGTTTGAGCCGGACGCGCCGAATCTCACTCCGCGAATCTCAGGAATGGTTACGTGTGCCGACGGTGATTTTACGTATAAACTCAGCATCCTAAAGAGCGGTGATCGAGAAGGCACCGTATGTAACAGATATACGTTTGACTATGAGCCGCTTCCGGGACTCGGACATTTTATTCACACATATGTATGCGACGGAAATCCCATACCGACATTTCAGGGAGAGCCTGAGCGCGTGTTTATTCCCGATGATATTGATGAATTCTATGAAGATATCTGGAACAATCTGGATGCAAATAACAGAATCTCACTTTACGTAAGATATATCGACCTTAAAACAGGTGAGACTGAAAACAGAATGATAAACAAGAACAGATAAAGTCTTGGAGGGCTGAGCTTTGAAAGAGTTTGAACTTAAGTACGGATGCAACCCGAATCAGAAACCGGCAAAAATTTTTATGCAAGACGGAAGTGATCTTCCGATTGAAATTTTAAATGGCAGACCGGGCTACATAAACTTTCTTGATGCTTTCAATTCGTGGCAGCTTGTAAAGGAACTAAAAGAAGCGCTCGGACTTCCGGCGGTTACATCGTTTAAACATGTAAGCCCGACATCTGCGGCTGTCGGAATACCGATGTCCGACAAACTGAAAAAGGCGTGCTTTGTTGACGACATACCGGAACTTGATGATTCACCGCTTGCGATTGCATATGCCAGAGCAAGAGGAACTGATCGCATGTGCTCATTCGGTGACTGGGTAGCACTTTCCGATCCGTGCGACGTCACTACAGCAAAACTCATAAAAACAGAAGTTTCAGACGGGATTATCGCTCCGGATTATGAGCCGGAAGCACTTGAAATTCTAAAGTCAAAACGCGGCGGAAATTATAACATTGTAAAAATTGATCCGAGCTTTGTTCCGGATTCTACAGAGCGCAAGCAGGTTTACGGAATAACATTTGAGCAGGGAAGAAATAACTTCAAAATTGACAGAGACCTTCTTAAAAATATTGTTACCGAAAATAAAAAATTGCCGGAATCGGCAGTACGTGACCTTATAATTTCACTTATAACGCTTAAGTACACCCAGTCAAACTCAGTATGCTTTGCTGTTGACGGACAGGCAATCGGCGTAGGCGCAGGACAGCAGTCACGTGTTCACTGTGTGAGACTTGCGGGAAGCAAAGCAGATACATGGTTCTTGCGTCAGAGCGATAAGGTCTTAAATCTTCCTTTCCGTGATGATATCGGACGTCCGACAAGGGACAATGTAATCGACGGATACATCAATCAAAATGAAGAAGATGTATGTGCAGACGGAAACTGGCAAAAGTACTTTACGAAGCAGCCGTCACATTTTACAAAAGAAGAACAGGCAGAGTATCTTAAAACCATTGACGGTGTTGCACTTGGTTCTGATGCGTTTTTCCCGTTCCCGGACAATATTGAACGTGCGTTTAAAAGCGGCGTGAAATACATTGCCGAACCCGGCGGTTCAATACGCGACGACATGGTTATTGAAACCTGCGACAGGTACGGAATGACAATGGCGTTTACGGGAATGAGACTTTTCCATCACTGATACTTTTTACAGAAGATAAAAAGGAGATTAAAATATGAAGATTTTAGTTGTAGGCGGCGGTGGTCGTGAGCACGCTATAATTTCCAAGATAAAGACAAATCCGGCTGTTTCCGAAATATTTGCATTGCCGGGAAACGGAGGTATAGCACTTGACGCAACCTGTGTTGACTCAATAGATGTTAAAGATATTGACAAAATTGCCGAGTTCGCAAAAGCACAGGAAATTGATTTTGCTGTTGTTGCGCCTGATGATCCGCTTGTGCTCGGGTGCGTTGACGCACTTGAGGAAAAAGGTATTCCGTGCTTTGGACCTTCAAAGAAAGCCGCAATAATCGAAGGCAGCAAGAGCTTTTCAAAGAATCTCATGAAAAAATACGGTATTCCGACAGCCGACTATGCGGTGTTTGACAATGAGGCTGATGCAGTTTCTTACCTTGAATCCGCCCCGATTCCGACAGTCGTAAAGGCTGACGGACTTGCTCTCGGAAAAGGTGTTATAATTGCCGAAACAAGGCAGCAGGCAATTGATGCGGTACATTCAATGATGTCCGATAAAGTATTCGGCGAAAGCGGCTCAAAAGTAGTCATTGAAGAATTTCTTGAAGGTCCGGAGGTTTCCGTTCTTTCTTTTACCGACGGCAAAACCCTTGTACCTATGGTATCAAGTCAAGATCACAAACGCGCTCTTGACGGTGATAAGGGGCTCAATACGGGCGGAATGGGAACAGTTGCTCCGAATCCTTATTACACAGAGGAAATTGCAAAAGAATGTATGGAAAAAATATTTATACCGACAATGAACGCAATGAATGCAGAGGGAAGAACCTTTAAAGGCTGTCTTTATTTCGGGCTCATGCTTACAAAGAACGGTCCGAAGGTAATCGAGTATAACTGTCGTTTCGGCGACCCCGAAACTCAAGTTGTTTTACCGCTTCTTAAAAGTGATCTCCTTGAAATTTTCATGTCGGTCCGCTATGAAAAGCTTGCAAAGTGTAAGGTCGAGTTTTATGACAAATCGGCGTGCTGTGTGGTAATGGCATCAAAGGGTTATCCGCAAGCTTACGAAAAAGGATATGAGATTACATTGCCGGAAAATCGTGAAAATATATTCATTGCCGGTGCAAAACTAAGTGACGGAAAACTTCTTACAAACGGCGGACGTGTTCTCGGAGTCACGAGGACGGGGGATACGCTCAAAGAGGCAATTGACAATGCATATGATGCAGTAAAAACCGTTAAATTTGAAAACGAATACTTCAGAGCGGATATCGGTCAGCGGGCTTTGGCGGCTGTTTAATCTGAATGTACAATATATTTTCTTTCAGGAGGAAAACTGTATATGGTTTACAGAATTTTCGTTGAAAAAAAAGAGGGACTTCAAAATGAGGCTGTGTCTCTTCTCTCCGACATAAATACATTGCTCGGCATAAAATCCGTGACAAGGGTGCGTGTTATAAACAGATACGACGTTGAGGGAATCAGCAAGGATATATTTGATTATGCCTGCAAAACTGTTTTTTCCGAACCGCAGCTTGACGTTTTTTCGGAGGAAATTGTTTTTGACGGCAACGACAGTATATTTGCCGTGGAATATCTTCCGGGACAGTTTGACCAGCGCGCATCATCCGCTGCAGAGTGTATTCAGTTTATCTCTAAGGGCGAGAAGCCGACGGTACGCAGTGCGAAAGTATATATCCTCGGCGGAAGTATATCCGATGACGAACTTGACTTGGTAAAAAAATATGTTATCAACCCGGTTGAAGCAAGAATTGCATCTTCCCAAAAGCCGGAGACACTCAATATCTCTGTAGAGCTTCCGCAGACGGTTGATACATTGACGGGCTTTATTAACCTCAGTAAAGAAGAACTTTCGGATTTCGCAGATGAAAAAGGTCTTGCAATGGATCTTGACGATATTGTATTTTGTCAGGATTATTTTAAGTCTGAAAAGAGAGACCCGACAATCACGGAAATTCGTATGATTGATACTTATTGGTCTGACCACTGTCGTCATACAACATTTTTAACGACTATTGACAGCGTGAAATTTGATGACGACTTCATAAATGACGCATACAGTCAGTATATTTCCGACCGTAAAAGGCTCGGCAGAACAAAGCCTGTAAATCTTATGGATATCGGAACTCTTGCCGCAAAGGTTTTAAAGGCCGAGGGCAAGCTTTCAAAGCTTGATGAGTCCGAGGAGATAAATGCATGTACTGTTAAGATGAAGATAAATCATAACGGAAAAGAAGAGGATTGGCTTTTACTCTTTAAGAATGAGACACATAATCATCCTACCGAAATAGAACCTTTCGGCGGCGCAGCAACGTGTATAGGCGGAGCTATACGTGATCCGCTTTCGGGACGTGCATATGTTTACAGTGCTATGCGTGTAACGGGTGCGGCTGACCCCACAAAGCCGTTTTCACAGACCATGCGGGGAAAGCTTCCGCAGCGCAAGCTTGTTACGACCGCTGCCAACGGATATTCCTCATACGGAAACCAGATAGGACTTGCGACGGGAATGGTAGACGAGCTTTATCATGACGGCTATGCGGCAAAGCGTATGGAGATTGGTGCGGTTGTTGCAGCGACTCCCGCTGCCAATGTCAGACGTGAAGTACCCGCTCCCGGAGATATTGTTATTCTTCTCGGCGGAAGGACAGGTCGTGACGGCTGCGGCGGTGCAACCGGTTCATCAAAGTCGCACAATTTATCATCCCTTGACACATGCGGTGCAGAGGTTCAAAAGGGTAATGCTCCGGAAGAGCGAAAGCTTCAGCGACTTTTCAGAAATGCGCAGGCCTCACGCCTTATAAAACGCTGCAACGATTTCGGTGCCGGCGGCGTATCCGTTGCTATTGGTGAACTTGCCGACGGACTTGATATCTCTCTTGATGCCGTACCTAAAAAATATGAAGGTCTCGACGGTACGGAGCTTGCAATTTCTGAATCGCAGGAGCGTATGGCTGTGGTTGTTGAGCCAAATGATGCAAAACGATTCATTGAAATTGCAAACTCGGAAAACCTTGAGGCGACAATCGTTGCAAAGGTTACAAAAGAACCGAGACTTAAAATGACTTGGAAGGGCAATGTAATTGTTGATATTTCCCGTGAATTTTTGAATTCAAACGGTGCTGAAAAGCATATAGATATCCATACAAAAAAGCAGGAAAAATTTGACAGGAGTATTCCGGAAAGTTTTTCAAACGGACTTCTTAAGCTTGTAGGAGATCTCAATGTATGTTCAAAGCGCGGACTTTCTGAAAGATTTGACTCGACAATCGGTGCCGGCACTGTGCTCATGCCGTTTGGAGGAAAATATCAGAAAACTCCGATTCAGGCAATGGTAAACAAAGTATCCGTTGAGAGCGGCGACACAGACACCGCATCATTCATGGCATACGGGTACAATCCGTTCATTACAGAAAAAGACCAATTTCACGGTGCATACCTTGCGGTTGTTGAGTCAGTCTCAAAGTTAATTGCGACCGGTGCAACTTTTGAGGATGTTTATCTTACATTCCAGGAGTATTTTGAAAAGCCGGGTAAAACACCCGAGCGCTGGGGCAAGCCCCTTGCGGCACTGCTTGGTGCTTACAAGGCGCAGCTTGATCTCGGATGTGCCGCAATCGGCGGAAAAGATTCCATGTCAGGTACGTTTGAAAATCTCGATGTTCCGCCGACGCTCGTGTCATTTGCGGTAACAACGGACAAGATTGAGCGTACGGTATCCGATGAATTTAAAAATTCCGGAAACTCCGTTTTACTCTTAAAGCCTGTGTATAACGAATACGGTGTTCCGGAGATTTGCAGTCTTAAGAACTTATTTGAATTTGTTTCAAATCTTGTCGGGGACAAAAAATTGTACTCTGTATATACCCCGACATTCGGCGGAATCGCAGAAGCTGTTTATAAGATGTCAATAGGAAACGGCTTCGGATTTGATTTTGATGACGCTGTTTCTCTGAATGAGATTTTCGGATACAACTACGGCTCATTTGTTGTAGAGACCGATAAAAGCACAATGAACGAAATCATCGGCATGTGTGAAAATGATAGTAAAATAAATGTTATAAATGTCGGTGTCGTAACCGATAACGACTTTATTTCATACCAATCTGAAAAAGTCAGTCTTTTAGAACTTTCGAAAAAGTACGAAGATAAACTTGAAAAGGTATTTCCTTGTAATATTTCATTTGAAGATGCGGATATTCCGAGCTTTAGCCATGAATCGGAAAGTGTAAAGTTATGCTCGCTTAAAATTACTGAGCCCAAAGTCCTTATACCGGTATTTCCGGGAACCAATTGCGAATATGATACCGCAAAACGCTTTGAAAAAGCGGGAGCAAAAACTCAGATATTTGTTATCAACAATCTATCCAAGGAAAATCTTTCACGTTCAATTGAGGAATTTGCAAAATGTGTCGATGAGTCACAGATTGTATTCTTACCGGGTGGATTTTCCGGCGGTGACGAGCCGGACGGTTCGGGCAAGTTTATTACAAGCTTTATGAAAAATCCGGAAATAAAGGCGGCAATAACAAGACTCCTTGACGAGCGTGACGGACTTATGGGTGGAATCTGTAATGGATTCCAGGCTCTTATAAAACTCGGCCTTCTTCCGTACGGAAAAATCATTGATACGGACGAAAATTGTCCTACTCTCACATACAATACAATTTCACGCCACCAATCAAAGCTTGTCAGAACACGTCTTTGCTCCGACAATTCTCCGTGGCTTAAATATTCGCATGTGGGTGACGTTTACACGGTGCCTATTTCACACGGCGAGGGACGTTTGCTTGCAGATAAAGAACTTCTTCTTTCGCTTGCCGAAAACGGACAGATACTCACACAGTATGTTGATGAAAATGACATGCCGACATCTGATATTGCGTATAACCCGAATAATTCAATTTTTGCCGTTGAAGGACTCCTTTCACCTGATGGAAGGATATTCGGCAAAATGGGTCATTCTGAGCGCATAGGAGATGGCCTTTATAAGAATGTCAAAGGCAATTATGACATGAAGCTCTTTGAATCGGCAGTTGAATATTTCAAATAAATATTATTAACAATTTTATGTTTTTTTTGCAATTTACTATTGCTTTTTTGTAGTAAGAGTTGTAATATATAGATGTAGTTAGCAAGTGCTAACTCTTCCAATTCATTCAACTCACCGGTTAAGAACCGGTCCTTTCATCGCATTTGCCATTAACAAAACAGAAACAGTCATCTCAAATGAGATGACTGTTTTTGTTTTGTTAATCACTTTAGCGCTTTAAACTGTTGACAAACGTAGATGCAATATGTTTTAATTAACGCATGCTATATTTGACTTGGGGAGATGTATATGAAAAAAAGACTTTCAATCATACTAAGTGACAGCATATTGCTCACATTTTTAGGACTCGTGTACGCATGGAGTGTATTCAAAAAACCTCTTTCGGCGGCTTATGGATGGAATGATTCGGAGCTTACATGGACATTTACCATATGTATGTTCATGTTTTGTCTCGGAGGATTCGGCGGAGCGCAATTGTCAAAACGCTTTAAACACCGAATATTAACACAAATATGCGGATCGCTTATCGGTATATCTTTTGTTCTGATGGGATTTATGACAAGTCTTTGGCAGATATATGTGCTGTACGGAATTGTTATAGGATTTGCCGTAGGTATTGTTTATAACTGTGTTCTCTCAACGGGAAACAGATGGTATCCCGATAAGGCCGGACTCATTGCGGGATTACTTCTTATGTTTTTCGGTGCGGGAAGTCTTATTTTAAGTCCAATTTCAAATGCCCTGTTGTCCCTGTTCGGACTTAAGATTTCATTTACAATAATCGGTATTGTATTTGCCGCTGTATTGATTTTAGGCGGTATAAATGTAAGAGCACCGTCAAAGTCCGAGGCATCACTTTTTTCTAACGCGGAAGATACATCAATTGCAAAAGAAAAAACTTTTCAGGTAAAAGACTTTGAGCCGAAAGAAATGCTCAAGACGGCAAACTTTTGGATTTATTTCATTTGGTGTATCCTTGTATCCGCAATAGGGCTTGCGATTCTCGGTCAAATTGCAACTCTTTCTTCATACGTGGGTATGAATGAGACAATGTGCGCTTTGATGGTAAGCCTGTTTGCGGTTTGCAGCGGTGTAGGTAGATTCTTCTTCGGAAGCTTTTATGATAAAAAGGGTAGATTTCTCACTATGAGTATCTTCGGAATACTGTTCACACTTGGTGGAATTTCAATGATTATCGGTGTAATGAACAGTTCGTCACTTTTTACCGTATTCTCATTGATTTTCTTCGGAACGGCTTACGGCGGAGTTACTCCGACAAATGCAAATTTTGCCAGAAGCTTTTTCGGTAACAGAAATTATGCTACAAATTACAGTCTTGTAAATTTCAATTTGCTTGTTGCCGTATTTCTCGGACAATTTGTCGGAAGTACATTGTATATGAAAACAGGCGGATATTTTGCGACAGCTGTTGCAATTACCGTTATTTCAGTTGCATCATTGTTTCTTCAATTTTTTATTAAAGATACAAATACAAAAGGGGAAAGATCTGAAAAATAATTTTCAGTAAAAAAATTTCCGTTATAAGATAATACGAAAGTATTAAATTATTTGTCTTTCTCTTTAAGAAGTACAAATTTCTCCATCGGGAAGAGAACGAGCATCTGAATAAGTCCCGAGACAAGAACCGCTATTGTTCTTGCAAGGCTCTTTAAGAATCCTACGTCAAGGTTTGATAGTACTCCGAACAGGAAGCCCTGGAACCAAGTTGAGAAAAGGATAAGTGCAACGAGAATTGCAACGTAAATAACAAAGCAGTAAGTCGGTGCGTCTGATTTGAAGGTTGTCTTTTTGTTTTGGATGTATCCGTAAACGTTGGCAAGCGCATTGGAAAGGAAGAACGGAAGAACATATCCCCATGTTACTACTCCGCCCACAACATATTTTGCGTAATCCGCAGCACCGTTTTCGGTTGCCGTGTCAAATATTGCGTCCGGAACAAAGATTGTTTGGAGAAAGCTCGGAAGAGTGGCTGTTACATTGTCAAAAATAAGAGGGAGCAAGTTTGCGAGAATTATCTGTATAATCGAAACGCCCATACTTACTACAAGAAATTTTACAATCTGCCACAGTGTTTTTATTCCGCCGCCTTTTGCTTCTGCCTTTGCGTCAAGTTTTGTGATGAAATTCATATTTTTTTCTGCCATAAAATTTTTCCTTTCAGAAAATTGATAAAAATTTTTATATTTTCAGATTAGTTTATTCATATATTTCTTAGATGCTTTATTT
>CAVGIJ010000018.1:0-22241 GCA_963629305.1 Acutalibacteraceae bacterium
CAGAGTTTGTTGACGGTGGAAAAGATGTTATAAAAAGGCAAATTGAAGATGTGAACTCAAGTAAATCCTGCGCAGGATATGCGGTATATTCGTTTTCGTACATATCACAAATTGAATAAGCTCCGAAAAAGTCAGAGCCTGCTTTTGCAAACCCTGACTTTTCTCAAATGTATTATGGGAAATTAAGTATAGTTTAACCGAAATATCTTTCAAGAAGTCCTTTAAGTGCCTTGCCGTGGCGGGCCTCGTCACGAGCCATTTCATGAACTGTATCATGGATTGCATCAAGATTATTCTTCTTTGCAACTGTAGCAAGTTCAACCTTACCCTGTGTTGCGCCGAACTCGCAGTCAACTCTCCATGCAAGGTTTGACTTGGTGTCAGCTTTCATATTTGCTTCAAGGTCAGAACCGAGAAGCTCGGCAAATTTTGCAGCATGCTCAGCCTCTTCATAAGCTGCTTTTTCCCAGTAAAGTCCGATTTCAGGATAGCCTTCTCTGTGTGCAACACGTGCCATGCAAAGGTACATACCTACCTCTGAGCACTCTCCGTTAAAGTTAGCCATAAGCTGATCAAAAATAAATTTCTTATCCTCATCAGAAATATCAGGATTGTTCTTTACCGTTTTACCATAGATACCGAACTCATGCTCGGCAGCAAGTGTAAGCTCTCCCTGAACTTCCTTGAATGCGCCTGCCTTTGCGTGGCAAACCGGGCACTCTGCAGGAGCTGCTTCGCCTTCATAGATGTATCCGCATACTGTACAAACAAATTTTTTCATAGTAATAAACCTCCAAAATAAAAATCAAGTTTTGTGTTTTTTCAAACAATTTTCGCATATGCCTTTATAAATAAGGGAGTAGTTATCTATTCTCCCGTTATAAAGCTTTTTCGGAATCTCCGTTATTTCCGGAATCTCAGGAAGATCAAGATCAAACATACCGCCGCACTCTTTACATGACAAATGATAGTGCTGTGATGTGTTGGCGTCATATCTGTCCGATGTATCCCCTGTTATACATATTATCTGACCATCCTCACAGAGCTGTTTTAAATTTCTGTAGACAGTCGCAAGGCTGAGAGCGGGATACTCAGGCTTTAAGTCATGATAAAGCGTTTCAGCTGTCGGATGATCGTATCTCGACTTAAGCTCTGCAAAAATCGCATTTCTCTGCTTGCTGTTCCTTGAAATCGGCACTCCTTGCCCATCTCCTTAATAATAATGATAATTGTTATCATTATTATATCAATTGATTTTTAAATGTCAACAGGTATTTTAAATTTTTTTAAAAAAACAACTTCTTCACTTAAGTTAAGTAAAGAAGTTGTCTATAGTATAAATAAGAAAATTTATAACGTTTATTACATTGAAACCTTATGGAATACTTTCTTGCCTTTTTTTATAACAATTCCGTTCTTAAGAGTTGTCTCATCATATGATGTTTTAGGATCTGTAACCTTTTCGTCATCCACAGATACACCGCCCTGCTGAACAAGACGTCTGGCATCACCGTTAGAACCGCAAATGCCGGTCTTTACAAGGAGTGTGAGAAGACCTACACTGCCATCCGTAAGATCGGCAGCCGTGAGAACTGTTTCAGGCATATTGTCAAGATCTCCCTTGCCGCTGAAAAGTGCACGTGCGGTTGTCCGTGCTTTTTCCGCTTCTTCTTCACCGTGAACAAGCTTTGTAAGCTCATATGCGAGGATTTCTTTTGCCTTATTAAGCTCTGAGCCCTCCCATTTATCCATCTCATCTATCTGTTCAAGAGGTAGGAATGTAAGCATACGAATGCACTTGAGAACGTCATTGTCACCGACGTTTCTCCAATATTGATAAAACTCATAAGGAGATGTCTTGCTTGGGTCAAGCCATACAGCGCCGTTTGCCGTCTTGCCCATCTTCTTACCCTCAGAGTTCATGAGAAGTGTAATAGTCATGGCATATGCGTCTTTACCGAGTTTTTTACGGATAAGCTCAGTACCGCCGAGCATATTCGACCACTGGTCGTCACCGCCGAACTGCATATTGCAGCCGTATTCCTGGAAAAGATGATAAAAGTCATAAGACTGCATAATCATATAGTTAAACTCAAGGAATGAAAGTCCCTTTTCCATTCTTTGCTTGTAGCATTCAGCTCTTAACATGTTATTTACTGAGAAACATGCGCCAACCTCACGAAGAAGGTCAATGTAGTTGAGTTTTAAAAGCCAGTCTGCATTGTTTACCATAATTGCTTTGTCCGGTCCGAACTCAATAAAACGTTCCATTTGCTTTTTGAAACAATCACAGTTGTGTCGAATGGTTTCAGGCGTCATAACAGTACGCATGTCTGTTCTTCCCGAAGGGTCACCAACGTAACCTGTACCGCCTCCGATAAGTACAACAGGTTTATTTCCTGCCATCTGAAGTCTCTTCATAAGGCAAAGAGCCATAAAGTGACCTACATGGAGACTGTCTGCAGTCGGATCAAAGCCGATATAAAAGGTAGCCTTACCCGTATTGATAAGTTCCTTTATCTCCTCTTCGTCCGTTACCTGAGCTATAAGCCCACGTGCAACAAGTTCGTCATAAATTGTCATCGATCTTTTCCTTTCATTTGTGTATTTATATTTTTTATAAAAACATTTTGAACTATGTTATACCATTTTACCGGTATTTTCAAGCATTTCCTTTGCACTTTGAAGTTGAAGTTCTGTTATGTTTACGCCGCCGATAATGCGGGCAATTTCACGTATACGCCCGGTGCTGTCAAGCGGATTGACATTGGTATATGTTTTGTTATTAAGAACTTCCTTACGTATGAGAAAATGGCAATCCGCATAAGCTGCGACCTGGGCGCTGTGCGTGATACAGATAACCTGATATTTTTCAGATACGCGCGAGAGTGAAATTGCAATTTTTTCGGCGGCACTTCCCGAAACGCCGGTGTCAATTTCATCAAAAATCATTGTCGCGACATTGTTTTTAACATCTGCAAGTACATTTTGAATAGCGAGAAGTATTCGTGACAATTCACCGCCTGACGCAATTTTCGCCAAAGGCTTTAAGGCCTCACCGGGGTTCGGTGAAATAAGGAATTCAATGATATCCGAGCCTGTCGGATTAAGTTTGCAATGTGTAAAGCTTGTTTTTATTTCAACATTCGGCATATCAAGAAACGAGAGTTCATGTTTTACACGAACCTCGAATACCGACGCAGCATGTTTTCTCGCGTCTGAAAGTTTTTCTGCAGATGAGAGCAGCAGATCTTTTTTTGTTTCAAGTTCTCTTTCGATTTTGTCTTTCGACATATCCTGATCTGCGAGTGAATCGAGTTCTCTTGACGCCTTCGAAAGATAGTTCAGTATCTCTTCCTCATCTTCTCCGTATTTATCTTTCAGAGAATGAATAAGACTTATACGTTCTTCAATCTGTGAAAGCTCCGCAGGATTGAATTCACACTCATAAACGGCATTTTCAATGTCGTTCTTCTTCTCTGAAAGCGAATAAGTAAGATCAAGCAATGCGGTATAAATATCTCTGACAGGTTCGTAGTAGTTTGCGGACCTTTCAAGCTCTTTACCTGCATTAAATAAAAGATTTATGACACCCGTGGAGTCGTCGGAATCATTCAAAACAGAAAGCGCGCTTTGTAAACCCTTCATCACCTTTTCCGAGTTTCTGAAAAGACTGCGCTTTTCACAGAGCTCATTATACTCGCCGACACGGATTTCAGCATTTGAAATCTCATCAATCTGGTATTTAAGCAGCTCAATACGTTTCTGTTTTTCCTCTTCATTACTGCTGAGCGTTTTATACCTTCTGTAAAGAGCGGAATACTCCGTATACTTTTCAATGTAATCACCATAGAGTTCATCCAGCGCTCCGAGAGAATCGAGATACCTGTAATGATACTCGGGATTGAGAAGATTCTGGCTGTCATGCTGTCCGTGAATACTTATAAGCTCCTTGCCCACGGTGCGCAGCATTGAAGTGGTTGCCGGTGATTGATTGATACGGCAGATATTTCTGCCGTCAGCATTTATCGTTCTTGAAATAATAAGGCTTTTGTCGTCTGAAAGCGGAATACCCATATCCGAAAGAACAGTTGATACACTGTCGGAAATTTCTTCAAATACGGCAACCACCGTTGCCTTGTCGGCACCGGTACGTATGAGTTCGTGTGACGTACGTTCGCCGAGAACAGCGGAAAGTGCGTCAATAATTATCGACTTACCGGCACCCGTTTCACCGCTCATTACATTGAGACCTTTTTCAAAACAGATATCGGCATTTTCTATAATTGCTATGTTATCAATTTTGAGATTGCTTAACATACAAACTCCTCTTTAGAAAAAGAAAAATTATTCCAAAATCATGGATTTGAGTTTTTCGCAAAATATTCTTGCATCCTGCTCCGAACGGCAGAGAACAAAAATAGTATCGTCTCCCGCAATTGTGCCGAGAGTTCCCTCCCAATGCATGGCATCAATCGATGCACATGCGGCATTTGCCATTCCGACGTGTGTCTTCACAACACAGGTGTTCATGGCGTAGTCGGCATGGACAATTGCGCCGGAGATTATAGTCTTGTACTTTGAGGACAGGTTATCCTCGTCTGATGTGTTTACGGAATAAACCGACTTGCCGGATGCGCCGATTTTTTTGATAAGCTTTAAGTCCTTGATATCTCTCGATACGGTGGCCTGTGTAACATCAAAACCTTTTTCACGAAGTTTTTTTATAAGCTCATCCTGAGTTGAGATAGGTTCCTCCGTAATAAGCGTAATTATTTCCTGCTGTCTTGATTTTCTTATATTCATCTCATATTTCCCTCGTTTCCGGCAAGTTTATTGTTGAGTATTTCAAAAAATTCATCATTCTTAATTCTTATGAATTTTGCATATTTTTCTGATTTTTTTACGGAAATTATATCTCCCTTTATGACAGTTTTGGACTCCTCACCGTCACAAGACAAAAACAAATCTGTATTCATTGTTTTTTCACCGCAATAAATATCTATTTTGTTTTTATCACTGAAAACAATCGACCTTGCAAAAAGTGATTGAGGGCAGATAGGAGTAACGAGTATTGCCTCTATGCTCGGATTGATGACCGGGCCTCCCGCGGAGAGGGAGTATGCGGATGATCCGGTAGGCGTTGCAACAATAATTCCGTCAGCCCTGTATGTGTTAATGAGCTTACCGTCACAATTTACACAGATATCAGTAATTTTAAGAGTAGCTCCCCTTGCAAGAACAACATCATTTATACACTCAGACGAAAAGATCTCTTTTTCGCCGCGTTTTACCGAGACATCCAAAAGCATGCGCCTGTCGATGATATATTCGCCGTCAATCAATTTTTTAAGAAGTTTAAGTTCATCACTTTCAAGACCTGCCATAAAGGCAAGACGTCCGGCGTTTATACAAAGAATCGGTTTTTCATAATCAACGGTCAATTTGGCAGCTCTGAGCATTGAGCCGTCACCACCGACCGAAATCACAACATGACACCATTTCAGCAGTTCATCAAATTCCATAAATGACATACTGCCTATTGATGAAAATACATCCGAATTTTCATTCAATGTAGCATATTCTGCACCATATTCCGTAAGCCATGAACATATTTCAGCCGTAACATCCTTCGCCTTTTCACGGGTAAGGTTCGGAAGCAATGCAATATTCATTATCGGTTACTCTCCTCTTTTTTCTGAAGAATTCAGTATTTCGTGTGATTTCTTTGCAAGGTCTGCCGGTAAAATATTAAGCTTGTCAACCGGATTATCAGACTTTTCAATGAACATGAGGTATTCAATATTTCCCTCAGGACCCTTTATCGGTGAAAAATCAAGTCCGAGAAGTGAAAAACCGTTTTCAAAAGCGAAAGATGTAATTTTTTCAAGTACTTCAATATGTGTTGAAAGTTCTCTGACTACACCCTTTTTTCCGACCTTTTCACGACCGGCTTCAAATTGCGGTTTTATAAGACAGACAGCCTGTCCGCCGGTTTTAAGCCTTTCACGCATAACGGGAAGTATTATTTTAAGTGAAATAAACGAGACATCTACACTCGCAAAATCTATCGAATCGGGAATTTCTTTTTCGGTAACATTTCTGAAATTTGTGCGTTCCATATTTACAACGCGCGAATCACTGCGGAGCTTCCACGCAAGTTGTCCGTATCCGACATCTATGGAATAAACCTTTGTCGCACCGTTTTGAAGCATGCAGTCAGTGAATCCGCCTGTTGACGCACCGATATCCATGCATATTTTTCCCGTAAGTTCAAGAGGAAAAACCTGCATTGCCTTTTCAAGCTTATAGCCTCCGCGGCTTACATACGGCATCTTGCTTCCGCGAACCTCAATTGCATCCGTAGGCTTTATCTGAGCACCCGATTTTAGTTCCTTTTGTCCGTTTACGTACACACTTCCCGCCATGATAAGCGCACGCGCTTTTTCCCTGCTGTCAGTATGACCCATCTCATATACAACAACATCAAGTCTTTTCTTATCACTCACGGTTTTGATTACACTCTCCTCAAAACTTCTTCAACCTGTTTATCCGCCGAAAGTCCGAATTCCGAAAGCAAAGACGGTATCGGAGCATGGTGGACAAATGTGTTTTCAACTGCAATATGCGAATAGGAAAGATTCAGTCCGCTCTCCAGTATCAGTGACGCGAATGCCTCACCGACTCCTCCTGATTTTATACCCTCTTCAAAGAAGATAACTGTTTCAGTCTTTTTGAGCTCCGAGATAACTTTTTTATCAATCGGCCAAATCCTGTTGAGTTTTATAAGTTTAATATCAATCCCGTAATCTGCAAGTTTTTCAAGAGCAACTGCAGATTGTGAAAACAGATTTCCGTATGTAACAATGGTTATTTTTGAATTTTTCTTTCCGTAAACGGAATATGCGGAATCGGTCGGTTCGTAATTTTGCGGAAGATATCCCTCGCAGCCCCTCGGATAACGCACGGCAACAACCGAATCATCCCCGTTTACGGCAAGTTCAAAGTCAATTTTCATTTCCGCATAGGATGACGGGCTGTAAATTACAGAGCCCGGAATACTTTTCAGAAATGCGACATCCAAAAGTCCCTGATGACTTCTGCCGTCCTCTCCTACAAAGCCTGCTCTGTCAACAGCGAGAATAACCTTTTTATTCTGCATGGCTACGTCATGAACTATCTCATCATACGCCCTCTGTAAAAATGTCGAATAGACAGCAAATACGGGAATCATATTTCCCGCCGCAAGTCCTCCGGCAAAGGTTACGGCGTGTTCCTCTGCAATACCTACATCAAAAAATCTTTGCGGAAATTTATTCGAAAAGTCATTAAGTCCTGTTCCAAGCGCCATAGCCGCGGTAATAGCACATATCCGGTTGTCTTTTTCAGCAAGTGAACAAAGAATATCTCCGAATGTATCGGAATAGTTTTTATTTTTTGAATTTTTGATCGGCTCACCGGTATTTATGTCAAATTTTGAAATACCGTGAAATTGGGACGGATTGTTCTCTGCATAAGAGTAACCCTTTCCTTTTACAGTCCTGACATGAAGCAAAACAGGTGTGTCAAACTCTTTCGCACTTTCAAGAGCCCTTTCAAGTGCTTTTATGTTGTGTCCGTCAATAGGACCCATATATGAAAAACCGAGATCTTCAAAGAAATTGCTCTGGTAAAGCATATCCTTTGCAGCTTTTTTGGTTTTTTTCACGAAATTGTAGAGCTTTCCGCCGTCAGGTATACTTTCAAGGATATCCGAAACGCCTTCTTTAAAGCGATAATAGAATGGGTTTGTCCTTGCTGCGGCGAGATACATTGCCATTGAACCGACGTTCGGAGAAATTGACATCTCGTTATCATTCAAGATAACAATGAGATTGGTGTCTTTCCCGCCGGCATTGTTTAAAGCCTCATAGACGAGTCCGCCCGTAAATGAGCCGTCACCTATAACGGCAACAGTATAAGATTTTTTATTGTTGAATGTCTCTGCAACAGAGAGACCGTAAGCTGCCGAAACAGACGTTCCGCTGTGACCTGCGGCAAAAACATCATACACGCTCTCATCCGGATTCGGAAAGCCGGAGATGCCTCCGTCCTGTCTGAGTGTGGAAAATTTATTGTACCTTCCGGTAAGAAGCTTATGTGTATAAACCTGATGGCCGACATCCCATACGAAGTGATCCGCCGGAGAGTTGAATACACGGTGCATTGCTATAGTCAGTTCAACAGTTCCGAGGTTTGACGCGAGGTGCCCGCCGGTAACCGAAACAGTGTTTACAAGCACATGACGAATCTCCTCAGCCAATTCACAAAGTTCTTTTTCATCAAGACACTTTATGTCATCCGGGCCGCTTATTCTGTTCAAATATTTAATATCCATTTCTCTGTCCTTAAAAATCATACAGCTCTGTAAAGCATATATTTCGTCCACTCTGTAAGATTCTGATTGTTTTCAAATACCGCAAGTGCATCTATTGCCTTTTTGGTATACTCTGCGGAAAGCTCTCTCGCTTTATCGAGTCCGAGCAAGGTTACATATGTCACCTTGCCGTTTTCGGCATCCTGTCCGACTTCCTTTCCGAGAATCTCCGGTGAACCCGTAACATCCAGAATATCGTCAACAATTTGGAATGCAAGTCCGAGATTTTCAGCATACTTTCTCGCAGCATCATACTGGATATTGTTAGCTCTCGCAACAGCGCATCCCATTTCGCATGCACAGCGTATGAGTGCACCTGTTTTGAGCTTATGAGTTTCTTCAATATCTTTTATGGTAAGATCCTTGCGATTTTCGTTTTGGACATCCATCGTCTGTCCGCCGACCATACCGTAAATACCCGCATAATTTGCAAGAAAACGTGAGCACTTCACGGCAATTTCCGGCGGGACTTTGGAATCGGCGGCAATTTGAAAGGCATATGTTAAAAGTGCATCTCCCGCAAGGACTCCGAATGCTTCGCCGAATTTTTTATGACACGACTCCTTACCGCGACGATAATCATCATTATCCATACACGGAAGATCGTCATGAATGAGCGAATACGTGTGAATCATTTCAAGAGCACATGCAAAAGGAATCGCATCGGCAATATTGCCTCCGCACATCTTACAAAATTCAAGAACTAAAAGCGGGCGCAGTCTTTTGCCGCCGTTTTCTACGCTGTATGCCATTGCATCAGCTACAACCTGATAGTCGGTATTTTTAATATACAGATACTCATCAAGAGATACATTGATAAGATTTATGTAAGATGTAAAATACTTTTTTGCCTTTTCCGAAAGCTGAAATTCACTTTTCTCCTCCATTTTACTCTTCCCCTTGTTCTGCTTCATTTTCAAATTTTCCGCCGGCAAGTTTAATTATTTTCTGTTCTGCCTCGGTAAGTTTTGTATTGCAAAAGGCCGCAAGTTTTGTGCCCTCTTCAAAGAGTTTCAGTGATTCATCGAGATTTTTTGAGCCGTCCTCAAGAATCGCAACAATTTTTTCAAGTCTTATCATTGCCTCTTCATATGTTAGCTCTTTATCTGCCGTTTTCTCTGCCATATCTAAACTCCTCTTTATGTCTTATCAATTACTTTACATTGAATTTTTCCGTCAAAAAGGCGGATTGACACTTCGTCTGACACGGATACATCTTCAGCACTTTTGATAACCGCACCGTCTTTTTCGATAATACTGTAACCGCGTCCGAGAACCTTCAGCGGTGAAAAAGCGTCAAGACGACGAACTTCAATTTCAAAACTGTTTTTTCTGTTATCAAGCACAGTACGGATAGATGAGTTTATCCTATCAGAATAATTGTCGAGTATAAGCCGCCTTTCATCAATAAGTCCCATGGGACTTTTCATGACATTTTTCGACTTAATAAAGTCAAGATTTTCCTTATATGAATTGAGCTTGTCAGTTACAATACGCTGAATTTGCAACCGCATCCTTGAAATATCCGACATCTCCGTTTTTATGTCCGGCACGCATACTTCTGCGGCGGCTGAGGGCGTCGGAGCCCTGTAATCCGCAACAAAATCTGCGATAGTATAGTCAATCTCGTGACCGACGCCCGTGATGAGCGGAGTCTTACATGAATAAATTGTACGTGCAACGCGCTCATCATTGAAGCACCAAAGGTCTTCAATCGAGCCGCCGCCGCGCGCAAGTATAATGACATCTGCCTTTTCGGACTCGTCGAGCAGCTTTATCGCTCTTATTATTTCAGGTACAGCCGCCTCGCCCTGAACCTTCGTCGGCGAAATAAGCACTCTTGCCATAGGCCAACGCCGTGCCAGTACATTTTTTATGTCCTCAAACGCCGCAGCGGTATCGGACGTCACAACGCCGACCGTATTCGGATAGCGCGGAAGCTTACGTTTATGCTCTGCGTCAAAAAGACCCTCCTTCATAAGCTTTTCCTTAAGTTGCTCAAATGCAAGACTTAAAGCGCCTACACCGTCAGGCTGCATGTTTTGTATATACAGCTGATACTGACCGTCTCTTTGAAAAACAGATACGCTGCCGAAAACGATAACACTCATTCCGTTTTCCGGCATGAATTTGAGCCTTGATGCATTACCCTTGAACATGACAGCCTTAAGCGATGAATTGTCATCCTTGAGCGTCATGTACATGTGACCGCTTGAATGTGCTTTGAAGTTGGATATCTCACCGACAATAAACAATTCGCGCAATGCAATGTCGGAGTCAATCATGTTTTTTATGTAATTGTTAAGTGTCGAAACGGTAAAAACGTTCGGAGATACACTTTCCATTCTATTATCCTTTTCAAATGTGCCCGGACATATACGAGGCAAGTACTGCAAGCCCCGCCGCATTGTCAGATGAGAATTCCGGAGTTGCGAAAAAACAGTTTTCAAACTGCGACTGTATGTCATTTCTTATTATGGAGTCTGACATAACCCCTCCGGAAAACACAACGGGAAGTCCGGGATATTTCTGCATTCCCTGCTGTGCCATGCCGATGATTGTCTTCTCAATGTATTTTATACAGAAAAGAGCCGTATCACATGGGTTTTCATTGTCTTCAATCATTTTTTTGCACTTGTTTTCAACACCTGAAAGACTGCAATCAAGCCCGGTGTCAAGCCTCGGAAGCTGAATCTTGAAATCTCGTTTGCTCTCAAGAGCAAGCTTTTCGAGTGCCGGACCGCATGGAAAGTCAAGACCGAGCATAACGCCGGTGCGGTCAATTGCCTGTCCGGCTTTAAGGTCACGTGATGCTCCGATAACCTCCGCACCCACCGGACACCTGTCCGTCGGTGAAACCTTGAGCATTTCGGTTGTTCCGCCTGAAACATGAAAAGCGAGAAATTCAGTGCCGAAAAGCTTTGTAATACCTGCCGAGTATACGGCAGCCGATATATGTCCTTCTTGGTGAGAAAACTCATGCAGGGGTACAGAAAGCGCTCTTGACAAAGTTTCTGCCATAGTTTGTCCAACCGTAAAACAAGGCATATACGAATCGTCTTTAAAACAAGGCTTTGTTGAAACACCGATTGCCTGTATGTCACGAAAGTCCTTTATTTCGTATGTTGAAAGGTCATTTATCAAAAGTTCAACAAGGGAACGCAGCTGCTGTGTATGATGGAAAACTGCGTCACTTTGCCTTATACCTCTTTCGCCGTGCTTTACCGGAAGCAGCTTCTTACGCTGAACAACCTGATGATCCCGCGCGTCATAAAGTGCAATAGATGTGGTGTAATTACTGGTGTCTATTCCAAGAAACAACGGATTACTTTTTTTCATTTCTAGATACTGCTCCGAGTACACCGTTTATAAACTGGCTGTCCTCTTTTCCGGCATATGCCTTTGCAAGTTCAACTGCCTCGTTTATAGACACACCCACGGGAATGTCATCCATATAAAGCATCTCACATATTGCAATTCGAAGAATTGATAAAGACACCTTCGTTATGCGGTCAATACTCCATCCCGATGAATACTTACTGATCGTCCTGTCAATCTCTCCGAGATTTTCAACGGTTGTAAGAGCCAGCCTCTGAGCAAACTCAGATGGTTTCATAAAGTCGGACTCAATTGCCATGCTGAAAATATCCTCAACACTGAGTTCGGGGCTGAAACACTTTTCAAAAACAAGTATAAAGGCCTGTTCTCTCTCTTTACTTCTGTTCATTTTATCCTCCGGAATTTCAAAATTCATCTGCAAGAAAAAATCCCACCTCGACAAGGTCAGCCAAGGTGGGCGGGTTTTGTCGATAAAGCCGGTACAACCGACTTATTACTCTGTAGGTTCAACGGGAGCAGCTGCGTACTCGCCAATATCCGAATAAATTCCGGTAACTGTGACATTTACTTTGGTGACGACCCTTCCGGTCATATTCTGTACAGCAGATTTGACAGAATTCTGGATGTTCTCCGCAACTTCACCTATGCGTGCCGAATTGTTTAGTACCACATAGATATGAAGCTTTATGTCATAGTCTGATACCGTAATTTTTACATGTCTTAAATTGTTCGCGTTTATCTTAAAAGCTGTATAAATGTCCGTCGGTCTGTCTCCGAGTCCCGCTACACCTTCAACATCCTTTGCGGCATTGCAGGCAATCGTTGCAATAACTTCTTCGGAAATGACAAGTTCACTTGAAAAATTGTTCACTTCAGACAATTTAAAGTTCCTCCCTTAATTGTATGAATAAATATACAATTAGGATACCATATATCGATTCATTTCTCAACAAATAAAATTAATTATTTTGCACCTATTATGGAAATATTCTCAACCCCGATATCAGTCTGCTCAAGTATTGTCGATTTTATTTATGAATTCTTGTCCGAAAATATGATTAAAAATTCTAAAGACAGATTGAAACGACTCTGTGATTTTGTTATACTTTTATTCATTAGATTTTGTGGGGAAATTTTTCAAACGGCAAATCAAAGGTGAGATTAGACATGAAGCTTTCAAAAGTCAGGGAAACAAAATTTTTCAGAAAATTTGAGGGGAACAGATTTGTACTCCTCTCATTTTTTACTGCCATCGCAATATGGATTCTGATTGAATTCTGTTATGACATGGTTCCGTTCGGCGATATAACCATTCTCAGAATGGACCTTTACCATCAGTACGGTCCGCTCTTTGCCGAATTACGCGACAGACTCGTGTCCGGAGAGAGTCTCCTCTACTCATGGCAGTCGGGCGGCGGCGGAAGTTTTCTCGGAAATTTCTTTAACTATCTTTCAAGCCCACTCTCAATTCTTGTTATACTTTTCAAGCATGTCAATATCACCGATGCCATTGCCTTTATAATAATGATTAAAGGCGCTCTTTCGGCGGCAACCTTCACCTACTATCTCAAAGCATCACCTGAGTTTAAAAAACATAACCCAATCACCGCGGGCTTTGGTCTTCTTTATGCATACTCAGGATATTTTGTTGCCTACTATTGGAACGTCATGTGGCTTGACGGCATGTTCCTGCTTCCGCTTATAATTCTCGGCATTGAACGAATCATAAATGGTAAAAGTCCTAAGATGTACGTCATTACACTCGCACTTCTTATCATTTCGTCCTATTACATGGGTTTCATGACATGTATATTTGCCGTTTTGTACGCACTCACATACTACTTCGGCAAATTCGGATTCGAGAAAAGGCTCATAAAAGCTGCCGGAACATTCATCTGCTTCTCAATACTTGCCGCAGGAATTGCCGCAGTTTGCATATACCCGACAATTCATGTTCTTAAAGCTTGTTCCGCAACATCCGGCTCATTTCCGTCAGAAACATCAACATACTTTAACATATTTGACTTCCTCGCGAACCATATGGCTTCCCTTGAGCCTACAATCCGCAGCAGCGGCGAAGATGTATTGCCGAATATCTACTGCGGCATGGTGACGGTAATGCTTGCAATACTTTATCTGTATATAAAGTCAATCCCTATTAAGGAAAAAATCTCAAGAGCACTGCTTCTTGTTTTCCTTTTTCTCTCATTCGATGTAAACGTCCTCAACTATATCTGGCACGGATTCCATTTCCCGAACGATCTTCCGTACAGATTTTCATTCATGTATTCGTTTGTACTGCTCACAGTCGCATTTAAGGCACTTATACGAATCCGTGAACTTAAAGGGAAGGATCTTCTGAATGTCGGCCTCGGAATATGTATTTTCATTGTTCTTGTTGAAGAACTCGGTTCAAAAAATGTCGGAACAGATACAATCATAATAAGCCTTGTATTCGCTGTTCTTTACACAATTGTCCTTTCACTTCTGAACAACAGGAAGTTCCAGGTAAGCGCAGTTGCAAGCCTCCTCTTCTGTTGCATGTTTTCGGAAGTGGCAATTGCCAATACAAATCACTATGATATTGATCAGCCAAAGGAAAACTACACTTCAGACTACAATTCATTCCGCGAGATAAAAGACAAACTCGACAAGCTCGAGGGCGATAACTTCTACCGTATGGAGCTTACGGACCTTCGTACAAGAATGGACCCGAGTTGGTACGGCTATAACGGTGTATCGGCATTTTCATCCATGGCATATGAAAAAGCAGCAAATCTGCAGTACAATCTCGGAATGTTCGGAAACTACATCAACAGTTACACCTACAATCCGCAGACACCTGTGTACAATGCAATGTTCGGCATAAAATACCTTGTAAACAATTCCGAAAAAATAAAGTTAAATGAGAACATCTACAAAGAAGTAGCATCAAACGACAAATTTACCGCATATGAAAACAAGTATTCACTTCCTATCGCCTTTTGCGTTTCAAATGAAATAGCAAATTGGAACTATTCATACAACAATCCTTTTGATGTTCAGTCGGATTTCATTGAAAAGGCAACCGGAGTTTCCGGCGTATTTGACACACTTGTACCTACTGAAGTAAGTTACTCAAATCTCAGTGAATTCGGAGATGATGAGTTACAAACCGGAAGTTATATGTTCAACAAACTTGATGTCGGTGATTCAGCATCCTTTACTTTGACCATATCTCCGACCGAGGATCAGAATGTATATGTATATGTAAAATCCGATGACGTGGACTCAATAACAGTCAGAGATCTTGAGGGAAATCTTCAGATTGACCAGGATATTGATGAGGAATACATTCTCGATATCGGCGAGTGCAAAGCAGGTCAAACTGTATATATTGATATCCCAATCTCCGATGCATCGTCAGGATATGTAGATGCATTTGTCGTAGGACTTAACACCGAGAAATTCGAAGAGGCATATAACATACTGAAATCCGGTTCCATGGAAGTAAGTGAATTTTCCGACACAAGCTTTGAAGGAACTGTTACAGCTGATGAGGATTGTATACTCTACACTTCAGTGAACTTCGACGAAAGTTGGGAAATCACAGTTGACGGAAAATCTCTCACATATGATGATGTCATCGCAGTCGGAGACGCGCTGTTCGGAATTAAGCTTACCGCAGGTGAACACAAAATAACATTTGACTACCAGCCGAAAGGACTCAAACAGGGCGTAATCATCTCCGTCATATCAATTGCTCTTGTAATAGTTCTCCTGTTCATTCCGGATGATAAAAAAATAAAGATACCATCAAAGAAAAAGGCTCAAAAAGATGAGCCGGTAAGCTCCGAAATAAATTTTGAAACGAGTCTTGAGAAAAAAACTGAAGAAGTTTTAAAGAAAGAACCTAAAGCAGAAAGTGACCTTACCGATTCTGAGAAAAAATAGCAAAAAAGAAGCTCCGACCGAGTGTCAGAGCTTCTTTTTTTGGAAGTAATGATTATAGTTTAGAAAAACCAAATATGAATGCTGCAAGAGCTTTATCTTTTGCTTCTTCCGTAGGAAGGTTGCCAAATGCAGCCTCTTTGAATTTTTCAAACAATTTTTTCATTTCGTCTTTTTCCATTGTGCAAATCCTCCTTATCAATATTTGCCGTATGTATTGACTGTATCAAGCATAGCCTTGAAGTTTTCCGGTTTTGCATCGCTGAGATTAAGCATTGCTTTATCCGTACAAATCATAAATCCACCGCCCGGAGCACATTCATCAAGAAGCTTCTTTGTATAATCAATGCATTCTTCTTTTGAAGACTTTGCAAGCATTACAAGCGGTATACCTCCGCAAAGTGAGAATTTCTTACCCATTTTTTCTTTGAACAGTTTATAATCCCCATACTCCATAGAGCCTACAAGTACATTGTTGTCAGGAATATCCTGCATGATATCATAGTATTTTTCCCAGTTACCCTCAAGAACTATTGCACTGTAAATTTTATTTTCAATGCAGTACTTAAGTGTTTCATTGAAATATGGGAAATAAAACTTTTCAAAATCCTTAGGCTTTAAGAAACATCCGAGATGCGTCGGCCAGAACGGTCCCTTGCAATCGGGGTTTGACTTGAAATTTGCATGAACGTTCTTCATAAGATAGTCTTGAATTACAGCCATTGCCTCCATAACCATTTCAGGTCTGCGTCTCATATCAAGAGTAATTCCCTTAAAGTCACGAAGGTAGTCAAGAAGGAAATCTATCGGATGACCGAGTGCACCGCTATTCCACATTATAGGACATCCATTTTCTTCAATTTCCTGCCATCCCTTTGCCGCTGTACCGAAAAATTTCATCTTTTCTTCCTGAGCAGTCATTAATGCGTTGAATGCGCCCTCTGTATTTCCGTCAAGATTTTTAAATCTTCTGGGCATGACATAGTCGCGCAGGTAACCTATAAAATCGTTGATAAGCAGTGGGTATTCATCCTCTGACATAATCATGTGCGTTGCAATATTTGAAACCTGTATACCTTTTTCAGAAACCGAATACATACCACCACCGAGAGCAGCTGTAGATTTATATGAAGATACATTGTTAAGATTAAATGAACCATCAAATCCGAATTCCTCGATACCCTTTTTATAAAGTGGCGGTGTTATCTCCGGCTTATCCTGATAATAATCAAGCAACTTCTCTCCGTAATATTCTACTATCCAGCCATTGAGCATGAACAGTGCGGGAACCTTATCGGGAAGTTCTTCTTTTTTTACTGCTTTTTTAATTCTTTCAAGCCTGGTCTCATATGTTTCCATAACGTCCTCCTTAGTTGTGTATATAATCATTTAAAAATATTAATTAGTCCGAAAGCAATAATTCCACAGCACAAAATTAAAATAATGTTGTAAGACATTGTTTTCTTAACATTAAGATCGTTCTCCGCATAACAAAGTGCTGCCGGAAGAGATGCGGATGGCAATAAAACTGCCGTAAACCCTATTACACCTGAAATACCTACAATCACTGCCGGGTTTACTGTTTCCGGTGGAATAAGCGAAATCGCAATTGTAGACATAAGCAACATCGTCACCAAATTTGACATAAGATTTGTCATAATAAGTCCAAGAACTATCAATACACCCATTACAGCTATGGGACCAAATCCGTCTACTGCCCCATATAAAAGGTTCTTAAGCGATGTACTTATTCCGGTTGATGAACCTACAACAGATCCGATTGCACATACACCCGCGGTGTATATGATAATCCACATGGGTATTTTCGGCATTATCTCTTTAAAATCAACAACGGGTTTATCATCGACATGAATTATGCACAACAAGCAAATTGCTATTATAGGTACAACAGTTGTTCCAAGACCGTTCATAAATTTTGAAAAATCAGGAGTAACATTAATAAGAAGTTCAGGAACAACCCAAAGGATAATTACTGCTATAAATACAAACAGACTTATTTTACCCTGCTTAGTCATTGGCTCTCTTGATGCACGCATTTTCTCCACGTCATAATTCATGAATTTTGATACATCCGGCTTCCAAATAAATCTTATTATTAAAAATGCAACAATTGTACCAAGTACAGCATATGGGATACCTACGCGCATATACTCAACATAAGAAATATCCAGACCGATATTTTTCATTGTACCGAGAAGAATAACAGGAAATGCATGGCAAATAGGTGTTGCACCGCCGCCGACTACCTCTGCCCATAAAACGCAGGCAGTCATAACAGAATAAAATGATTCTCCCTTTTCTATACCGATGTTTTGACATAATTTTCTTGAAAGTGCTAAAAAAACAAGTGTGAATGTTGCATTTTCAAGTATCAGTGAAAAAACAAGTGCAGTCAGCAAAAACGATCCTATAAAAATATACGGTCGCCCGACGACAATTTTTCTGGTTACAAGCCACGATGTGATATTGTCCATAACTTTTGTCTTAATTAAAATTTCATTAAGAGCGAGACATGAAATAATCATAGGAACCGTTGTATTTCCAAAAGAGATTTGATAAATTTCTGTCGGTGTATACACTCCGAATAAAATAAATAACGCCAGTGACAGCAGGCTTGGCCAATCAACTGCAACAGTAACCCAAAGGTAAACTGTAGATACAAATAATCCAAGTGAAATAACGTCTCTTTCCAGCATAATTTCACTTACCGGAACTAAAAATCTTATAAGAAAAAACAACAAAACTGCAATAATAATATGTCTTTGCCTGTAAATTATTTTCATAAGCTATCTCAAAATTATTTTTCAACAGATTGTTCGGGTTTCTTTGACAAAAGAAGCAGGCATGTTGCAACCAGCGCAATTATTGCAAAAAGTCTGTATGCCATTGAGTAAGATCCGGTTTTGTCAAATATTGCTCCTGCAAGAGGAGAACCGAGCATTGAACATGCCATCATTGCAGTCATAATATATCCGCTTATCTGTCCAAATGCTTTTGTCCCAAAGTTATTACCGATATACTTGACCATGATTGCCCATACGTAGCCGTTTCCGATTGCGTATGTTATACCAAAGACATAAAGAGGAATATTGCTTGATGCATCCGTTACAAAGCTGAGGAAAATAATTGATCCGATAAAAATTGCACTTCCTATAATTGTTGCAATCTTATGATTCACCTTATCAGCCACACGGCCCCATCCGATCCTCATAAATATACCTGCAAATCCATATGTAGATGCTGAAATTGCTGCAAGAACAGGAGTATAACCTACATTTTGGAAATGAGCGTTGTATGTCTGAATTACACCGAGAGAAGCAATGTTGAATACGCCGAATCCGATGATAATCAACCAAAATGCAGGAGTCTTCATTGCTTCACCGGCACTGAGGCCGGTTGCTTCTTTAACAACCGAATTGTCAGATTTAACAATCTGCTCGGCACCATCAGGATAAAGTCCCATATCCTCCGGTGAGTTTCTCATCAGTAAAATGATAAGGGCGGCTACAACAAACAAAATAATTGCCATAATAAGATAAGTGTTTGACATGCCGTTTGCCTCAATGTTTTTTGCAAACAACGATGCGAGAATGACTGTCATTGTACTCTGACCGGCAGCACAAATACCCGTAACCGTTCCTCTGTATTTGTTAAACCATTTAGACGCCATTTTGTTTATAAAAACTGTACCCGTACCGCATGTTGCTGCGCCTATAACAAAGTAGCATACATAAAACAATGGCATGCTATTGGCAAAACTAAGACCAAGGAATCCAAGCCCTATAAGCACTGCGCCTATTGTTCCGACAATGCGAAGCCCGTATTTATCAAGCATTTTACCGCCTATTGCAGAACCTACGACCCCACCGAGTGAGCTCATCGTCGCACATGTAAGAAATGCTGCCGCTGAAACTCCCATCGTTTTTACGGCGGGTGCAACAAATAACGAAAAGCTACTTACCCCCAGGTAGTTGACAAGTCCCATAGTTATAAATGTTACTACCATGAGTACCCATCCGTAATAAAATTTTTTCTTCATACTGTTCTCCTTTCAAGTTTCATTTTTTCGGGTATTTCTACAACCCGGTTCACTTATAACTCTAAGGTATAAACATATTTGAGGGTCAATGAAGAAAAATGCAGCTTGTTTTTACGTATATTGTCAAAATTTTTTGTGCAAAAAGCCAAAAATGTATGTTATATTTGATGTATGAACCCTAAAATACTTTTAACCTATCAAGGAGTTTTTTCCACATGAAATATCAGATAAACGATTTATCTAAAATATTGGGAGTTTCTCCCGAAACAATACGATACTATGAAAAGAAAGGGATAATAACACCGTCAAGAGACCCTGTAAGTAATTACAGGTTATATGATGCATGGGATGTATTTTCACTCATAGATAACACGCTGTACAAAAAATTCGGTTTTACTACAAAGGAATACGAGGAGTTAACTTTTTCAGATAATCTTAAAACCGTTGACAGTATCTTTGAAGGCAAAATCGAACTACTTGAAAAAGAAATAAAACTCAAAGAAATGGTTCTTGAGTGGGCAAAGGTATGGCATTCAAATATCAATAAGGTTTCGCTTAATACCGGCAATGTATGGTTTCAACAATTTCCCGACATGTATTTCATACGTGTAGGTAATCAGCATTCAGGTGACGATATAAGTGATCTTGTTATATCTATTGACGGCATGGCACAGCAAGCAGAACTTATGCCTTTCATAATTCCCACCATCTCAACAAACATTCAAAAAATGAACTATACAGGTAATGTTACACTTGAACGCGGCGGACTTATTCAAAAGAAATATATTGATGCCCTCGATTATAAAATCAAGGGCAGTTATACATTTATCCCAAAACAGATTTACATGGTTTACTGTACCGACATTGGTGATATCGGTGAATTTGACTGGAAAATGCTGAGGGATATTATTATGAATGTTAAGAAAAACAAGTATGAATCCACCGGAGAAATATACGGACAATTTATTTCCAGAACAAAGACCAAGGACGGAAAGTATTCAAGATTCGTTGAATTCATTATTCCTGTAAACAAAATCAATTAAAAAAGAGCTGTAAGGAAAATTTCCTTACAGCTCTTTTTTACTGCTTAGTTTCAATTATTTAAAGAACAGCGGAAGCGGTTCAAGGTAAATGATGTCAGTACGGTCTTTTGCGTCGCCCTCAGCGAGTGCCGCACACTTACCGACTACCTGTGCTTCTGCCTTTTCACAGAGATACTCAATAGCTTTGAGAGACTCTCCCGTTGAAATAACATCATCAACTATAAGAACTCTCTTCCCGTGCATGAGGTCTGCCTCTTTCTTATCAAGATAAAGATGCTGTTCATGATCGGTGGTTATAGAAGTAACGTCTACACCGAATGATTCTTTCATGTAGAGCTTTGTGCCTTTTCTTGCAACAAAATATGGTTTACCCGACTGTCTAGCCACTTCATAAGCAAGAGGAATACCCTTTGCCTCGGCAGTAAGAATATAATCAAATTCCGGGGCTTTCTTAAGAATACCTTTGGCACACGCAATTGTCATCTCAACGTCACCAAAGATAACAAATGCGGCAATGTCGAGGTGTTCGTTTACTTCGCAAAGCGGAAGCTGTCTTGTAACGCCTTCAATGGTAATTTCATAACTGTCCATAACTGTGTCACCTTTACAAAAATAGTAGCGGTCAGACGACGCGCTTTAACAACAGGATTTTACCACTTTATTGTATTTCTTGCAACTTAAATTATTGTGAATCTTGAAGATGTATGCTAAAATTGTCAAGTATATTGTTAATATTTTTTCAAAGGATGAATTGATTATGGCCAAAAGAAGCAAGACAATAGTTTCAATAATTTTAAAATTTGCTATTTTGTTTTTTGTAATACTCGGAATTATACTTTGCCTCGTATCCGCAAACGGATTCATGGGAGGAAGTAAAATACTCTTAAAATATTTTACAAATCAAAGCAATATATTTATCGGTATTTGCGAAGGAATACTTGCAATTAAGCTTATCAAATTGCTTAAAGCGGGAAAGTATGAATTGTCACATACATCGGAAGTAATTCACCTGATGTTCACAGTCTCAATCACACTTACGGGTATTGTCTTTTGCTTTGTTCTCCTTCCCGCCGCACTCGCCGCTGAACCCGAAAATTCCAAAATAATGCTGGCCCCGCCACAAATCATACTTCATGTCATTGTTCCTCTGCTGTCAATTGCGGATTTCCTGATTTTTACAAGACCGACAAGTTACAGTTTTTCACGAAAAGATATTTTTTGGTCTGTCATTCCCCCGCTTTATTACCTGGGGTTTTCCAGAATAGGATACGTATTGAATTGGAATTTCGGCAACGGAGTTAATTATCCTTACTTCTTCCTAAACTATGACTCACCTGCGGGATTTTTCGGTATCGGTGGAAAGGCACCGTATTTTATAGGTGTATTTTGGTGGATACTTGCAATTCTTGCTTTTGTTCTTATTGTTTCCGCTCTTTATAAGGCAATAGTAAAT
>CAVGIJ010000019.1:0-22239 GCA_963629305.1 Acutalibacteraceae bacterium
AAGTATAGGAAAACACTGTGGTATGTTGTTATAGTTGCTTTTTTTACACTGTCTGTTATAGAACCGATTTTGTTGCTTGAATCAATATGGATAAATATAAGTATTCCTGTTGCAGGAGGATATGTAATTTTGGTTTTACTTGGCTATTTGGTATCTACTGAAAATATATCTTTTAGCAAAAGAGTTGTTATATACATTTTAGGATTGTTAAGTGCGATCTTTAGGTATATGATAACCTATTTTAAATCAATGGGCCAAGCAGAGACGTATAAACAATTTTTTGGATATTTGCAGTTTCATTCTGTGCTTTTGGCAGTTGCAGTATTTGTATTGTTCAAGAATATAAAATGGGAAAATCTATTTAAAAGTGAAAAGTCTCATAATGTAATTGCAACAATTTCTTCATGTAGTTTTGGAGTCTATCTTATGCATATGATGGTGTACAGATTCTTTGATGGAAAATTTATTTGGAATTCTCATATGTGGGAGTGGAGAATATTCATGCCTTTTGTGATTTATGGATTTTCACTGGTTGTTACTTACGTTCTAAAAAAAATTCCTGTAATCAAACGAATTGTCCCATGATATTTAACTGGAGAACTTTTCATGAAACCATACAACAACATTGATCTGTTCAAGTTTATAGCTGCAATCCTTGTTGTTGCCATACATGCGGATCCGCTTACAAACTGAGGTATAGAAAGTTTTGGATTGTACGTACATTCATAAAATTTGTTCACAATTTCATACTGTTCATATTTACACTTGTTAATATTTATGGTTAAATATTAACAAGTGTTTTTTTATTCAAAAAAATAAATTTTAAAATGATTCTTTAAAGATTATTTTAAGAAATTCTGACTATTATCTACTTGTTTGAAAGGGGAAAAACAAATGGCTTTGGGAAAAATTCTGGTGGTTGATGACGACACCAACATCTGCGAGCTTTTAAGACTCTACATGGAAAAGGACGGTTACACCGTTTTCATTGCAAATGACGGAGAGTCCGCAGTACGTGCATTCAATGAGGTCTCGCCGGACATTGTACTTCTTGATATCATGCTTCCTAAGATGGACGGATGGCAGGTTTGCAGGGAGATACGTAAAACATCCGATAAGCCGATAATCATGGTTACCGCGAAGGGTGAGACATTTGACAAGGTTCTCGGTCTTGAACTCGGTGCGGATGACTATGTTGTAAAACCTTTTGACACAAAAGAAATTATGGCGAGAATCAAGGCAGTTCTTCGCCGTACATCCGTTGCAGTTGAAGAAGAGTCAAAACAGGTTGACTATGATAATCTTTCAATCAATCTCACAAACTATGAGATGAAGGTAAAGGGCGAGGTTATAAACACACCGCCGAAAGAGCTTGAGCTTATCTATCATCTTGCCAGCAATCCAAACCGTGTTTTCACAAGAGATCAGCTTCTTGATGAAGTGTGGGGATTTGATTACTACGGCGACTCACGTACCGTTGATGTTCACGTAAAACGCCTTCGTGAAAAGCTTGAGGGTGTTTCGGATAAGTGGGCACTCAAAACCGTATGGGGTGTCGGATACAAGTTTGAGACAAAGGATTAATTGTTATGCCACAGGGAAAAAACCATAAAATCCCGAGACGCACGACACTTTTCTTCAAATATTTCCGTGTAACGCTTGCTATAATCATAATAACCATAATTGCAATGGGTTTTGTGTTTACACTCTTCCTTACAAATTATTGGACAGGTACGACGGTTGACACACTTAAGTCAAATGCATTCAATGTTGCAATGACGGCGGAGGGCCTTTTTTCCTCCGGTAGGATGGAAAGTGACGAAGCCGAGGCAAACCTTATACTTTGCAATAGCCTGAACATGGTTTCGGAGTCTCTTGGCGCAGATGTTTTTATGACGAATCTGAGCGGAGAAATAGTCCTCTGTAAGGATATCATCGACAGCAAACTTGAGGTGAAAAACGACGGAGAATGTGAGACTCACGGTGGGTATACGGTTCCGGAAAGGATTGTAGACGCTACCAGCGGCGACGGGTACTACACAGTTGATACTCTTGAAGGCCTCTACGGAGAGAGTTCGATTATTGTCGGAAAAAGTGTTGAGTATGACGGGGAACTTATCGGATACATCTATGCCGCAACACCGGTACGTGATGTTGTTGCACCATATGCACTCCAGATGCTCAGACTTTTCGGGGGAGCTGCCACCATATCAATTGTTATTGCGGTAATTCTCATATATATCTTCAGCTACGGCCTTACAAAGCCCCTTGAAGAGATGTCGAGGGTCACTAAACTCTATGCGCGCGGTGACTTCTCAAAAACAATTAAGATTAAGGGAAATGATGAACTTTCCGATCTTGCCGGAAACCTCAATGCGATGGGACAGTCTCTTGCAATCATTGAGGAATCAAGAAAGAGTTTCGTTGCCAATGTATCCCATGAATTGAAAACACCTATGACTTCTATAGGCGGATTCATCGATGGTATACTTGACGGAACGATTCCGCAAAGTGAGGAAAGCAAATATCTGAAAATAGTGAGTGACGAGGTAAAGCGTTTGTCAACTCTTGTTATGACAATGCTTACCCTATCCAAAATCGAAGCGGGTGAAGAGAAACTTCACGCTTCGGAGACAGAACTCAGAGGGCTGCTTTTTGGTGCGCTTCTCAAATTTGAAAAATCAATTGAAGATGCAAAGATAAACATTGAAGGCTTTGAGGATATGCCTTCAGTCAAAATGGTAGCCGATGAGAATATGCTTTACCAGGTCATTTACAATTTGTATGACAATGCGGTGAAGTTTACCAACAACGGAGGAATCATAAACACAAGTGTTTCAGAGCTTCCCGACCGTGTCACGGTTTCAATTACAAATTCCGGCATCGGAATGAGTGAGGAAGAACAAAAACGAGTGTTTGAACGTTTCTACAAGGTGGACAAGTCCAGGAGCGAACACGTAAAGGGTGTAGGACTCGGACTCAATCTTGCAAAAACCATTGTTGAACTTCACGGCGGAGAAATACAGGTCAGCAGCACACCGGGTGTAAGTACAACCTTCAGCTTCTGGGTTCCGAAAAATCAGTAATCGGAGTGATTTTTATGGATTTTAATGAAAACAACACAAACAGACAGGACGACATTCCGACAGTGGATGCCGAGATTGTTGAAATTTCTGAAGACGGAACATATCATTCCGGCCCGAGAAATAACACACCTCCGAAAAAGCCGCAGAAACCACATCGCAAAGGCTCGGTGGGAAGAAAAATATTTTTCGGTTTGCTGATTGTGATCCTTCTTATTGCAATCCTCGGGACAGCTATAGCTATAACAGAGGGCAAGGGCAAAAAGAATTCAAATTCTCAGAACAAAATAGACAGCAGTGCGGACATAAAAATTTCAGACTCAAAAGAGTACAATTCCGAAAATTCCGACGGTACGCTTACAAGTGTACAGATTGCCGAAAAAGTTAAACCGTCTGTTATTGCCGTTGTAACATACAAGGGCAATTCTGTTGCCGGAGAGGGCTCCGGTGTCGTAATGAGTGAGGACGACAGCGGAAATACGTATATCCTTACCTGCGCGCATATAGTGAACTCTGCGGGTATAACCGTAAAGGTAGAGCTTCAGGACGAAACCCAATACGATGCCGACGTTGTCGGCTATGACACCAGAACGGATATTGCGGTTTTACGTGTCGCATCTACGGGATTTACAGTTGCGGAATTCGGCGATTCATCCGTTCTTAAGGTCGGAGAGCCTGTATATGCAATAGGAAATCCGGGTGGAACAGCATTTTACGGTTCCTTTACCGGCGGATATGTTTCCGCTATTGACAGACCGACTTCAACATCTTCAAGCGGATATACCATGGAGTGTATACAGCACGATGCCGCAATTAATCCGGGCAACTCGGGCGGTGCGCTTGTAAACAGCTTCGGTCAGGTTATCGGTATAAACTCATCAAAAATTGCCGATGAGGATTATGAGGGCATGGGCTTTGCAATACCTATAAATGTTGCCAAAGACATAGTTGATGATATTCTTGAAAACGGATATGTTACTGACAGAGCAAAACTCGGAATTTCTTATCTGCCCGTAAGTCAGAATCAGACATACAGTATGATAGCAAACAGAAACAATCTTCCGTCCGGTTCAATAATTATCGCAACAATTGATGAAAACAGCGCGTTTAGCGGAACAGAGGTAAAGAGCGGAGATATAATCATTGCTGCAAACGGTGATGAACTCACAACATCTGACGTTCTTCTCGATATTATTGAAAAGTCTTCTCCGGGAGATAAATTGAAGCTCACAATGGCAAGAGTCAATAATGATTATTCCGTTGAAAAGTATGAGGTCGAGGTTACTCTCATAGAGGATAGAGGAAGTGCCGAAACCACGACAAAGGCTCCCGAAAGCAGCGAAGGATTTACGAATCCGTTTGCGCAGTAACGAGCATATGCTCTAAAGCTCAAAAGGTTTACAAGTGTTAATTTATGTGGTATCATAAGCGCTGTGAGGTGTTCAGTCGTATGATAGAAAGAGAAAATCCTATATCTGTCCGTTCAAAGAGACTTATAACGGACGCCCTTATTTCCATTATGGAGGAGAAGCCGTTTTCAAAGATATCCATAAGAGATATTGTTGAAAGGGCAGGACTTACAAGGCAGACTTTTTATCATAATTTTGACTCCAAGGAAGAGGTGCTTGTTCACAAGTCCGATGAACTTTTTGACGACTTTTTTCAATTCCTCACGGACAATGAAGTGAGTGACCTTGAAGGCGTTATCTGTCTTTATTTCAGATATTGGCAGGACAACGATGAGTTTATAAAACTTCTCATAAAGAACAATCTCGTGTTTATTCTTGAAAACAGATACCCACAGTATTTTGAACTTATACAGCTTATTTACTTTAGAGGGAAAGGCTTTACAAATACGGAAACCGAATACCTTTATGCCGCAATATGCGGTGCTATAATAAATCTTTTGGTTGTGTGGGTGAAAACCGGTGAACTTATGACTCCGAAAGAGATGTCTCATTTTATCATGGGTCTTTTCGAAGGACGGCTTTATGAACTTTATCTTCCCAAGGGAGAACGACAGGAAAGAATAAAGGATGCGACAAAGTTCAAAACCGGTGCTTGACGGCTGTGAAACCGCAACGTACTTCAAGATGATAAATTTTTGATACAGAAAAAGTAAATCCCGCAGATAATGCATCAGCATTATCTGCGGGATTTAATGCTTTGTTTTTCTTGACAATAATAGGTATTAAGATATAAAATATTAAGGATATTGTGGAGTAATGATTCTAACTTTACATATTATGAAATTTACGAATAGGAGGTGTCTTTTAACTTTGGACAAAATTGCAATTATACTTATAATTGTAGCTGCGGTTGTTTTCGCAATACTCGGCTTTATAGCAGGCCAGGTTTACAGAAAAAAAGTTGCGGAGGCTGCTATCGGTTCTGCCAACCAGGAAGCTACAAGAATTATAAATGCTGCTATGACTACAGCAGAACAGAAGAAAAAAGAGGCAATTTTAGAAGCTAAAGATGAAATTCACAAGCAACGTTCGGAAACAGAACGTGAACTTAGAGAACGCCGTTCCGAGGTACAGCGACAGGAACGCCGTATCATTCAGAAAGAGGAAGCAATTGATAAGAAAGTAGATGCCCTTGAGAAAAAAGAAGAGGTACTCAGCCAGAAAATCAGAACAATTGATGAAAAGATCGAAGAGGTTGACACTGTAAAGAAAAGCCAACTTGAGATGCTCGAAAAAATTTCGGGTTACTCAAAAGAACAGGCAAAGGCATATCTTCTTCAGCAGCTTGAGGAAGACCTTGAACACGAAAAGGCTGTACGTGTTCTTGACTACAGAGAAAAACTCAAGGAGGAGTCTGACGAACTCGCAAAAGAGATTGTTACAACCGCTATTCAGCGCTGTGCTGCAGATCATGCCGCAGAGGCAACTGTTTCCGTAGTTTCTCTTCCTAATGATGAAATGAAAGGACGTATCATCGGACGTGAAGGAAGAAATATCCGGACCATTGAAACCATAACAGGTGTTGACCTCATAATCGATGATACCCCTGAGGCTATTACCGTTTCCTGCTTTGATCCTGTGCGCAGAGAGGTTGCAAGACTTACTCTTGAACGCCTTATTCAGGACGGACGCATTCATCCGGCACGCATTGAGGAGACAGTTGAAAAGTGCAGACGTGAGGTTGAACAGACTATAAAGCAGACCGGTGAGCGTGCTGTACTTGATGCCGGAGTAAACGGCATCCATCCGGAGCTTGTCAAGCTTCTCGGACGTCTCAAGTATCGTACAAGTTACGGACAGAACGTACTTAATCACTCACTTGAAGTATCATACATTGCCGGACTTATTGCCTCAGAGGTAGGAGCTGACGTTAAGCTTGCAAAACGTGCAGGTCTTCTTCATGACATCGGCAAGGCAATCGACCACGAGTATGAGGGTACACATGTTCAACTCGGTGTTGAATTTGCGAAGAAGTATAAAGAGAGCGAAGCAGTGGTACACGCAATCCAGGCTCATCATAACGACGTTGAACCTAAGACGGCTGTTGCGTGTATTGTTCAGGCGGCAGATGCTATTTCAGCTGCCCGTCCGGGTGCTCGGCGTGAAAATATTGAAAACTATATCAAGCGTCTTGAAAAGCTTGAGGAGATTGCTACATCGTTTGACGGTGTTGAGAGCTCATATGCTATTCAGGCCGGCCGTGAAATCCGCATAATGGTTAAGCCGGAGGCTGTTTCCGACGATAAGATGGTTCTTATAGCTCATGATGTTGTAAAGAAGATTGAGGAAGAACTTGAGTATCCGGGACAGATAAAGGTAAATGTTATCCGTGAAAGCCGAACGGTGGATTACGCAAAATAAAATGAGTGGGGCAGGACTTCTTCTGCCCCATATTTTTCTCAATAGAAAGGTTTTTGGATGAAGGTACTTTGTATTGGAGATGTCGTCGGTACTACGGGAATTGATTTCTTAAGACGTGTTCTTCCGGATTTCAAGAGAAATAACGAAGTGGACGTTTGCATTGTGAACGGCGAAAATTCATCTGACGGAAACGGTATAACACCGGCGTCCGCCGAACATATTTTTAAGAGTGGGGCAGATGTCATCACCACCGGTAACCATGCTTACCGCAGGCGTGAGATGTATACCTACTATGATGACAACGAATTTATCATAAGACCGGCCAATTTTTCAGATAATAACCCCGGAAAAGGCTTCTGTGTGCTCGATAAGGGAAGGGTACAGGTCGGTGTTATAAACCTTATGGGTACCATGTATATGGACCCGCTTTCAAATCCATTTGACGTTGTTGACAAGCTGCTTGACACACCGGAACTTTTATCATGTAAGATAAAAATTGTGGATTTTCATGCGGAAGCAACATCTGAAAAAAGAGCTATGGGTTTTTACCTCGCGGGTCGGGTTTCGGCAGTCTGCGGTACGCACACGCATGTACAGACTGCGGATGAGCAGATACTGCCCGGTGGAACGGGCTACATAACAGACCTCGGTATGACGGGAACGCTGCAGTCTGTTCTCGGCGTGGATTCTAAAATTGTTATTGATAAGTTCAAGTACAACATGCCTACAAGGTTTGATTTTGTAAACGGTTCTGCCTGCCTTTGCGGAGCCATGTTTGAAATTGATGACAAAAGCGGAGAAGCCTTTTCTGTTTCCCGCGTTCTGATAAAGGAGTGAGACTGCTGATGAAAAACAGACAGCTTTTGAGGGCTTTTGCATTTATCATGTCTCTCTGTATGATTTTTTTGCTGACATCGTGCAGTAAGGACTCCGACGGAGGAAAAAACAAAGACGGCAAGAACGGTGGCTCGACTTCTGCTGCCGGTGAGATATGTATCCCGTATTCCAGGGAAGACGGAATGAATCCGTACACGGCAAAAAGTTTGCTTAACAGTACTGTTATGCCTCTTGTCTATTCCGGGCTGTTTTCTCTGAGCGAAAAGTATGAAGCCGAGAACGCTCTTGCTGCTTCTGTAACCGTTTCGGGGACAGAGGCGACTGTGACGCTTGATTCCGGAGCACGTTTCAGTGACGGAAGTACGGTTTCCGCGGATGACGTTGTTTATTCATTTAATCAATCAAAATCGTCAGCTTATTATTCGAGTATGCTTCTCACTGTGGACAGTGCGGTTGCCGCAAGTCGTGACAAGGTGGTATTTAAGATGACAACCGCAAATAAGTTCGCGGCTGCACTTCTTACTTTCCCGGTTGTAAAGCTGAACACTGCAACTGAGGAGAGCAGCGTTCCTGTCGGTGCGGGAGCGTATGTCTACACGGCAACTACAGATGGCGGCACACTTACTCCGAACACTCATTACACGGGTGCAAAGTATAAGACGGACAAAATTGCCCTTATCAATACGGCTGACACAAGTTCGCTTATGCACAGCCTTGTTATAGGAAATATAACAGCTTGCTTTGATGACCTTTCCGGAGGCGAGTCGGAAAGAATAAATGCCTCGTCTGTTCAGATTGATCTCAACAACTTGGTTTTCCTCGGACTCAATGCCGACGGAGCTTTTTCGGATGCAAACTTAAGGACTGCACTCTCAGGTGCCATTGACCGCGATAAACTCATAAACTCAGGCTTTGAAGGATTCGGAACAGCCACACAGCTGCCTTTTAATCCTGCATGGTACGAACTTAAAGGAATAACTCCGGTGAAACATGACGCGGACTCCGACAGCGCTTATCTCGGGCAAGGTCTTTCGGGTAAAAATGTAAAAATTCTTGTTTGCTCTGACAACAATTTCAAGGTGAAGTTCGCAGAAGAGCTTGCGTCGCAGCTTTCGTCTCTCGGAGTAAAAGCAAATATTGTATCCGCCTCGTATGATGCTTACAAGAGCAGCGTTGAATCCGGAAGCTATGATATTTACATCGGGGAGTATAAGCTCACCGGTGACATGAATATCTCCGGTCTTATAAACGATGAAGAGTTTAAAAACAAATATCTTGAAATGCTTGCGGGAACATTCAGTATAAAAGATTTTGTCAATGAGTTCGAAAGCACAATGCCGTTCGTTCCCGTAGCAATAAGAAACGGTGTACTTGCCTACTCAAGAGACGTTGAAAACGAAGTAAAATCAACTCCGGGCAATGTATTCTCGAATTTGACAGAATGGTCAGTATGATATAAAATTTCAGATAAATACCGGAAATAAACATTGGTATAAAAAGGCTGGTGCTTTTATGGTAGCATATGAAAATCCGCTTGGTAAGGTTGAAATAAGCGAGAGCTATTTTTCTCAGCTGCTTGGCAGCGTGGTACCCACTTGCTTTGGCGTTGTAGGCATGTCGGACAGCAATACTTATCAAAATATAAGATCCTTTTTCAAGAGAAAACAGTATTTTCTTGACAAGGGAGTGAGTGTCCGCAGGGAAGAGGGCGGTCTTGTGGTTGAACTACACATCATTGTAACCTATGGACTCAATATTTCCGCTGTGGTACAGAGCATCGTAAACAAAGTGCGCTACACAATTGAGAACGCGACAGGACTTACGGTTAAAACCGTAAATGTTTACGTAGATTCAATGATTTCTTAAGGAGTGCACAATTTTGATTAACGGAGCTTTATTACGTGATGCCGTTATTTCCGCGGCTAACAATGTAACAAACCATCGTCAGGAAGTTGACTCGCTGAACGTGTTTCCCGTACCTGACGGTGATACGGGAACTAACATGTGTATGACTATGGCGTCTGCCGGCAGAGAACTTTCTCTCATGCCGGATGATGCTACAGTGACGAAGGTTGCGGCTACAACATCTTCCGCAATGCTCAGAGGCGCGAGAGGAAACTCAGGCGTTATCCTGTCCCTTATATTCAGAGGTATTTCAAAAGGACTCAAGGGCAAGGATGAAATTGAGCCGAGAGATCTTATTATCGCGCTCTCATACGGTGTCGAATCCGCTTATAAGGCTGTTATGAAGCCTACAGAGGGAACTATTCTCACGGTTGTACGTCTTGCTGCAAAAGCCGGTGCGATGTATGGTACAGAACACAAGGATGCCGGCATAGCAAAGGTTTGGGAGAGTGTTTGCAAAGGTGCGGATGAAGCACTCGCAATGACACCTGAGCTTCTTCCTGTTTTGAAAAAAGCCGGTGTTATAGATTCCGGCGGACAAGGACTTGTATATGCTTTTTACGGTATGCTTTCCGTGTTCAAGGACGGAAAAATCATCCCCGATGAGACAGTAGAAGGTAAAAATAAGTCTGAAAAGTCAGAAAAATCAGACCTTTGTAAGAAGTATTCCATAGAGCTTACCGTCAGAAAAAATGAGAACTCAAAAGCATCGGTTGCGGGACTTCGCGCGTACCTTAAATCGTCCGGTACAAAGACAAAGATTTCCGAGAAAGACGATGTTGTTACGGTTTACGTTCATTCTGATGAGCCGGGCAATGTGCTTAATGAGGCACTTAAGATCGGTGACCTTCTTGAAACAAAGATTGAAAATCTCAAACTTTCCGCACCTGAAACCTCCGAGAAGAAAAAAGGTAAGAAAAAAGACGGTGAAAAAGACGAGAAAGGTTTGAAAAAACTTGAACCGGTTACACCTGTAAACCCAATAGGCTTTGTCGCAGTGGCTGCCGGAGAGGGTCTCTCACAGATGTTCTCCGAAATCGGCGCGGACCTTGTTGTTTCAGGCGGGCAGACCATGAATCCGAGCACAGAGGATATTTTGAACGCTGTCGAAGCGACCCCTGCGCATACAGTCTTTGTGCTTCCCAACAACAAAAATATCATTATGGCAGCTGAACAGGCGGCACCTCTTTCAACCAGAAAGGTTATAGTGCTTCCTACAAGGACAGTACCGCAGGGCATTTCCGCAATGCTCAGCTATGATCCGGATGCCTCGGTAGAGGAAAATCACCTCGCCATGACAAAGGCAATTGATAATGTTGCAACTGCGCAGGTTACTTTTGCTGCCCGTGACAGCATTATTGACGGACAGGCTGTGAAGATGGGTCAGATACTCGGTATGGAAAACGGTGCAATTACCGTTATTGAGGATGACATGATACAAGCTGCATTCAAGATAACAAGACATCTTTGCAACAGACATACGGAGCTTGTGACGATCTTCTACGGTGAGGGCGCAACAGAGGAGGATGCCGAAAAACTTGAGGGGATGCTCAAGGAAAAATTCCCGAATGTTGAGTATTCGGTGATCTGCGGCGGTCAACCGGTTTATCATTTTATTATTTCGGTAGAATAATCGGAGGGTGCGCTATGCTCCCAAGTACAAAAATAAAATTTCTAAAGGGCGTTGGTGAAAAACGCGCCGAGCAATTTTCAAAGCTCGGCGTGAACGATATCGACGCTCTTTTGCATTTTTATCCGAGAACTTATGAGGATTGGAGCAATCCGGTGTCCATCGACGGCTCGGAACAAAACGAAAAATGTTGCGTTAAGGCGACAGTCATGTCATCTGTTACAAGATGGCGTGCAAAGAGCGGAATAACCATGTTCAGGACGCAGGTTTTCGACAGCACCGGAGCACTGGATATACTCATCTTCAACAACAGATATTCCGCCGCAAAACTCAGACAGGGACAGGAGTATCTTTTTTACGGTGCGGTGACCTTAAATGGGGGACGGCGCCGGATGCTGTCTCCGTCAATTGAGAGCGTCGGAGAAAATCAGATCATACGTCCCGTGTACCGAAGAACCGGCAATATGTCGTCAAAGTTTATTGAGAAATGTGTAAAGACGGCACTGAGTGAGACATGCGGCGAAACAGACGACTTTTTGCCGGAGGAGATTGTAAAAAAATTTGATCTTATGCCGCTTGAAAAGGCTCTTTATGAAATTCATTTCCCGTCAGATTTTGCCCGAATGCAAAAGGCACGTGAACGGTTTATTTTTGAAGAGCTTTTCTGTTTGCAAGTCGGCTTTTCCCTTTTACGTGAAAACAAAAAAGCTTCTACGGCAGTACGTCTGACAGATGACTACACCGAAGAGTTTTTTTCAATACTTCCGTTTGAGCCGACGGGTGCACAGAAAAGAGCGGTGACGGACGCCGTATCGGACTTTAAGAGCGGCCTTGTCATGAGACGTCTTTTACAGGGCGATGTAGGCTCCGGTAAAACAATGGTCGCCGCCGCTCTTATGTATGACATGGTAAAGAACGGCTATCAGAGCGCAATGATGGCACCGACTGAAATCCTTGCAAGACAGCATTTTGAGACACTTTCGAAATTTTTCAAGGGTACCGGAATAAAGCTTTCTCTTCTTACAGGCGGTATGACGTCTGCGCAGAAAAAGGATACATTGCGCGCACTTTCTTCGGGCAGCGTGGATATTGTTGTCGGAACTCATGCGCTTATTTCTGATGGAATTGAGTTTAAAAATCTCGGCTTTGTAATAACCGACGAACAGCACCGTTTCGGTGTAAATCAGAGAAGCACTCTATCAAAAAAGGGAGAGGGTTCTCATGTTCTTGTCATGTCTGCGACACCTATTCCGAGAACTCTTGCTCTTGCAATTTACGGTGACCTGGATGTCTCCGTTATAGATGAATTGCCTGCAGGGCGTATACCGATTGAAACATACATGATTGACAGCAGTATCCGTATGAGAGCTTATCGGTATATACAGAAGTTTATTGATGAAGGACGGCAGGCTTTTATCGTTTGCCCGCTTGTGGATGAGAGCGAGGATGAGACGCTTGTTTCTGCCTCGGATTACTACGAAAAAATACGAAAAAATGAATTTCGGGATTACAGGGTAGGCCTTCTCCACGGAAGGATGAGTACTTCCGCAAAGCAGGAAGTTATGGAACAGTTTGTTCGCGGAGAACTTGATCTGCTCGTTTCGACCGTGGTAATTGAAGTTGGAGTGGATGTGCCGAATGCTGTAATCATACTTATTGAAAATGCAGAGCGGTTCGGTCTTTCGCAGCTTCATCAGCTTCGGGGACGGGTGGGGCGTTCAGGATACAAATCTACCTGCATTTTACTCTCCGACAACAAGTCGGAGCTTACAAGGAAAAGACTGTCCGTTATGTGCAGGACAAACGACGGCTTTGAAATCGCAAAAAGGGATCTTGAACTTCGCGGACCGGGAGATTTTTTCGGTGAAAGACAGCACGGTCTTCCCGAACTTAAGATTGCCGATATGCTTGACAATATGGATGTCTTGACTCTCGCAAGTGACGCTGCAAAGGAGCTTGAAAAATCTGATCCAAAGCTTGAAAAGTCGGAAAATGCATTGCTTCGCAAGCGGGTTGAAGACATGTTTGAAAGGGCATCACTCTCGTGACATATTTCCTCTTTGTCTTGACTTATAAGGGGCAAGAGACTATAATGGTTACAAATTGTAACTTTTAAGGAGACGACGAGTGTGAATGATGAAAAAAATCAGACTGACAACTACTCGTTTTATTTAGATAACAGCGAACCGAAGGATGAGGCTTCTAAAGGTTCAAGCGCAACAGAGACCGACACGGATAACGAGCCGCTTAGCTTTGTTGATTTTGCTGCTTATGTCGGCGGTATGCTCGGCGGTGCATTTTCCGCGGTTGTCAGATTTATTGTATTTCTCTTCAAATCAATATGGAAGGGAATAAGGATTTCAGCCAAGTACATCTACACAAAGGCTGATAAATTTGTTCTTTCATCTGTAAAATCATTCCATGAGGAATGGGTTTTTTTCAGATCAGAGGTGAAAGAGGCAAGAGTGAGGATACGTGAAAGTGTGCGCAAGTCGCCGCTTTCATTTTTCAAAATTTTTAATCATTATGTTGATGTTGCCATAAAGCGTCATCCGCATATGTTCTCAAAGGCATTGAATGTCATTCTTCCGGTTTTAGGCTTGGCGGTTCTTGTTGCGACAATAAATCATTGGAGCACATCTACATTTGCGCTTGAGGTCGAATCCGGCGGACAGGAGATAGGCTACGTAGAGAATGAATCCGTTTTTGTCGAGGCGCAAAACCTTGTAAAAGAGAGATTTGACTCTGAGGTTACGACATCAAATGAAAATGTCGACCTTACTCCGAAGTATAAGGTCGTAACCGTTGACGCAAATGAGCTTACCGATTCCGAGACGATAAGTGACAACATTGTTGAAAATTCAAAGGGTGACTGCGTTTATGCATGCGGAGTTTATATTGATGGCGAGTTTATCTGTGCCCTCCGCAGTGAAACGGATGCAACGCAGGTTTTTAACAATATACTGGATGAGTACAAAACAGATGACGAAAACGCGGTAGTCGGTTTTGTTGAGGACGTACAGTATGTACAGGGCCTTTATGCCGACAATGATGATGTTATTTGGGACTCACAAAAGCTTTCCGATAAACTCAAAACTACAAAATCCGAAGCAAAATACTATACGGTTCAGACCGGAGACACGGTTTCACAGATTGCCAATGCAAACGGTCTTAAAGCTTCTGAGCTCTTTGAACTCAATCCGGATCTTTCGGAGACTATAAAAGTCGGAGATCAGATTCTTGTTTCCAATGAGGTAAACTATGTAAGACTTAAGGTCGTAAAGACAGAGGTCACGGAAGAGGAGATTGCATATAACACCGTAAAAACCAACAACTCAAACCTTTACAAGGGCACAACGAAGACAACTCAAAAGGGTGTCAAAGGTCTCGATAAGGTTACAAATCTTGTAACATACATTGACGGTGTTCGTGTAAGCTCTGAGGAAATCGGACGTGAAACGATCCGCGCCGCTGTTGATGAAAAGATAGATGTTGGTACAAAGAAAGCAACATATTACGGCTCATCAACCGGCTCATATACATCAAGCTCATATGTCAAGGGCAGCGGTTCTATGATTTGGCCGGCTGTAGGTTGTTATACGGTTACATCGCCATATGGCTACAGAGGCTCAAGTTTCCATCTCGGTATTGACCTTTCCGGCGGCGGTGCTTACGGTAAATCGGTTGTTGCGGCTGCGTCGGGAACGGTTACCGCTGCAGGCTATTCGGGGTCGTACGGCTACCGCGTAGTCATCTCGCACGGCAACGGACTCTCAACGACATATGCTCATATGGTGGCAGGTTCCATATGTGTTTCAACGGGACAGTATGTTTCGGCGGGATCAGCCATAGGTAAGGTCGGAAGTACCGGAAACTCGACGGGACCGCATCTTCACTTTGAGGTCAGAATAAACGGTTCGACCGTAAATCCGGCACCGTATATCGGCGCATAAAGTTAAATTTTACCCGCTGCAGGTTTTACACTTGTAGCGGGTGTTTTCTTATGTTAAAATGATACTCAATTTATAACTTCGACTTGGAGGATCAAATATGCATGCAGTAATAACGGTTGTCGGTAAGGATACGGTTGGTATATGTGCTTTTGTTTCAAATTTTTGTGCTGAGCACGGAGTAAATATTGACAATATATCTCAGACGGTTCTTGATGATATGTTCTGTATGATAATGTCTGTAAACGTTGGAAAGTGCACTGTTCCTTTCGGAGATTTTGCTGAGAAAATTTCAGAGGCCGGAAAGACAAAAGGACTCGTAATCCATGCGATGCACGAAGACATCTTCAACGCAATGCATACCATTTAACAGAGAGGAAGACTGACTGTGGCTAACATAAACACCGGAGATATTCTTGAAACCATAAAGATGATTGAAAGTGAAAATCTGGATATCAGAACGATAACCATGGGTATCTCTCTTCTTGATTGCTGTGATTCCGACATACAAAGATCCTGTGACAAAGTATATGAGAAAATTGTTCGCAAGGCTGAAAATCTTGTATACACAGGTGAACAGATTGAACGTGAATACGGTATTCCTATTATAAACAAGCGTGTTTCGGTCACTCCGATTTCAATGATTCTCGCTGCGAGCGGGGGAGACCCTGTCCTCTATGCAAAAACTCTTGAACGTGCAGTAAACACGATAGGTGTAAACTTTCTAGGCGGTTATTCCGCACTTGTTCAGAAGGGCTTTGCTGCCGGTGACGAGGCTCTCATAAGAAGTATTCCGGAGGCTCTTGATGTAACCGACCATGTTTGCTCCAGTGTAAACATAGGATCAACCAAGACGGGCATAAATATGGATGCTGTAAAGCTTATGGGTGAGATTGTAAAACAGTCCGCTGAGGTTACGGCTTACAAGGACTGTATAGGGCCCGCAAAGCTTGTTGTGTTTTGCAATGCACCTGAGGATAACCCGTTTATGGCCGGCGCATTTCACGGAGCCGGTGAGCCTGACTGCGTTATAAATGTCGGTGTTTCCGGACCCGGTGTTGTACGTGCGGCTCTCTCTAAGATCCCGAAAGCCGATATCACGGAGATAGCCGAAATGGTTAAAAAGACTGCATTTAAAATCACACGTGTCGGACAGCTTGTTGCCAATGAAGCATCAAGGAGACTTGACGTTCCCTTCGGTATAGTTGACCTGTCACTTGCACCGACTCCGGAGGTCGGAGACTCGGTTGCACATATTCTTGAAGAGATGGGACTTTCCATGTGCGGCAGCGCCGGTACAACGGCTTGTCTTGCTCTTCTTAATGATGCTGTTAAGAAAGGCGGCGTCATGGCTTCAAGCTCTGTCGGCGGACTTTCCGGCGCCTTTATTCCGGTATCGGAGGACGCCGGAATGATAGATGCCGCAAGATGCGGATGCTTGAAGATTGAAAAGCTTGAAGCGATGACAGCGGTATGCTCCGTGGGCCTTGACATGATAGTGATTCCGGGTGACACCACTCCCGCTGTCATCTCGGCAATCATTGCCGATGAGGCCGCCATAGGTATGGTAAATTCCAAGACAACTGCCGTACGTGTTATACCTGCAATAGGCAAAACAGTGGGTGAGGAGCTGAACTTCGGCGGACTTTTGGGCTCCGGTCCGGTCATGCCTGTAAATACCGCCGACCCGTCTGTATTTATAGCAAGAGGCGGCAGAATACCAGCTCCTCTCCAAAGTCTTAAGAATTAAATAAAAAACAGAATAAAATCAAAAAAACCGTTCACACTTATAATGACTGCGGATTTTCGCAAGTATATTTACAGGAGTGAGCGGTTTTGATCTTGTTGCTTTCATCGGAGGCGGACAGGATGTGTAAGTTTTATTTTCTTGCAAAGGACAAACTCTTGTGTATAATTAAAGTATACTGATTAGTTTTCACTATGATTATTTTAAATTACAGGAGAGTTTATTATGGCAGAAATAACAAAAGACATGTTAATAGGAGACCTTCTTGACGCACATCCGCAGGTTGCACCTCATCTTCTTGCAATGGGTATGCATTGCCTTGGTTGTCCGAGTGCAAGAGGCGAGTCTCTTGAGGAAGCTTGTATGGTTCACGGTGTTGATGTTGAGGATCTCATCAAATCAATGGAAGCTTCTCTTTAAGTCCTGAAACTTCAAAAAAGGCGAAGTGCCGCATAACGGCCTTCGCTTTTTTACATAACTAAAGGTGATAATGATGCTCAGTCTTTCTCCGCGTCTTGAAACGGTTGCAAAAATGACAAGAGAAAACAAGGTCCTGTGTGATGTCGGTACGGATCATGCTTACCTCCCTGTATATCTTTTACAGAAGGGGCAAATTCCGTATGCTTATGCCGGAGACATAAACGAGGGGCCTCTCAAAAATGCGGAACAGACGTCGAAAAAATACGGGTTCACGGAAAAAATTGAGCTTGTTTTGGGCAGCGGACTTGTAAATTTCAAGGAAAATTGTGCGCAGGACTTTGTCATTGCCGGAATGGGCGGCGAGCTTATCTCGAAAATCCTTAATGACAGCCCATGGGTCAAGTCGCTCGGAAATCATTTTGTTCTTCAGCCTCAGTCTCATGCCGAAGATCTTCGCCGTTATCTTACGGAAAACGGGTACGAGATACAAAGGGAATCTGTCTGCAAAGAGGGAAAGCATCTCTACCTTGCTATGGAGGTTGTATTTTGCGGAAAAACCTCGGATGAATTAATTCCCGCCGGTGTTTCGCCGGACGCATGGTACTATACCGGGAAACTTATTGAATCAGATGATGAGTGCAAAGACGAATACCTCTTATACATAAAATCAAGACTGTCTGTACGGGCAGATGCTCTGAAAAAAGCAGAAAAAGATGAGCAAACAGTTTTAAAATTACAGAGCGTTATTGCGTATATTGATACGTTGCTTAACATATGAAAACAGCAATATTATAAAAAGCAATACTATAAACGTAAAATATCTAAACTAAACAATTATAAACTAAAAAGCATAAGAAACAGGAGGCAATGTATGGCAACAGTAGCAGATATCTTTAATTTTATAAACACGATAGCACCGTTTGAAACTCAGGAGTCATGGGACAACAGCGGCTTTCTTGTGGGGAACAAAGACGCCGACGTAAAAAAAATTGCGGTTTGCTTGGACGTGACAAATGCTACCTTGGACGCAGCTTTTGAGTTCGGTGCTGACCTTGTTGTAAGCCATCATCCCGTAATTTGGGATCCTCTTAAGTCCGTTCATTTCGGTTCTCCTGTTTTCAGAGCCATAGAAAGCGGTAAGTCAATTATTTGTGCTCATACGAACTGGGACTTTGCAGATGCGGGTGTAAACGATGTTCTCGCAACAATGCTCGGACTTCGTGACATACACAGACTTCGTGATGACGGAGATCTCTCTATGCCGCGTGTAGGTGAACTTAAATCTCCCGTACCGGCGAATGAATTTGCGGAAATTGTTGCAGAGACACTCGATACGGTTGTGAGAGTTTCAATGCCGGACAAAATGATAAGATCCGTTGCAGTCTGCGGCGGAGCGGGAGCATCATTCATGGGCGATATTGCCGCCGACGGAATAGACGCATATGTGACAGGCGATGCAAAGCACAATGATTTTCTGGACTCAGTTGATCTCGGTATCTCACTTCTTGCAGCGGGTCATTATGAGACTGAAACTGTCTCCATGCCGGTTCTTATGAATCTTCTGAAAAAAGAATTCCCGGATATTGAATACAAATATATAGAATCGTCTCCGTGTTGTTATGTGGGTTGAGCTGAAAGGAGAAAACAATATTGTCACTTGACGGATTTTTTCTGCACTGTATATGTGCGGAACTTGAAAACAGCATAATCGGTGCAAAAGTTGATAAAGTGTATCAACCGTCATCCGAGGAGCTTGTACTCTCCCTTAGGACGAAAACTTACGGCGGAAAAAAATTACTTATCAGTGCGCGTGCAAACAGCCCTCGTATAAACATAACGGGTGCTTCATATGAAAACCCGGCAAGCCCACCTATGCTGTGCATGCTTCTTCGAAAAAGGCTGGGCGGAGCCACGGTCACCGCTATCCGCCAAAGCGGATGTGACCGTATCCTTTTTCTCGATTTTCTCGCCACGAATGAAATGGGAGAGAAAGAAGAACTTTCTCTCGCCATTGAAATCATGGCGCAGTACAGCAACGTCGTACTCATTTTTGAGGACGGCACGGTAATCGACGCCCTAAAGCGCGTCGATTACACCAAGTCCTCAAAACGCCTCGTCTTGCCGGGCGTAAAGTATGAATTGCCACCTGCGCAGGATAAGGTCAATATTCTTGAAGATACGACAGATCTTGCCACAGAGCGTATTATGTCATTCCCGAATAAAGCGGTGTCATCTGCGATTCTTTCATCTGTTATGGGGGTTTCACCTATTGTCTCAAGGGAACTCTCATACATCGCCTTTGGTGAGGATGTGTATGTGCGAGATGCAGATCTTAAAACACTTTCTCTTGTGCTTGATAAGTTTAAACGTGAATATGCTCACGGTTCTCAAAGGTATTGCCTTTTGAAGGATGAAAACGGAAAGCCCTTTGATTTTTCTTTCATGCCTGTAAATCAGTACGGGAGTGCGGCAGGTGTACAGTATTTTGACAGTGCCTCGGAGCTTTTGGATGAGTACTATTCAAAGCGTGATTCTCTTGAGAGAATCACGCATAAAACTGCGGATCTTCGAAAGCTTTTGCAAAACACAAAAGAGAGAATAATCCGCAAGGTTGACAATCAGAGAATAGAACTCAAGGAGTGCGAAAACAGAGAAACTCTTCGTGTAAATGCCGAGCTCATAAACGCAAATCTCTATCAGCTGCAAAAGGGCACAACCTACTATGATCTTCCGAACTATTATGATGATAACAAAATAATTCGCATCACTGTTGATCCTGCACTTTCTCCGGTGCAGAATTCACAGAAATATTTCAAGGAGTATAAGAAAACGTATACTGCCGAGAAGAAGCTTACGGAACAAATCGCATCCGGAATTGAAGAGATTGCATACCTTGATACAGTGCTGGATGAGCTTTCACGTGCCGAAAATGAGAGAGACATCGGTGCAATAAAGGAAGAACTTTTGTCGAGCGGGTACATAAAAAATCGCAGCATGCAAAAATCACAGAAGGTAAAAAAGAACGGACAAAAGGTAAAAACAAAGGCGGTAAATTCATTACCGCCTAAAGAATATGAGACAACCGACGGATTCAAGATCCTTGTCGGGAGAAACAATATTCAGAATGATAAACTTTCAATGAAGTCCTCCGATAAGCTTGACATGTGGCTCCATACAAAGGATTACCCGGGGTCACACGTTATCATTGTAAATAAAAACGGTGAAATCTCTGACCGTGCCATAGAGGAAGCGGCAGTCATCGCCGCTGTCAACAGCACCGCAAAGGATGCACACAAGGTGCCCGTTGACTACACTCTTGTGAAAAATCTCAAAAAGCCTGTCGGTGCAAAACCGGGCAAGGTTATTTTCCATGAAAACTGGACAATTTATGTGACACCGGACGAAGCTTTTGCCGAAAGCCGCAGAGTAAAATAATCACAATATTTTTAAACATTACGACCGAATGAAAGGTTTTTTCGACCTTTCATTCTTTTTTTGTCTGATTTTGCCCTCGAAAAGTATTCTATATATAGAGGGATCTTTTTTGAAAGACTTTTTGTGAATCAGTCTTGAATGACATTTTTTCAAGGTAAAGCTTTCTGAAGAGACATCATTTTTTACTCAATACTCCGCTAGCGCCCCATTCTATTTTAAAAGGTGATCGACGCTTCGTCTCTCATATAAAACGATGTCTCTTCACGCATTTAACTGATAAAACTTTCCGAGTTTAATCCTTGTGTAAGTGTAATTTCAAAAAAGCTCCCGATACATATGGAAGGAATGATAAAATGACAGATATTGAACTTGAAAAGAAAAAAGAGTCACTTGATACGGTCTGTAAAAAGATGTTTTCTTTCAAGCCTATCCTTGCAGGTCTTTTGAAAGAATGTGTAAGTGAGTTTAAAGGTCTCGATACAAAAGAGATTGAAAAGTGTATTGAAAATACGCCCGAAGAACTTACAGGCGTATATCCGGATGAGAGTTCGTCTTTTATAAAAGGGCAGGACACTGTAAGCAAGCTTCTTTATGAAGGCAATGTTTTTTATGACGCATTGTTTTATGCATATGTTCCGTCAGAAAACACCTACATCAAACTCATAGTAAATATTGAAGCGCAGACTTTGATAAGCGGAACATATCCGCTTCTTAAAAGAGCAGTATACTATGCAAGCAGACTTATATCATCTCAATACAACACGGAGTTTTCAAACGCCGAATACGGTAAGATAAAGAAAGTGTATAGTATTTGGATATGCAGAAACGGACCGAAACGAATACATAATACAGTCACGGAATATTGCATAACGGAGAAAAATGTGGTAGGCTGTTTTCAAGATAAAAAAGATAACTACGACCTTATGAACATAATAATCATAGGACTCGGTTCACTAGAAAACACTGATGATGACAATGTGATAGGATACTTAAGCACAGTATTTTCAGACAAAATAAAAACAGACAAAAAGAAGAAATATCTTAAAGAAAAATTCGACATAACGATAGACAAGCAAACGGCGAAGGAGATGGACGGTATGTGTAATTGGAGTGACGGAGTATATCTGGACGGTGTAAAAAGGGGAGTGATGCAAGGTAGAACTGAAGGCGCTGAAAACAAACAACTTGAAATGCTTAAACAGTTTATTTCCAACAATCATACCTTTGATGAATTCATTAAACTCTTCAATATTACCGACAAAAGTGAAATTGAATTTTTGAAACTAAACATTAATAATTAAAAATAATAAATTGCCGCGATTCACAAAAGGTGAAACGCGGCAACTTTTTTGCTTTTAAAATGACATGTTATTCTACCACTTCAAGTCCTGCGGTTTTAGGC
>CAVGIJ010000020.1:0-21903 GCA_963629305.1 Acutalibacteraceae bacterium
AAAAAAAAGAAGAGAACAGGTCCTCCTGTTCTCTTCACTGGCGCGCCCGGAGGGACTCGAACCCCCGACCTACTGGTTCGTAGCCAGTCACTCTATCCAGCTGAGCTACGAGCGCACATATGCTTTTTGCCGCTCAAATATATTACCACAACCAAGTCCAAAATGCAACACTAAAAATATAAATATGAAAGGAGTATAATAATTGTTGTAAAAATACGGGGGCGTAACCCCGCCTTTACGAAGGAGAACAGACATGAATAAAGAACTCAGCGCGGGTCCGCTTCTTGATGAAAACGGTCATCTTTGTGAGTGCGGATACGCAAAAAAACTCATAAAAAAATATGACAGAAGTGCAATAAAGGCACCGGGATTCCGTATCAAGGAATGGGATTATTATCTCATAACAACGAATGACTTTGCCATTGCAATGACTGTTGATGACAACTCATACATGGGTCAGGAGAGTGCATCTATTCTCGACTTCACAGGTGAACCGTGGGAGCATACCGCAGGTGTTATGAAATTTTTCACGAACGGAAAAATAGGACTTCCTTCAACATCAAAAATCGGTGATGCATGCTACAATTCAAGGCGTGTGAAACTCAATTTTATAAATGACGGAAAAACACGTCATCTTACCTGCGACTACAAGAAGTTTGACGGTGAGAATGATTTTAAGGTAGACATAACTCTTTCCGATTTCCCAAAAGAATCCATGGTTATCGCGACTCCATGGAAGGATCATCCGAAACATTTCTATTACAATCAGAAGATTGTATGTATGAAAGCAAGAGGAACAGCGACATTCAAGGGAAAGACATATACTTTTGATGAGACAAACAATTCCTACGGACTCCTCGACTGGGGACGCGGTGTGTGGACCTATGACAACACATGGTTTTGGGGTGCAGGTCAGACAGGCTTACCCGGCGGACATACATTCGGCTTCAATATCGGGTACGGCTTCGGTGACACCTCGGCAGCTTCTGAAAATATGCTTTTCTATGACGGAAAGGCTCACAAACTTGAGCGGGTATCGTTTAACATACCGAAAAAGGCTGACGGCACAGATGACTTTATGAGTCCGTGGACATTTACCTCAAGTGACGGAAGGTTTGAGATGGATTTTGTTCCGATTCTCGACCGCGCCGCCAATGTAGCCGTCGGGCCTCTCGGCTCTGATCAGCATCAGGTATTCGGCCGTTTTACGGGTAAAGCTGTGCTCGATGACGGAACGGTAATTGAAGTGAAGGATATGCTTGCGTTTGCCGAAAAAGTAAGAAATAAATGGTAAACATATAATTAGACTGCAAATTACATTGACAACAACAAAAGAAAAGAAGTGTTTTGATGAAACTTACGTTTTGCGGTGCTGCACATGAGGTTACGGGAAGCTGTTATTTCCTTGAAGTAAACGACAAGAAAATCCTTATTGACTGCGGTCTTGAGCAGGGGATTGATGTTTACGAGTCGGGCGAAATTCCTGTTGCGGCAGGCGAAATAGATTACGTGTTTTTGACGCACGCGCATATTGACCACTCCGGAAAGCTTCCGCTTCTTGCGGCGCAAGGATTCAAGGGTACGATTTTTTCTACAGAAGCGACATATAATCTTTGCAGTATCATGCTTCGTGACAGCGCGCACATACAGGAATTCGAGGCGGAATGGAAAAACAGAAAGAATAAGAGAGCAGGTAAGGAGGAGTTTGTTCCTCTGTACACGATAGACGATGCGATTGCGGCTCTTAAATTGTTCAGCCCATTTAGCTACAATGAAATGATCTCGGTATGTGACGGCGTACAGATAAGATTTGTGGATGCGGGTCATCTTCTCGGATCTTCAAGCATAGAAGTTTTCCTTACGGAGAATGGTATTTCAAAGAAAATTGTTTTCTCCGGAGACATTGGAAATACGAATCAGCCGCTTATAAACGACCCGAAGTATATCTTTGACGCTGATTATGTTGTTATGGAGTCAACTTACGGTGACAGAGCGCATGGAAAGAGACCGGACTATGTAAATGAGCTTGCACAGATTATCCAAAAGACTTTTGACAGGGGAGGAAATCTCGTCATCCCATCCTTTGCCGTCGGAAGAACGCAGGAAATACTTTATTTTATAAGACAGATAAAAGAACAAGGCCTTGTGAAGGAACACGGTGATTTCAAGGTATATGTGGATAGTCCGCTTGCGATTGAGGCGACAAATATTTACAGCAATTGTGATAAACAGTACCTTGATCCTGAGACTCTTGAACTTCTTGAGAGAGGCATTAACCCCATACAGGTTTCAAACCTTAAGCTTGCAGTAACTTCTGAAGAGTCGAAGGCGATAAACTACGATATGGAGCCGAAAGTCATTATTTCGGCAAGCGGCATGTGCGAGGCCGGTCGTATCAAGCATCACTTAAAGCACAACCTGTGGCGCAGCGACTGTACAATTTTGTTCGTCGGATATCAGGCTATAGGAACGCTTGGAAGAAGCATAGTTGACGGCGCCGAAAAAGTAAAGATATTCGGTGAGGAAATAGAGATATGTGCCGAGATAGATGTTCTCGGCGGCGTTTCCGGCCACGCCGACATAAATGGGCTTATGACATGGATAAAGAACTTTGAAACAAAGCCGAAGCACGTTTTCGTGTGCCATGGCGATGACGGAGTGTGTGACAGCTTTGCGGCCAAGGTTCACAATGAACTCGGGCTTGAGACTTTTGCACCGTATCCATATGCAAAGGTAGATCTTGTGACTAATACCATATTGTCAGAAGGCAACCGTAAAAAGATTGAAAAGAAAACAACACCGAATGCAAATATCAGTCCAAACAGTCCGTTTGGCCGTCTTGTTCTTGCAGGTCAGAGACTTCAACAGGTTATAAGGCATAACGAAGGCGGAACAAATAAAGATCTTGCAAAGCTTGCCGATCAGATTATTGCTCTTTGTGAAAAATGGGATAGATAGAATATGATAAGCAAATTTACAAGATGAGATCATAGGTATAAAAGTAATTAAAAGAACCACCCTTTCATACACTTTTATGAGGGGTGGTTTTTTGAAAATTATGACGGTTTTGCACATGTTGGACTTTAACTTTGACGAGATAATAGATGCCGTGACTGAGATTCGCCCTGTACGCGGCAGGGCACAGATTCTTGATCTTAAGACGGATTACACGGTAATGATAGATTTTGCTTCTGTCCGGGAAAGGTCACGAATGTTGCCGGATAATAGGCAATGTGAAAATTCCCCTCAGCGAAGAAAAAATTGTAAAAAAAGCCTTGAATTTTTGAGGCGGCAGGGTTATAGTATATGTGTTGTTAGCACTCCATTGTAAAGAGTGCTAACAACACATAATTTTGTATATAAAGGCGTTTCGTGTTTTGAAGCGGTATACATCGCTATGCAGCACAGGACGTATCCGAAAAATATCAGAGGTGTTTATCATGGCAAAAAAACAGTTTAAGGCAGAATCGAAAAGGCTTCTTGACCTTATGATTAACTCTATTTACACAAATAAGGAAATTTTCCTTCGTGAGCTTATTTCGAATGCATCGGATGCAATGGATAAGCTTTATTACAAGTCTCTCACGGACAATATCGGAGGTCTTTCAAGATCCGATTTCTTTATCTTTATTGACCGTGACGAGGAAAACAAAACTCTCAGTATCACAGATAACGGAATCGGTATGACAAAGGATGAACTTGAGCAGAATCTCGGAACAATCTGTAAGAGCGGTTCGGGTATCTTCAAAAATGATGAGATGTCCGATGAGAAAGCTGCTGAGGATATTGACATCATCGGACAGTTCGGTGTCGGATTCTACTCTGCATTTATGGTCGCAAAAAAGGTTGAAGTTGTAAGTAAGGCATACGGCTCGGATACGGCATATAAGTGGGTATCAAGCGGTGCCGACGGCTACACGATAACCGAGGCTACACGCGACGGTCACGGTACGACTATAACTCTTACTCTCAAGGACGATACCGACGATGAAAAATATTCACGTTTTGCATCTGAGTATGAGATAAAAAATCTTGTAAAGCAGTATTCGGATTATATCCGTTATCCTATCAAGATGATGACCACGAGCCATGAACTGAAAGAGGGTACAGAGGACGAATACGAGGACATTCAGAAAGAGGAAACCCTCAACACGATGACCCCTGTATGGAAGAAGAACAAGAGTGAGGTTAAGCCGGAGGAGTACAATCAGTTCTACAAGGACACCTTCTATGACTATACCGATCCTCTCCGTGTAATTCACTCGTCCACTGAGGGTGCCGCAACATACAATGCATTGCTCTTTATACCGGGCAGAGCTCCGTTTAACTATTACAGCAAGGATTTTGAAAAGGGTCTCCGTCTGTATGCATCCGGCGTTCTTATTATGGAAAACTGTAAGGATCTTCTTCCGGATTACTTCAGCTTTGTACGCGGAGTTGTTGACTCGGCAGATTTGTCTCTCAATATTTCACGTGAGATGCTTCAGCAGGACAGACAGGTAAGCGTTATAGCAAAGCATCTTGAGAAGAAGATAAAGAGTGAGCTTCTCTCTATGCAAAAGAATGACCGTGAGAAGTATGAGCAGTTCTGGAAACAATTCGGTATGCAGATTAAATTCGGTATCTACCAGAACTTCGGCATGAATGTTGATACACTTAAGGATCTGCTTTTGTTCTACTCATCATTCGAATCAAAATATACTACTCTTGCCGACTATGTATCCCGTATGAAAGACGATCAGAAGTATATCTACTATGCATGCGGTGAATCAGTTGATCAGATATCAAAGCTTCCGCAGGCAGAACGGGTTCTCGATAAGGGTTACGAAATTCTTTATCTAACAGAGGATGTTGATGAATTTGCACTTAAGACAATGCGTGCTTATGACGAGAAAGAATTCCGTTCCGTATCTGATGACGATCTCGGACTTGAGAGTGATGAGGATAAGGAAAACGTAAAGAAACTTGATGAGGACAATAAGGAGCTCTTTGACTTTATGAAGGAGACTCTCGGCGACAAGGTCACTGCCGTACGTGCATCCGGCAGACTTAAGTCACACCCGGTATGTATCTCAACGGAGGGCGGCATCTCACTTGAGATGGAAAAAGCACTTTCAAGCCAGCCGGATATGGCGAACAGAATAAAGGCACAGAAAGTTCTTGAGATCAATACAGATCACAAGATATTCAAAACTATCACCGAGCTTTACAAGACAGATAAGGAAAAGGTAAAAACTTATACTGAGCTCCTTTACAATCAGGCACTTCTCATTGAGGGAATGCCTATTGAGGATCCGGTTGAATTTGCAAATTCCATCTGTGAACTCATGTGATTTTTTGAGTGAATTTTGAGTGCTTTTTAAGTAGTTTTCAAGTGACTTTTTCATTGACTTTTTTGCTGATTTTTCTGTAAAAATCTGAAAATCGAAAATTTGAAAAAATAGGCCATCGAGCGGACTTAGCGACCGTTCGATGGCTTTTTTCGACCTTTCATACTTTTTTTGTCTGATTTTGGCCTCGAAAAGTATTCTATATATAGAGGGGTTTTTTAAAAGGCCCCGATAAAAAAGGAGGATTTTTATGAAGACAATCACACTTACCGGAAGACTTACGGCTGACCCTGAGGTGAGGACCGTGGGAGACGAAAAAATTAAAGTTGCAAACTTCTCTTTGGCAAACAATGATTCTGATAAAGCCGACGGTGAATTTTATGAAGTTTGCTGTTGGGACAAGCTTGCGGACTTTGCGGAAAAATACCTGAAAAAGGGTATCAAAATTATCGTAAACGGAACATTCAACAATGAAAAGTACACCGATAAAGAGGGAAAACCGCGTGTGAGATTCAGAATTACAGCCTACAAGGCAGAGTTCGCCGAGTAGGATTATAAACTAGCATGAAAAGCGGTCGCTACTCTCCATACACCCCAATGCAAATAACACTGACCATATCTATGGCCATTGGCACTTATTTCCCCCCTATCATTTGTCAGCGGCCGCTTTTTATTTTTAATTTACGGTTTGAAGGAGAATTATCAGCATGAAAACAAAAAAATCAGTGCACACCTTGTGTGCATTGACTCTGGTTATAATTTTAATTTTTTCGCTTAGCTTTTCGACTATTGCCGAGTCAATTTCGGCCGGAAACTGCGGATATGTCAATTTGCAAAACTACTGCTGTGAAGGTGCCGATTCTTATTCGACAACCAGTGAAAAGGCATATCTTTATGAAGAACTTGACGGTACTCGAATGTACATGCGTATGCTTTATCTGTCAGATACTAACAAAGGGCTTCCGAAGGTCGATGACTCCGGACTCCCCATGTGGCTTTACTGCGTCGAATACGGAACGGACATATTTTCGTACATAGAGCGAAAAGCAGAAACCACGGCGAGCAGTATGTATTGGAAATCAATAAGCGCCGGGCAGCGTGAGGGAATAATGCTTGCAACCACATACGGCTTTCCAAATAGCAATCTCGGCATGTCAGCTGCGGATGCATATGCCGCAACGCAGGCACTTATCTGGGAATTCCAGACCGGTATACGCCAAAGCCCTGCAAGTGATAAAAGACAGGCAGTCAACTACAAAAACACTTATCTGGATGCCGACACAATGACGGATATTCTGACATACAGGTCTACCGGCGTTGAGAAACGTGCAATGACAGCATATAAAAATCTTGTCGCAAAGGTGTTCTCACATGGAAAAACACCGGACTTTGGCGGCAATGAGATACTTCTTAAGTATGACAAAACCGACAAACTTTACAAGGCAAATTTGATTGACAAAAATTCGGTGCTTGGTGAGTACAATTTATCATGTACAAATGCTGATCTTCACATTTCCGTATCAGGGAATAAACTTTGCCTTTCATCTGAGAAACTGCTTTCAGATGTAAAAGTTGCGATGAATAAAAAAATGCCCGCAACGTCACCTCAGAGTCTTGTTGTTATGTCCCCTGAAACGGACGGACAGGTGACTGTTCTCGGAAATACCGCTCCGGCTGTTTCGAGTGTTGTTTCCGTGACTGCGGATTTCACAAGTAAGACACAACAGATTTCTGTCTATAAAAAAGGCGAGATTCTGAAAGGCTTTACAGAGGGAGAAATACGCACTCCTGTTTATGAGATGGGATATCTCTCGGGTTGTATTGTAGATGTTTATGCGGTAAAGGAAATCCGTAATACCGACGGAAGTTTGCTTGTCTCAAAGGATGAACTTGTTGACACGGTTACTACTGTGTCAGAAGGGCCTGTTAAGACAAAGCCGCTCTATGACGGTGAGTACTATCTTCGTGAGAGAACAGCACCGGACGGTTACATAAAAGCTTCTGCGGATGCCCCGGTGTCACTTTATGACGACACGGATATCACACTTGAAAACTTGCGTATAAAATATGCTTTGAGTTTTTCAAAAGTGCTGCTTTCAAGCAGCAGTATAAGTGAAGGACAGACAAAACTTTTAGACCGGGTTTCGTTCGGGGTTTACAACGCAGAGGCGATAGGAGAGCTTCCCGCGGATTCGTTGCTTGAAATTGTAAAAGTCTCAAAGGACGGAAAATTTCATATGAATGTGGATCTTCCCTTTGGTTATGAATATTACATAAAAGAATTGACGACTGCGAGCGGGTACGTGCTGTCGGATGAAAAATATCCGCTTATTGTTCCGTCTGATTACGAAAACAGTTTATCTGAAAACGGAACCGTAGAGGTTTCAGTAAACGCGGGTGAGGCTATCCCGAACGAGATGATACCGGTCAGTATTGAAAGGCCGAAAATGGAGCTTGCCGGAGGGACACCTGTGGATTTTAATAAGCCGAATCCGAAAACGCGTGATACAACCTCGGAAAAGTTAAATATTTACGTGATAACAGGTCTTTGTTCCGTATTTGCACTTGCAATAATACGCAAGAAGTTGTAAAATTTTCTGTAATTAATTTTTTCGATTTTTATGTAATTTAGTAAGGGGACCGAATTCATGAAAGTAATTTACAATGACGGAACAGTTGCAGAGTGCCCGAAGGAGGAAGAACTCCACGTAATAAGACACACTGCGGCACATATTATGGCACAGGCTATAAAGAGACTTTGGCCGCAGGCTGACTTTGCTTACGGACCTGCAACGGACAAAGGCTTCTACTACGATGTTGACCTCGGTGACACAAAGCTCACAGATGAGGATCTTCTCGCAATAGAAAAAGAGATGAAGAAGATTACCAAAGAAAATCTTCCTATAAAGACATATACTCTTCCTCGAGAGGAAGCTATAAAGCACATGGAGGAGCGCCATGAAACCTACAAGGTTGAGCATATCGGCGATCTTCCGAATGATGCTAAGATAAGCTTTTACTCACAGGGTGAGTATGTTGATATGTGTGTAGGTCCCCACTTAACCTATACCAAAGGACTCAAGGCTTTCAAGATAACCGGACAGTCAGGTGCATACTGGAAAGCTGACAAGAATAACAAGATGCTCACACGTATCTACGGCACTGCGTTTGCAACTCAGCAGGAGCTTGATGATCATATGAAGCTTCTTGAGGAAGCAGAACGCCGTGATCACAGAAAGATCGGCAAAGAGATGCAGCTCTTCATGATCTGTGAAGAGGGTCCGGGATTCCCGTTCTTCCTTCCAAACGGTATGGCTCTTAAAAACGCACTTATTGATTACTGGAGAGACATCCACTACAGAGAAAATTACGTAGAGGTTTCAACTCCGCTTATAATGAACAGAAAACTCTGGGAAACAAGCGGACACTGGGATCACTATAAAGACAATATGTACGCAACAAAGATCGATGATGAGGACTATTGCATAAAACCGATGAACTGCCCGGGCGGCGTTATGGTTTACAAGAGTCAGCCACATTCTTACCGTGAACTTCCGCTTCGTGTGGGTGAACTCGGTCTTGTACACAGACATGAGCTTAAGGGTGCTCTTCACGGGCTTTTCCGTGTTCGCTGCTTTACCCAGGATGACGCACATATCTTCATGACCCGTGATCAGATTACCGATGAAATAATGAATGTTGTACACCTTATAGATGAGGTTTATTCAAAGTTTGGCTTCAAGTACTTTGTTGAGCTTTCAACAAGACCTGAGGACTCAATGGGATCTGATGAAGACTGGGAAGCTGCAACAAACGGTCTTAAGGGTGCACTTGAAAAACTCGGTATGGATTACATTGTCAACGAGGGTGACGGCGCTTTCTACGGTCCGAAGATTGACTTCCATCTTGAGGACTGCCTCGGACGTACATGGCAGTGCGGTACTATCCAGCTTGACTTCCAGATGCCGCTCAACTTTAACCTTGAGTATATTGACTCAAACGGACAGCCGCAAAGACCTATAATGATCCATCGCGTATGCTTCGGTTCTATCGAACGCTTTATCGGTATCCTTACAGAGCACTTCGCAGGAAAATTCCCTGTATGGCTTGCGCCTACACAGGTTAAGGTTCTTCCTGTTTCTGAAAAAACTCTTGATTACTCAACTGAGGTTTATGAAAAGCTCAAGGCTCTCGGTATCAGAGTTGAGCTTGATGACAGAAACGAGAAGATAGGCTATAAGATACGTGAAGCACAGCAGGTTGCACGTGTTCCGTATATGCTTGTACTCGGACCGAAAGAGTCTGAAAGCGGAATGGTTTCTGTTCGTATGCGTGACACAGGTGAAACTGAGGTTATGCCTCTTGAAGCATTTATCGAAAAGCTTCTCGGCGAGATAAAGAACAGAACATAAGTGAATATGTATAAACAAAAATATTCATAAATTTATAAAATGAAAAAAGACTCGAAAACCAATCGGCTTTCGGGTCTCTTTTTATTTGAATTTTCTTTTATTTAAGAACGAAGCACAGCCAGCCTTTGCTCTCTTTGCGCTCAACAACGGTAAATCCGTATTCGGCAAAAGCGGCGGTGACATCTTCTTCGCGTGTTTCGATTATTCCACTGACTATGAAGAGCCCGTCGGGTTTCATAAACCTTCGTGCGTTTTGACAGAAAAGAATGATGATGTCGGCAACTATATTTGCAACAACTATGTCATAGGTGCCTGTGATTTCTTCTGTCATGTCACCGCAATGTATCTTATACTGCGGCTCGGTAAATCCGTTGATTTTTCCGTTTTCTACGGCTGTTTTTGCCGCAATGTCGCTTATGTCAACGCCTTCGGCAGATGACGCGCCGAGAAGCAGGGCTGAGAGCGCGAGTATGCCGCTTCCGCATCCGAGGTCAAGTACAGACTCTCCTCCGTGTATGCGCTCTGAAAGCGCGGTCAGGCAGAGTCTGGTGGTGTCGTGTGTGCCGGTGCCGAATGCAAGACCCGGTTCGATAAAGAGAACCTTGCGCGCGGTGTCATCGACCTTTTTTGAGAGGTCAGGCATGATAAGGAGCTTGTCCCCGATTTCCATAGGTTCAACATATTTTTTCCAGTTGTTTTGCCAGTCCTCTTTTTCGCAGACGAGAGTCTCTGTTTCATATGTGATACCCTCTGCGCCAAAACGTTCTGTAAGAAAGGCGAGTGCCTCTGCCGGGTTCATGTCGGGCTCGAGATATATGTGTATGTACCCGGTATCTCTGTCTTTGTTCAGAAGTTCCTCATCAATAAGGTCAATATGGGCAATTTCCATTGTCTCTTCTTCCAGCGTTCTGTAGTCCTCGACATAGAATCCGTAAGGTACAGTCATAGCTGCAATGCTTTCGGCAATCTCAAGTGAGTCTGCCGGAAGTTTTATTTTTATCTCGGTCCATGCATTGTCGTCACCGAACTCAATGTATGCGTTATTATCCTCGTTTGAAGTCTTATTACTCATGATTATCCTCACTTAAAAGAACAGCCTTCGGCTTTATTTCCGTGCGTCCGTGATTATACACTTTGACATCGTCAAGCGCCCATTGGCGTCCGCTGAAGGTTCCGGCATCAAGCTCGCTTGTTATCTCGGAGAATTCATATATCTTTGCGTCAAGCTCATCGAGTGCAGAGAGAATCATTGCTTCGGTAAACATAGGCCTTACCGCCGAACCGAATTCGGGGTTTCCGTGGTGAGAGAGAAGCATGTGCTCAAGGAGCCGTATTTTTTCATCGGGTGTTCCGATTTCCTCTCCGCATTTTCTCACCATCATAGCGCCGCGAACAAGATGTCCTATAAGGTTTCCGTCAACGGTGTATTCGTCGGCAAGTCCGAGCGAATTTGCATTCATCTCCACTGTTTTGCCAATGTCGTGGAGGCTTGCACCGGCAAGAAGCAAATCTCTGTCTACAAGCGGATATACATCGCAGACAGCATTTGCAGTTTTCATGATGGAGAGTGTGTGGTAGAGAAGACCTCCGCGCATTGCGTGGTGAAGCTTTACGGCAGCCGGAAAGTACAAAAGTCTTTCACGGTTGTTCTCGTACATCTTAAGGCAGATATTTTTAAGGTCCTCATCTTTGAATCTGCAGAACATGGTACAGATTTCCGCGAACATGTCCTCCGGACGGTATTCCGCGGAGCGAACAAGGTCTTCAACCTCTATGCAGTCGGTAGGAACGGTTTTTCTTATAAGCTCAATGCGGAGCTGTGTTGTACCCTTATACTCGTTGAGAGCTCCGCGTACCTTTACCACGGAGTTTTGCGGAAAATCAGGTGTTGTACCGTCAATGTAGTCCCAGTACTTTCCGTTTATTTCTCCGTCTTTGTCGGAAAGGGTAATATCAAGATATTTACCTCCCTTTGTCGAAGTTCTGACCTCTGACTTTTTCACCAGAGCAAAGCACTCGACCTTATCGTTTGGGAGCGGTTTAAAATTCATAGCTTAAGTCACCTCTGCTGAAAATGATAACAAAGTAAGGGATAACTGTCAATTAAAAGGCTTTATTTACCATGCTCTTTATGTTAAAATACTATACGTTTAATTTTTTGATTTCGGAGGCGGATAATGGATAACAGATTTGAAATTACCGAAGTGGCAGACGGAATACGTCTTTGCTCATATAAAACGGACAGGTTCAAAACCGGAAGACTTTCTTTCAACATAGCTGTACCTCTTCTTAAAGATGCGTCATGCAATGCAATTCTTCCGTATATTCTCAACAGATCATGCAAAGAGTATAAAACCTACCGTGAACTCAACAAAAAGCTTGCAAGCCTTTACGGTGCGACTCTTACTCCGTCCGTTATGAAGAACGGAGAAACACATGTCCTGAGACTTTCAATGACAATGATAGATAACAAATTTGCATTTGATGATGAAGATATCATTCTCTCATGTGCAGACTTGTTATTCGGTCTTGTTTTCAATCCGAATGCTGATGAAAACAGATTTGACAAGGATGAAGTTACAAGAGAAAAACGTCTTATGGTTGAACGTATCCAGGGCGAAATGAACGACAAACGTGTTTATGCGCTTCGCCGTCTTGAACAGATAATGTGCGAGAATGAGGCTTTCTCATCAAACGTATACGGCACTGAGGACGGCATAAACAAGCTCACCCCCGAAAGTATCTATGACGCTTACAGAAATGTTTTAAAGACGGGTCATATACTTGTAAACGCTGTCGGCAATGTAGACACCGCAAAGATTGCGGAGCTTCTCAAGGGGTACATTGCAAAGTCCGGCATCAAACGCGAAAAGCTTGCGATGCTCCATACAGAGGTTGTCACGACTGCAGGTGAGCTTAGACGCGTTACCGAGGAACTTCCGGTAAATCAGGGCAAGCTCGTTATGGGCTTCCGTGTCGGAACTACCGAAGATACTGCGTCGGGGGAGTATCCCGAACTTAAAATAATGACGGATATCTTCGGTGGAGGCACATATTCACGCCTCTTTATGAATGTACGTGAGAAGATGAGCCTTTGCTATTATTGCTCGGCACGTTTTTACCGACACAAAGGTATCGTCATAGTTCAGAGCGGAATTGAAAATGAAAATGCCGAGACTGCGGAAAAAGAAATTCTGAACCAACTTGAATCGCTTAAAAACGGAGAGGTCGGTAAAGAAGACATAAGCGCGTCACTTCTTTCAATGAAGGACACACTCAGCAGCGCATGTGATACACCCGAGGATATTGACGCTTGGAGTGCTGCACAGATAACGGATGATAAGTTTGAGACGCCGGAGGAAACGATCGACAGACTCATGAGAGTTACCGAGGATGACGTTATCAAAATGGCAAAGCGTATGACTCTGGATACCGTGTATATGCTCAAAGGAACGGAGGAGGAATAAACATGGACAATATAAACATTCGTGAAATAAAAAATGATCTTCTCCGAGACTCATATTTTGAAATTAACCACAAGTCAGGTCTTAAAATACTCGTTTATCCGAAACAGGGTTATTCGACTACGTATGCCATATTCGGAACAAACTACGGTTCTATAGATACTTTTATAAAGAAACGCGGCGAAGAGGCTGTGGCTATTCCTGAGGGAACAGCTCATTTCCTTGAACATAAGCTTTTTGAGAGTGAAGAGCTTGACGCTTTTGAAAGATTCGCAAAGACGGGTGCGTCTGCAAACGCGTATACATCGTTTGACAAAACCTGTTATCTTTTCTCATGTGCATCAGGATTCAGCGAAAACCTTGCCATACTTCTTGACTTTGTTTCTCATCCGTATTTCACACAGAAAACGGTTGAAAAGGAACAGGGAATCATAGGACAGGAAATACGTATGTACCAAGATGAGCCGTCATGGCAGGTCCTTTTCAACCTTCTTCGCTGTCTTTATCACAAGCATCCGGTTAAGATAGATATTGCCGGAACTGTTGAATCGATTGCGGAAATTACCGCGGACATGCTGTACGGTTGTTACAACACGTTTTACAGCCCGGGAAACATGGTTCTCGCCTGTGTCGGAAACACAACTGTTAAGGAAGTGCTTGCAGTTGCTGACAAGGTGCTTCCTCAAAAGGAGAGCATTATAACAGACCGTGCGGATTACGGTGAGCCGAGGGAAATCGTATCGGAGTATTTTGAAGAAAAATTATCTGTTTCAATGCCTCTCTTTGCACTTGGATTCAAGGAAGATGCGTCAGTTAAGGATGCGTCACTTAAGGATAAAATACTGACTTCAATAATACTTGAATATTTGGCGGGGGATACATCGCCGCTCTATGACAAGCTCTTTTCGGAAGGTCTTATCAATACCTCTTTCGGATCTGAGTACTTTGCGGGTCCGGGGTACAGAAGTGTTATCTTCTCCGGCGAGAGCAAAGACCCGCGTGCCGTGGCTGATGCTATTAAATCCGAGATAACAAAGCTGCGCGAAAACGGATTTGATAAGGATGATTTCGAGCGTATAAGACGTATGCACTACGGAAGAGCAATTATGGAGTACAACAATGTTGACGGCCTTGCGAATGAGATGGTAGCATGTGAGTTTGAGGGTTATCATCTTTTTGATGAGATTGATATTTACAAGACACTGACCGTTGAAGACGCAGAAGAACGACTCAAAGAGGAACTTGACGTAAACAATTGTGCATTGTCTGTAATCACGGAGGCATAGAAATGAGCGATTATACAATAGTGTATTTCAACGGCATTGATCGCGGATTCAGTATCCCGTCGACTGTTGCCCATTTCTCTATAGGAAGTATGGAATTCACAATAAAATGGTACGGAGTTCTCATTGCACTCGGGTATCTCGTTGCACTCATTGCGGCAACTCACCTTGCGAAACGTGCAAAGATTGACGTTGACAAGCTCTATGATGCCGTTATTTTCGGAACGGTCGGAGCAATAATAGGCGCGCGCGCCTATTACATACTTTTCAACCTTGACTACTATCTTGCCAATCCGGCATCCATAATCAGAATCGATGAAGGCGGACTTGCCATCTACGGCGGTGTTATCGGTGCTCTTCTTGCCGGGTTTATCACGTGCCGAGTGCGAAAGTTCAAGGTGCTTGACGCCTTTGATCTGGCTGCGGTCGGCTTCCTTGCCGGACAGGGAATAGGCAGGTGGGGTAACTTCACCAACCAGGAGGCTTTCGGTACAAACACCACTTTGCCATGGGGCATGATGAGTGAAAAAACCACTGAATATCTTTCGGAACACCAGGACTTCATGACTGCCCACGGCTTGACGGTTGATCCGTATCAGGGGGTTCATCCGACATTTCTGTATGAGTCAATATGGTGCCTTATAGGATTTGTTCTTCTCTATTTCATGTTTAAAAAGCACAGAAAATTTCGCGGACAGATTGCACTGTCGTACGGTGTGTGGTACGGTGCGGAAAGAACCTTTGTCGAAGGACTTCGCACGGACAGCCTGTACTTTGCCGGCACAAACATAAGAGTGTCACAGATACTTTCTCTTGCACTTGCAGTGGTATGTTTGGTAATATTAATAATGAAATTGATAAAGTACAAAGGCCGGCCTGTTCTGACCGAACGTGAAGCGGCAGATACTGAAGAAACAGATGAAGAGGAGATTGATAGTGATGAGCAGAAAATCGAAGAAAAATCAGAAGATTGAAGCTGAAATAAAAAATGAGCCTTCGGAGCTTAACATGTCAAAAAGGAAAATAAAGAAGCTACGCAAGGCAGAGGAAAAGGCTGCTGCCAAAGCTGCAAAGGTTCAGGCGAAAATTGATGAGGCAGAGGCAAAAGCCGTAAAACTCAAAATTGCCGAGGAAGAAAAGGAAAAAGCAATTCTTGCCGCAAAAGAGGCAAAGAAGCTCAAGAAAAAGAACAAAATAAAAAAGACGGTTAAAAAGATGCTTCATAAGCAGTTTTTCTCAAAGAAATCCGCAAAGCTTAAACGCAAGAATCTCGGACGTTTATAATTATGATTAGGTGCAGTCAAGTTTTTATTGACTGCACTTGTTTTTTATGGTATCATACTTAAGCCGCGTATTCCGGGTTTAAGGCATTTGCCTTTATCAAGTGGATTTTCCCACCCGTCGTAGCGAGTCTTATAAAAAGGAATGAAAAACACATGTACGCTATTGTTGAAACAGGCGGAAAGCAGTACAAGGTTGCTGAAGGCGACGTAGTATACGTTGAGAAGCTCGACGTAGAAGAGAATGCTAAAGTAAAGCTTGACAAGATTTTAGCTCTCGGTACAGACAAAGGCCTCAAGGTTGGTGCTCCTTATGTTAAGGGTGCAACAGTTGAAGCTAAGGCTGTAAAGAACGGTAAGGCTAAAAAGGTTGTAGTATTTACCTACAAATCAAAGAAGAACGAAAAACGTAAAATGGGCCACAGACAGCCATATACAAAGCTTGAAATCACAAAGATTTCCGAAAAAGCTCCGAAGGCTGCCAAGGCAAAAGATACAGAAGCAGAAGCTGCTGAATAAGAAGGGAGTGTAAGTTCTAATGGCACATAAGAAAGGTATGGGTTCCACCAGAAACGGTCGTGACTCAGAATCAAAACGCCTCGGCGTTAAGCGTGCTGACGGTCAGTACGTTCTCGCAGGTAACATTCTTGTAAAGCAGAGAGGAACACACATCCACCCGGGCAACAACGTTGGTAAGGGTTCAGATGACACACTCTTCGCAAAGATTGACGGACGCGTAAAGTTTGAGCGTCTCGGCAAGGATCGCAAGAAGGTTTCTGTATACGCAGTTGAAGAGCAGTAATTGTTACTCAAAAAACTGTAAATAATGACAGACGAAAAGCAGGTGATGGGTCACCTGCTTTTTTGTTGTCTTTACGGCCCTCTCGGTGCAGTAACCTTTAAAAATTCACTTCATATTATGTTTTGAGGTGAGTTTTAATGGGTTTTACGGCATATGGGAAAAGTACATAAACACACTTGAAAATTATCTTAAATCCGGTTTTGATATTCCGGCATCTGACCGCAAAAAGGTTATGGAGTTTATAGCGGAAGCCTATGAAAAACCGGGCGACAAAGCAGAAGCCGTATCGTGGCGCGCACGCGCTATGGCAGAGGCTGTTTCCGCAGAATCCAAAAAGATATAAAAAAATAATAAAATTACGAACCACCGAGGAGCCCTCGGTGGTTTTATTTTAAATCTGCAAAATTTGTAAATTAATTTATATAAAATGCTTGACAATTTATATAAATGTGAATACGATATTAACAAGACGACAAGGAGGTCAACTATGAAAAAGAGTGTTTATTCAGTGGTGCTTGCGGATGACGTCATAGCAAAAGTTGACAGGATGGCATACATCAATAACACCAATCGGTCAAATATGATAAATCAGATTTTAGCTGAGTATGTGTCATTGGTTACACCTGAAAAAAGGATAAGCAGCATATTTGACGAGCTTGCACGTCAGCTTTATTCAGGGGAGACATTCAGCGAATTGTCTCCGCCGACATCTTCGGTTATGTCGATTCGCACGGCGCTCAGCTACAAGTACAATCCGACTGTAAAGTATTCAATTGAACTTTACAGAGAGCCGGAGCTGACGCAGGGCGTTATAAAGGTTTCGACAAGAACGACAAACCCGGCGCTGCTTTCAAAGATGCTCGAGTTTTATAACATTTGGGCGGAGCTTGAATATGCGTATGGGTTTACGGGAAAGGATACATTTGAAAACGGAGTTTTCAAAAGACCGATCATTCACCGCGAAAATAAATTTGCCGGCAAGTATGCCAAACGCGGGATGTCGTCAGGTGAGCTTATCGCGGAGTATGTGTACCTTTTTGACAGTGCGATGAAGATGTATTTTTCGGACAACCTTGAGGGTATACGTCCGGCATACGAAGATTATATGACCAACAACAGCGAAATAATATAAGGAGATGAGTTTATGAATGCAGATAAATTCACACAAAAATCGATTGAGGCTATAAGAGATGCTCAGTCGCTTGCGACCGAAAACGGTAACAGTAATGTCGGTGAAGAGCATCTGCTCGCAGCATTGCTCTCTCAAAGTGAAGGACTTACGGGAGAAATAATCAAAAGTATAGGTGCATCGCCAAAGGTGCTTCTTTCAAAAACGGAAGAGGCGGTATCAAGACTTCCGAAGATAAGCGGAAGCGGCTATAATCCGGGCAATGTATACATCTCTCAGGATCTTAACAAAGCACTGAACGAGGCTGAAAAACAGGCTTCAAAGATGCAGGACGACTATGTATCCGTGGAGCATATTTTGCTCGGCATTATAAAGTATCCGTCAGATACTCTCAAAACTTTGTTCCGTGAGCAGAACATAACGGAAGGACGTGTGCTTGAAGCACTTAAGAGTATAAGAGGCAATCAGAAAGTTAAGACTGACAATCCTGAGGACACATATGATGTTTTGAAAAAATACGGCACGGATCTTGTTGAACGCGCACGTGAGCATAAGCTTGATCCCGTTATAGGCAGGGATGAGGAGATACGAAATGTTATCCGCATTCTTTCACGTAAGACGAAAAATAACCCGTGCCTTATAGGTGAACCGGGTGTAGGTAAAACAGCAATTGCAGAGGGTCTTGCTCTGCGTATTGTGAGCGGAGACGTACCGGATAACCTTAAAAATCACACAATATTCTCACTTGATCTCGGCGCTCTTATCGCGGGTGCAAAATTCCGCGGCGAGTTTGAGGAAAGACTTAAGGCCGTGCTCAATGAAGTTAAATCATCTGATGGGCGAATAATCCTCTTTATCGATGAACTTCATACCATAGTCGGTGCCGGTAAAACCGACGGCGCGCTTGATGCGGGCAATATCTTAAAGCCTCTGCTTGCAAGAGGCGAGCTTCACTGTATCGGTGCGACAACTCTCAACGAATACCGTCAGTACATTGAAAAAGATGCGGCGCTCGAACGTCGTTTCCAGCCTGTTATGGTAGACGAACCTACTGTTGAAGACACCATAGCCATACTTCGTGGTCTTAAAGAGAGATACGAGGTTTATCACGGCGTAAAAATAATGGATAAGGCCATCATAGCCGCAGCAACGCTTTCAGACAGGTATATTCAGGACCGTTTCTTGCCTGATAAGGCGATAGACCTTATTGATGAGGCATGTGCGCTCATAAAGACAGAGATGTACTCAATGCCTACCGAAATGGATGAAATACAGCACAAGATAATGCAGCTTGAGATTGAAGAAGAAGCTCTCTCAAAAGAAACGGATAAATTGACTCTTTCTCACCTTGACGACATAAAATCGGAGCTTGCAGAGCTTCGTGAAAAGTTCAATGCTATGAAAGCAAAACTTGAAAACGAAAAGCACGGAATTGAGAAGGTTCAGAAGATACGTTCTGAGATTGAGGATATCAACCACCGGATAGAAAAGGCTAAAGAGCAGTATGACCTGACAAAGGCCGCAGAGCTTCAGTACGGAAAGCTTCCGCAGCTTCAGCGTGAGCTTGAGGAGGAAGAAAAATCGGCTGAGACCAAAGACAATACACTGCTTCGTGACCGCGTAACGGATGAGGAAATTGCAAAAATTGTCTCCCGCTGGACAGGTATCCCGGTCTCGAAGCTTGTCGAGAGTGAAAGAAACAAGCTTCTCGGACTTGAAAACATACTTCATGAGCGTGTCATCGGTCAGGATGAAGCCGTCCACAAGGTAAGTGATGCTATACTCCGTTCACGTGCAGGTATAAGGGATCCGAACCGCCCGGTCGGTTCATTCCTCTTCCTCGGACCTACCGGTGTAGGTAAAACCGAGCTTGCCAAGGCATTGACTTCGGCACTCTTTGATGACGAGAGAAGCCTTATACGTATAGATATGAGTGAGTACATGGAGAAGTATTCGGTCTCCCGTCTTATCGGTGCGCCTCCGGGATATGTAGGTTATGATGAGGGAGGACAGCTCACTGAGGCTGTACGCCGTAAACCGTATTCGGTAGTGCTTTTTGATGAGATTGAAAAGGCTCATCCGGACTTCTTTAACATCCTTCTTCAGGTTCTTGATGACGGACGTATAACAGACAGCCACGGTAAGACCGTTGACTTTAAGAACACTATAATCATCCTTACTTCAAACCTCGGCTCGGATATCATCCTTGACGGAATAAACGACAAAGGCGAGATAAGCGAGGATGCAAGAAATGCAGTAAGCGAACTGTTAAAGCGCAGCTTCCGTCCGGAGTTCCTTAACAGACTTGACGAGGTGATTTTCTATCATCCTCTTACCAAGGAAAATATCCGCGGAATTGTTGACCTTAAGATTCGTGAAGTTGCGGATAGACTCCGCGAACAGCGTGTAAGCGTAACAGTCACTGAAACGGCAATCGATCAGATAATAGAGCAGTCATTTGATCCTGCATACGGCGCACGTCCGATAAAGAGATTTATCCAGTCTAACATTGAAACGCTTATTGCACGTAAGATGATAGGCGACAATATATCCCCCGACTCAACCGTTGTTGTGGATTATAAGAACGGGAAATTTACGGCAGAGACAGTTGAACCTGTAGTTTAAAAGGTTGTTTTTTAATTCGTAACTATATATAATTAGATGTGCATTACATCCGGTAGTTGCAATTTGATTTTTATGGAGACAGATATGGATATTTTATACTTATTGGTTATTGCAATGTTTTTTGCCGCAATAATAGCTCAGGCAATGGTTAAATCAACATATGCAAAATATTCTCGGAAATCCGGCAGTAGAGGGATAACCGCCGAACAAGCGGTACAGATGGTTTTAGCTCAGTACAATATTCAAGATGTGCATATACAAAGAATAGCGGGAAACCTGACCGATAACTTTAATCCGAAAACAAAAATAATAAGTTTATCGGAATCGGTATATGGAAGTTCCTCCATTGCAGCGATTGGCGTTGCATGTCATGAAGCAGGTCATGCAGTACAACATGCCACCGGATATATACCGATAAAAATGAGAAACTCAGTTATTCCTGTTTGTCAAATCGGTTCAATGTTCGGAATACCGATTGCAATTTTAGGATTGATTTTAAACTCGCTTGATCTTGTATATGTTGGATTGTTTTTGTATGCATTTATTGCTGTTTTCCAATTTATAACTTTGCCTGTGGAACTGGATGCGAGCAGACGGGCATTAAAAGTAATAGACGAAGTCGGCATTTTAAACGATGACGAGCGCAAAGGCGCTCGAAAAGTTCTTATTGCAGCGGCAATGACTTATGTTGTGGCACTTGCAACTGCATTGGTTAACTTATTGAGATTTTATGTAATTTTTACCGGCGGAAGAAAAAGGCAATAAAACCGGAAAATTTGATAAAAAGGAAAAGCAGTCCGCTTCTTTGCGGACTGCTTTTTTATATCTGTCGAATGGGTGTCTGACGATTGTTGAAATGTTTTCCGCAGATTGCTTCCGTTTCATTATTTCGCTCCCTCTTGTATGAATTTTTGCATATAAAAAAGAGACCGCCTTTCGACGATCCCTAAAGAGTTATTAAATTAGAGATTTTCTTTACAAAATTTGTTCACATAAACGACAATAAGTAATTGTTTTGTCATGAGCCGGTTGAGTTATTGTACCTATTTCCTCGTGTTCAACTGCGTCGTGATGAGATCCGGGAATATGTTTTGTTTCTACCGCATGAGTACCGGAACCGGTGCCTCCACAAGGACAGCTATACTTCATATGATCAATAATTTCATCGTTACTGAGACCGTTTGCATCAAAATCATAGCCACAATCGCAAACCTCATGTGCTTCGATAACAATATCACAATTGTCATGAGGGTAAACTGTATACGTGTACTGATAAGTTTTTTCTTCATAATGAATTGTTCTGGTTGTCCATATATGTTCATGTGCTGACTGTGTATTCTCAGTCTTAGTAGGATAACTGCCGGAGCTTGAGCCGGAAGAACCGCTGTTCTTAGAAGAACCGTTGCTCTTAGAAGAACTATTGCTCTTAGAAGAAAAACTATCGGAAGCAGTGTTCTTGTCGGAATCATTATTCTCAGTATTTTCTGCAGCAGCCTCATCAGATGCTTTAGAAGTGGATTGCGTTTCAACTGTTTCCTTTTCAGTCTGTTCAACTGCGGAAGTTTCTGTTTTTGGGGT
>CAVGIJ010000021.1:0-21490 GCA_963629305.1 Acutalibacteraceae bacterium
AAGCCCGCGGTGCAGAAAACAAACAACTTGAAATGATAAAAAAGTTCATTCAAAAGGGCAACACTCTTGAAAGTGCCTTGGATATTTTTGATATTACCGATAATGATGAAATAGAATCTTTGAAAAAGCTTGTGGCTAATTGATTTGAATAAAAATGCCTTTATGGGCAAAAAAATTCAATAAAAACAGAAGTTCAGTTCGTATTCCAAGAGAAATTGATTTTCTTTTGGATAAGGATCTTATTTAAAATAAACAGCTGGAAAATAAAAGGCATCAACATTGCAAAATTGACTGCGATGTTGATGCTTTTTTTAATACCTTTGTGATGCTGCGACCGCAAGCTTGTCACAGCGTTCGTTTTCCGGATGTCCGGCATGGCCTTTGAGCCATACTATCTTGTATTCGTGTTTTGAAAGCTCGTTAAGGAGTACTTCCCAAAGGTCCGGGTTTTGAGCCGGCTTTTTGTCAGCTTTTCGCCATCCGTTCTTTCTCCAGCTTTCAGCCCAACCTTTTGTTATTCCGTTTGCAACATACTGCGAGTCCGTGTATATGGTGATATCACACGGCCTTTTCAGCGCTTTCAGACCTTCGATTACAGCCATGAGCTCCATGCGGTTATTTGTGGTATCCGCTTCTCCTCCGGAAAGCTCTTTTTCAGTCCCTCCACAGCGAAGAATTGTGCCGTACCCACCCGGGCCCGGATTGCCGGAGCAGGCTCCGTCAGTAAATATATCAACTTTTGTAAGATTTGTTTTGTCCGTCATTTTCAGCGCTCCTGATAAGAATTATGAGAAGATTTTAACATTTAACATTGAAAATCACAAGCATTCGCATGATTTATTCGCAGGAGCTGTGCAGAGTTGCAAAGTCTGATCTTTCCGGAATCGGAGTCAGTATTGAGAGCGACAACCCGGAAGTATCGCGCGTACTCCGCGAGTGTCTTGACCGTGTGGGTGCAACAGAGAACTTGCAATCAATTTTCCGCCGGTCAAACTCAAGGATATATTCAGCAATGATTTTTTGAATCCGAATGTCGCTTTTGCGTCTGAGGGGATAAGTTTACTTGATACCAAAACTTACCATTCTGACAGAGGGCTCAAGTGTTGAGGCGGCGGAGGAATTTGCACCGGATATTTCACAAAAAATAGTGTCGGAAATTTATCCTCAGCCGTTGACTTAAATTTGTATCTATTATACAATAACTTAAATATATTACTGTTAAATTGGGTTAGTGGGCTTAATTGCTTTTGTCCCTGCCCTTTACATACGGAAAATAAAATTGTTAAAGGAGCTAATAACTTTATATGCAAAACAAAAAAAATGCCGAGGGGAGTACTGCGGCTGTGCGAAAGCCTGCGCGCCGCAATAAGGCATCAGACAAGCAGGTAACGAAGAAAAACGCGGCACGCAAGGTGTACAACACGTTTAAACTTCCCATACAGATTTCCTTTCTCGGCGGTCTTAATGAGATTGGAAAAAATATGACTCTTTACGAGTATGACGGAGATATGTTCATTGTCGACTGCGGTCTTGCATTCCCTGAGTCGGAAATGCTCGGGGTAGACCTTGTTATACCCGACTTTACTTATGTTCAGAGAAATGCAGATAAGATAAAGGGAATACTTATCACACACGGCCACGAGGACCATATCGGCGGTCTTGCGTATCTTTTGAAAGTACTTAACATTCCCGTATACGGAACAAGGCTTACAATAGGCCTTATTGAAGGAAAACTCCGCGAGCACGGAATTCTTGAAAAATGCAAACTGAATATTATCAAACCGGGTGACAGAATCAAACTCGGAAAATTTGAAGTAGAGGCGATTCACGTAAATCACTCAATACCGGATGCTCTCGGCTTCGCCATAAGGTGTAAAGCGGGTACCATCGTACAAACCGGTGACTTTAAAATTGATACAACTCCGATTGACGGTCAAATGATTGATCTTGCAAGGTTTGCCGAGATAGGTAAAGAGGGTGTTCTCTGTTATCTCGCAGACTCGACCAATGCCGAAAAGCCCGGTTATTCACAGAGTGAGAGAACCGTAGGTCAGTCCTTTGAAAACCTGTTCAGACAGGCGGGAAACCGAAGAATAATTGTTGCGACCTTTGCATCGAATATTCATCGAGTTCAGCAGATAATAAATGTTGCAGTATCCCAGAATCGTAAGGTTGCGCTTTCGGGAAGGAGCCTTGAAAATGTTGTTTCGGTAGGACAGGAACTCGGCTACTTGGATGTTCCGGACGGAGTTATTATCTCGCTTGATGAGATAAAAAATTACACGCCTGAACAGCTTCTTCTTGTTACAACCGGAAGCCAGGGTGAACCCATGTCCGCGCTTTCACGTATGGCTTTTTCCGATCACAGAAAGGTAAATATCACCGCAAATGACTACGTAATTATTTCGGCAACGCCCATTCCGGGAAACGAAAAATCGGTTACAAAGGTTGTAAACGAGCTTATGAAGCACGGAGCCGAGGTTATTTATGAGCGCATGTATGAAGTCCATGTTTCGGGACACGCAAATCAAGAAGAATTAAAGCTTATGCTCGGTCTTGTAAAACCGAAGTATTTTATCCCTGTACACGGTGAGCAAAAGCACCTTATGAAGCATGCGTCGCTTGCCATGCAGATGGGTATGGATTCCAAAAATATCATCATTTCAGATATCGGTAAAACTGTAGAGGTTTCAGAGGCCTCATTCAAAGTTTCGGGAACCGTACCGGCAGGAAAAGTTTTTGTTGACGGAACCGGTGTCGGCGATGTAGGCTCTGTTGTGCTCAGAGACCGTACAAAGCTTGCACAAGACGGTATTATCACAGTTGTACTGACACTTGATTCAGCATCGGGCTCCGTTATTGCCGGACCGGATATTGTAACGCGCGGTTTCGTATATGTAAGAGAGTCCGAAGAGATAATGGAGGACCTCAAGGAAGTTGCAATGTGGGCAGTTGATAATTGTGTTGAAAACGACATCCACGACTGGGCTACCATAAAATCACGAATCCGTGATGAGATTTCAAGACTTGTTTACGAAAAGACCAGAAGAAGTCCGATGATTTTACCGATTATTATGGAGGTTTAAATGTGAAAACGGCATTTTCTGTTTTCTGTATTTCGGCAGCAGTTGCCTCGACAGTTGTTGCTTTTCATTTCAATACCGCAATCGGAATAATTCAGGCATGTGTTTTTGCGGTTTTGATGATTGTAGCTTTTGTACTCTTTTTCGTAAAGACTAAGGGTATAAAGAATACTGCACGCCGTGCATCAAAGTATTTTGAAAGCATCGGAAATTCGGATTGTCTGCCATTACCTGCTCTTGTTGCGGACGAAAACGGAAATGTCGTATGGTATAACTCGTTGTTTGAAGATGAAGTTTTACCCTCGGATATCATCTCGGATGATACGCTTTCGGATATCATCGGAGATATTGGTTTTGATGTCTTGTGTGCGGCGGAACGTGGGACAAATATTATCTACAATAAAAAGAATTATGTTATTTTTGCCGAACAGATTGATGACGGGAAGCCTGCGTATTGTCTTTACTTTGTTGACAATACCGAACTTAAATCAATTGCGGATGAGTATAAAAAGACACGACCCGTTGTTGTACAGATGAAAATAGACAATCTTGAAGAGGTTTATCAGAATTATAAGAACAGCGAGTGCGAGGTTATAAGCGGAGAACTTGAACACATACTTGAATCATGGGCGGGAAAGACCGACAATGTATTTCGCAGAATAGGCAGCGGAAAGTATGTCATGATTACGGACGAGCGCGGTCTTGCCCTTATGATAAAGAAAAAATTTGAAGCGCTTAAAATGGTTCGTGACTTCAAATACGGGGAAAGACCCGTTGAAATCACGCTTTCAATAGGGGTCGGTCATGGCGGAAGCTTACTTGAGTGTGATGAATTTTCAAAACTTGCTCTTGAGATGTCGCAAAGTCGCGGAGGTGACCAAGCGACTGTAAACAACAACGGAGAACTCGAATTCTTCGGCGGAACGGTTTCCGGTTCTCAAAAACGCACAAAAATCAAGGCCCGTCTTATTGCGAACGCTTTTGCGGACCACGTTTCAAATGCCGATGCGGTTTTTGTCATGGGACATTGTTTCTCCGACCTTGACAGTGTCGGCGCAGCCGTCGGTGTATATACGATGGTCAAGGCACTTAATAAATCGTGCTATATCGTCGCAAACAAAAAGAAGAGCATGGCTAAAAATCTTATTGAAAACCTTGAAAAGGATATATCGCCGGAAGCCTTTATAAACGGCTCAAAGGCTGCGGATTTTTGTACTCCGAAAAGTTTGCTCGTTATTGTTGATACGCATAGGGAAGCGTCCCTTGATTATGCTGACATATTCCATCTGTTTGAAAAGGTTATCGTTTTTGATCATCACAGAAGGACGGCAAATTACATAAACAATACGGTGCTTTATTATGATGAACCTAATGCGTCATCGGCGTGTGAGATGGTAACGGAGCTCATACAGTACCTTCCGACAAAAGTGAATTTGTCTGCGGCGTGTGCCGAGGCACTCCTGTCGGGTATTATGCTTGACACCCGAAACTTTGTTTTGTCAACCGGAGCACGCACTTTTGAGGCTGCTGCATTTCTTAAAGAAAACGGAGCCAATACCGTATCTGCCAAGCAGCTTTTTGCAAACAATATTGACAACTACAAGCAGCGCAACAACATAATCAGCACGGCAGTTACTTACAAGGGCTGTGCGGTGGCTATTGCAACCGAGCATTTCCCCGACATGAGAATTACTGCAAGTCAGGTTGCCGATGAGCTTTTGAATATTGCCGGAATAAAATCATCTTACGTCCTTTTTCAGGAGGACGGAGCGATCAATATTTCCGCGCGCTCACTCGGTGAGATGAATGTACAGGTTATAATGGAACGCCTCGGAGGCGGCGGTCATTTGACAATGGCCGCAACTCAGCTCGACGGTGTCACGATGGGTGATGCAGTCGTAAAACTTGAAGCTGCTATAAATGAATATTTTGAGGAGAATAAATCATGAAAGTAATTTTGAAATCAGATGTCAAAGGTCTTGGAAAAAAAGGCGAGCTTGTCAATGCATCCGACGGCTATGCAAGAAACTTTCTTTTTCCGAGAAACCTTGCTGTTGAAGCTGACGCACAGAACGTCACGGAAATGAAAAATGCGGAGGCATCAAAGCAATTCAAATATGATACCGAAAAGGCAAATGCACAGGCGGCTGCGGATAAAATAAACGGCAAAACAATAGCGCTTACCGCAAAAGCCGGAAAGGGTGGCAAACTTTTCGGTTCCGTAACCGCAAAAGAAATAGCACAGAAGATAAAGAGCGAATACGCAATTGATGTTGACAAGCGAAAAATAACCGTAGGTGAAATTAAGGCTTTCGGAACTTATAACGCGTCCGTTAAGATGTTTGAAGGTATAAAAGCAGAAGTAAAAGTTCAGGTTACAGAGGAATAATATGGACAATTTAAACATTGAAGGTGTAAATCTGCCTTACAGTATGGAGGCTGAGCAGGCGGTACTCGGGTCTATTCTCATGGATCCGTCGTGCCTTACTCTTGTACAGTCAAGAGGGTTTATAACTGAATATTTTTACCGCTCTGAGCACAAGGCAATTTTCAATGCGATGATAAGGATTGACAGTCAGGGACAACGAATTGATCCGCTTTTGGTTCTGGATACACTCAAAGCCGAAAATGTATTTGATGACGCAGCCGGTAAAACATATCTTTTCCAGCTTGCCGAAGCTGTTCCGACGACCGCTAACGTTGAAGCATACGCAAAGATTGTTAAAGAGAAGTTCTTTGTGCGCTCGCTTATCAATATTTCCGAGGAAATTCTTCGTGATGCGAGTGAATCGGACGTAAGTGCGGACATGCTTCTTGACAGCGCCGAGCAGAAAATTTATGACATACGTCAAGGAAAAAACACTTACGAGGCATCAAAACTTTCGGATATTCTTACAGATAAGGTCTATGACAGACTTCAGGCACTCAGTTCCGATGATCCGGATGTAAGAGGACAGTATGTCGGCTTTACAACCGGATTTAAGGATCTTGATAAAATTATTTCCGGGCTCAATAAATCCGACCTTATTATCGTAGGTGCGCGTCCTGCAATGGGTAAAACGTCATTTGCCTTAAACCTTGCGAGAAACGCTGCGGTGCTTGCAAAGAAGAAGGTTTTGTTTTTCTCACTGGAAATGACAAAGGAACAGCTTGCACAGCGTGTCATTTCAACTGAAGCGCGTATAAAAGGTATCAAGATGAGAAACGGAAATCTTGACGCGAATGATTGGTTAAGACTTAATACTGCCACAGCGGCGCTTGCAGACTGCAATCTTTATTTTGATGACACGAGCAGTATAACAGTCAATGAAATGAAAGCTAAGATCAGAAGAATGAAAGACGTTGACTGTGTAATAATAGACTATCTTCAGCTTATGAAATCCGGCACAAGAGTTGAATCACGTGTGCAGGAGGTTTCGGAAATTACGAGAAATCTGAAGCTTATGGCAAAGGACCTTAACATACCCGTGATAGTGCTTGCACAGTTGGCACGTGGCACAGAGGCCCGCGGAAAGAGTCACAGACCACAGCTTTCCGACCTTCGTGAATCCGGTTCAATTGAGCAGGATGCCGATATTGTTCTCATGCTTTACCGTGAAGATTATTATTCCGACGGCAGTGATGAGTCGGATATGGAAAAAGAAGTGGACAAGGTGGACATCATCGTTTCAAAGAACAGACACGGCCCTACAGAGACGGTTACACTTGGCTGGAACGGTGAGTTTACACTGTTCTCCGCAATAAGCAACAGAGAGGATCCGCTTCCATGATTTCAGATTTCAGGGAAAAGGTAAAAGATACTATAGAGCGTTATCAGATGTTACACCGAGGAGATACCGTAATTATCGGTATCTCCGGGGGTGCTGACTCGGTAGCGCTTCTTTCCGTTTTAAATGAACTGAAAAACGAACTTGAAATCTCTCTTATAGGTGCACATGTAAACCATGGTCTTCGCGGAGAGGAAGCCCTGCGTGATGAAAAATTTTCCGAAAATTTATGCAAAACTTACGGTATTCCCTTTTATGTGCTTCACGAAGATGTTGCAAAGCTTGCAAAGGAGCAGGGAGCTTCATTTGAGGCGTGCGGCAGACAGGTGAGATATGACTTCTTTGAGAAGATTGCCTGTGAATTTTTAAGAGAAAATAAAGGTTGCGGTGTTTTTATAGCTACCGCTCACAATGCAAATGATGTTTCCGAGACAATCCTTTACAATCTTTCACGCGGCACGGGCTTAAAAGGTGTAACCGGCATACCGCCTGTAAGACCTGTTGGTAGCGGCGACACATCCGTCGGCAGTGACATGAAAATAAAAGTGATAAGACCTATAATTGATTGTACGAGAAACGAAATTGTCACTTATCTTGCCGAAAAAAATCAGGAATATGTGACCGACAGCACAAATCTTGATGACGAATATGCGAGAAACAGGATTCGTATACATGTTTTACCCGAACTTTGCAAGATAAACGAAAATGCCATAGGCAATATAACCCGTTTTGCAGACTCCGTAAGAGAGGATGAGGAATTTTTATCTTCTCTTTCACATGATCTTGCGGAAAAATCGCATGATGACAGCGGCTGTTACAGTATTTCATTTTTTGAGAATGCCGCTGCACCGGTACTGAAAAGGGCGTTGTCGGAGATAATATATTCAAAGACCGGAGTACATGCTGAAAAGGTTCATATTGACAAGCTTTATAAGACAATCAAGTCAGGTGAGACATGCAAGGTTCAGCTTCCCGGTGGCGCATATTTCGTTATAAATGACAGCTCCTTTTTTATAATGAATTCCGATTTTGAAAAAAAAGACAACCTTTGCGAGGGAAAAACATACATTGTCGAAAAAATATCAATCGATGACTATAAAAAAAGTAATATTCATCTATTGGAAAACACGCTTGATTATGATAAAATAAGTGGTAAACTTTTTTTCAGAAACAGAAAAAACGGAGATCATTTCAGACCGTATCGCAGAAAAATCAATAAATCGCTCAAATGTCTTTTCAATGAGGCTCATGTTCCGGTTGAAAAAAGAGATCTTTTGAACATACTTGAGTGCGATGGTGAGATTGTTTGGCTGGAGGGCTTCGGTCCTGCATACGGCTATCAGGTTACAAAGGAAACGAAAGAGGTTTTGTATATACATGTTCAGTGAAAATTTAAACGATGATGTCAAGGAAGTCCTTCTCTCAGAAGAGGAGATAAAGGCAATAACAAAGAAACTCGGCAAGCAGATAAGTAAGGACTATAAAGGTAAAAATCTTTTGCTTGTGAGTGTTCTTAAGGGCTCTGTTGTTTTTATGGCGGACCTTATGAGAGCCATAGAAATTCCATGCTCCATTGACTTCATGGTTGTGTCAAGTTACGGCTCATCAACCGAGAGTTCGGGAATAGTAAAGATAATTAAAGACCTTGACTTAAATCTCAACGGTTTGGACCTTCTCATTGTCGAGGATATTCTTGACACGGGAAGAACACTTTCATCTCTTATTGACATTCTTAAGATGAGAAAACCGAATTCCGTTAGGATTTGTACATTCCTTGATAAGCCCGAACGCAGACTGGCAGACATTGAGGCTGACTACGTAGGTGCGCGTGTGCCGGATGAGTTCGTTGTAGGCTATGGTCTTGACTATAATGAACGCTATAGAAATCTCCCGTATGTCGGTATCCTTAAGCCTTCGGTTTATTCGGATCTTTTGACTTGATTTTTATAATTTTTGAATTATTATATTTTCTGAAATAGCTTATGCTTCTTTTCCATGAAAAGAAACATGCAAGAGAAAGGGGAATCCTTTTGGACAATAAAAATATGACACCGGGTCCTGTGGAACCTCAAAAACCTAACAGAATAATTCCAAGCCTTATTTCTTTGGCTATGGTTGTTCTTATGGTTGCGCTTATCTGGCAGGCACTAAAGGTTGAGCCTAATAAGATGGACGCCGGTTACTATCAGGTGATTTCTTACTTTGATGAGGGAAAGGTTACAGAGTATAGCTTGAACCTTTCGAGCAGAAAGCTTACGTATGTTCTTAAAGGTGAGAAAGAAAAGAAAACGTATACCGTGCCGAGCGCGGATCTTTTTGTTGCCGACGTTCATGATCAGGTAAGAGAGTATAATAAGGAGCATCCTGACGACCCGATAAAAATGAACTATGAGTCGGGTACATCGAGCTATTGGCTTACACAACTTCTTCCTATGGCCGGGTTTACGGTTCTTATGGCAATCATGCTTTATATGGTTGTAAAAAAGATCGGAAACGGCATGCTTGATGACACAAAACGTTCAATGGCATTCGGCAAGGCTCGCCTTAAAACCGGACAGGAAGCACAAAAAACAACATTTGATGATGTCGCAGGTCTTGATGAGGAAAAAGAAGACCTTGAAGAAGTAGTAGAATTTTTAAAAGCTCCGCAGCGTTACAGTGAACTCGGTGCGCGTATTCCGAAGGGTGTACTCCTTGTAGGCCCTCCGGGTACAGGTAAGACATTGCTTGCACGCGCCGTTGCGGGAGAGGCAGAGGCGACGTTCCTTTCCATTTCGGGTTCTGACTTCGTTGAGATGTACGTCGGTGTCGGTGCATCACGTGTCAGAGACTTGTTTGATACTGCAAAGAAAAACACACCATCCATTGTTTTCATAGATGAGATTGATGCCGTAGGCCGTCACAGAGGCGCCGGTATGGGCGGCGGACATGACGAGCGTGAGCAGACCTTAAACCAACTCCTTGTTGAAATGGACGGATTCGGCGAAAATGTCGGTGTAATTGTAATGGCGGCCACAAACCGTCCTGATATACTTGATCCGGCACTTCTTCGTCCGGGACGCTTTGACAGACAGATAACGGTAAACTATCCGGATGTCAAGGGCCGTGAGGCTATACTCAAGGTTCACGCCAGAAACAAACCGATAGCACCGGATGTAAGCCTTAGTGAAATTGCAAGAGCTACCGGCGGATTTACAGGTGCAGACCTTGAAAATCTTCTCAATGAGGCTGCTCTCCTTGCTGCAAGACGTCATAAGAGAGCTCTTACAAAGAAGGAGATTGAAGAAGCAACTGTTAAGGTAATCGTAGGTACTGAAAAGAAATCAAAGAAAATTACCGAAGATGAAAAGCGACTTACTGCTTATCACGAAGCAGGCCATGCGGTTACAAACTACTATCTTGAGATGGTTGACCCTGTTCATCAGATTTCCATTATTCCGCGTGGTATGGCAGGCGGTTATACCATGTCTCTTCCGAAAGAGGACAAGAGTTCATATGTTTCAAAGAAACAGATGCTTGACCAACTTGTAACTCTTCTCGGCGGACGTGTCGCAGAGGCAATAATTCTCGGTGACATTTCAACAGGCGCGTCAAACGATATTGAGCGAGCAACCAATATTGCCCGTTCAATGATCACCAAATACGGAATGAGTGATAAACTCGGACCTATAACCTACGGTGATGACAACGATGAAGTGTTCCTCGGAAAGAACTACAGTCATGTGAGAAATTATTCCGAAGAGACGGCGTCACTTATTGACAAAGAGATTGAAAATCTCATGTCTGATGCTTATGAGAGAGCAGATGAGATTTTAAGACTTCATATTGATAAACTTCATGTTCTTGCAAAATTCCTCATGAAGTATGAAAAAATTGACGGAGATACGTTTAATCTTCTTATGTCAAGCGAGGATTTTGATGTCGATAATTATGACGGAAATCCGCCTGAAACCGATGATTCGGATAATACTGACAGTGCAGCTTTGAATGAGGATGAAGTTTCGGCAGAGGATGAAGTATCGGCTGAAGAAGAAGTATTGACCGAAGATGAGACTTCGACTGAAGAAGAAGCTTTAACTGAGGATGAGGCTTCGGCTGAAGATGAGGCTCCGGCTGAAGATGAAGCTTCGGCTGAAGAAGAAGCTTTAACTGAGGATGAGGCTCCGACTGAAGAAGAAGTATTGACTGAAGATGAAGCTTCGGCTGAAGAAGAAGCTTTAACTGAGGATGAGGCTTCGACTGAAGATGAGGCTCCGGTTGAAGATGAAGCTTTAACTGAGGATACAGACTCGGAAAATGACTCGGATTTGACAGATGAGACTGCGAATATTCCTGCTGAAGAAAGTTTTGATGACATCATTAATACTCTGAATACAGACAATTCTGAGGTTGTCCTTTCTGAGGCTGAGCTTGAACTCAAGAGAGAGCTTGACAGAGAAAACGGTCTTATTTCGGCAGAGGATGAATATGCTCAGGCTGAACTTTCACCTGATGCTCTTTCTGAGGCGAATATCTCTGATTACCTCGAAGACGAAAAGAAAGACGATGACACTATTCAGGCTGAGCCTGTTGTTGAAGGCCTTACCGGAAGCGGTCTGTCTCTCAGTGATGAGTCATCAGATGACTCTGTTCTTCCGGGTATGGAAGAGGAAGAGAAACTCAAGGATGACGAAAAGTTTCAGGAAGAACTTGAAAAGTTCAACAATGAGTCAATAGATATCGGCGGCTTTATCAATAACATGACTTCTTCATATACAGATGAAGAACGTGCTGCCATGGAAAAAGTCCTCGGAAAAAGAAGCGGTGAAAGCAATGATAAAGCTTCTGAGGAACCGAAACACAAGACTTCTCCTATGGACTTTGACTTTGTTGAAGATGTTTCCGAAAACTTTAATTACGCATCCGCTAAAGAAAACGGAAATTTCACGGAAAATGATGAAATTTACGCTCTCTATGAGCTTCTTAAAGCAACGCGTGACTTCGGCGACGAAGATGAAGATGACGGAGATTGGAAAAAGAAAATGAAGGATGACTGATCCGATTTTTAAAGGGTCTGCCTCATGGGCAGACCCTTTTTTTGTCAAACCTTTAAATCTCACAGAGGATTTATACAGAAGAGTGTACCAGTATTTGTGTTATTATCTTGACGGAACAACAAAATATGGTGTAAAATATGTACTTGTATAAATATGTTTGTGCGTAAACGATGCACTTTTTGGAGGAAAAAATGGCTGTAAAAAAATCTGATTACGGAAATGATGACATCAGTCAACTTAAAGGTGCTGACCGTGTAAGAAAACGTCCGGCTGTTATTTTCGGCTCAGACGGTATAGACGGTTGTGAGCATTCGTTTTTTGAAATACTCTCAAACTCCATAGATGAAGCCCGTGAGGGACACGGAGACAAAATAATTATTACACGCTTTCTTGATAAGTCCATTGAAGTACAGGATTTCGGTCGCGGTATTCCCATGGATTATAACGAGAAAGAACAGACCTACAACTGGCAGCTTGTTTTTTGTGAAATGTATGCCGGAGGAAAATACAACACCAATGCGGCAGATGCAAACTACGGATTTTCTCTCGGCCTTAACGGCCTCGGACTCTGTGCAACACAGTATACATCGGAGTACATGGATGCAGAGATAAAAAGAGACGGACTCAAATATTCAATGCATTTTGAAAAAGGTGAGCCGGTGAGTGAGCTTCAAAAGGAGTCCTACGGGAAAAAGGATACCGGCTCTAAAATCAAATGGAAGCCGGATCTGGATGTCTTCACCGATATTGACATAAGTCTTGAATATTTTCAGGACACAATTAAGAGACAGGCTATAGTCAACAACGGCGTTACCTTTATACTTAAGGATCAAGTCGGCGGAAATTCATTTGATACTTATGAGTATTACTATAAAGACGGAATAGTTGACTATATCAAGGAGCTTGCGGGCGATGAAACACTTACGCAGACACAGTTCTGGACAACCGAACGTTTCGGAAGGGACCGTGCTGACAAGGAAGAATACAAAGTAAAGATTTCCGCGGCTGTTGCATTTTCTAATAAGCATCAGATAAAGGAGTACTACCACAATTCATCATGGCTTGAACACGGCGGTGCTCCGGATAAGGCGGTACAGACTGCATTTGTTTATCAGATTGATAAATACCTTAAAGACAACAGCATGTATAAAAAGGCAGACCCCAAAATCAAATTTCAGGATGTTGAAGATTGCCTGATGATTGTTATTTCGTCGTTTTCAACTCTTACTTCTTATGAAAATCAGACGAAAAAGTCCATCACTAACAAATTCATACAAGAGGCAATGACAGATTTCTTCAAGCACTCACTTGAAATCTATTTCATAGAAAATAAGATGGATGCTGACAAGATATGCAACCAGGTTCTTATAAACATGCGTTCTCGCGTCCATGCGGAGTCAACACGCGTGAGTATGAAAAAGTCACTTACCGCAAATATGGACATGTCTAACAGAGTTCAGAAATTTGTAGACTGTCGTACAAAGGATATTTCACGTCGTGAAGTATTTATAGTGGAGGGTGATTCTGCGCTTGGTTCATGTAAGCAGGCGAGGGACTCCGAATTCCAGGCTGTCATACCCGTAAGAGGAAAAATTTTAAATTGTCTTAAAGCTGATTACAACAGAATTTTTAAAAGTGAGATAATCACCGACCTTATAAAGGTTCTCGGCTGCGGAGTTGAAGTTCAGACAAAAGCAAAGGACGTAAATGCGTTCAATATTGACAACCTGCGTTGGGACAAGGTAATCATATGTACGGATGCTGACGTAGACGGTTACCAAATACGAACTCTGATTCTTACAATGATTTACAGACTTATGCCATCGCTCATCAAGGCGGGGAAGGTTTACATCGCCGAATCGCCGCTTTACGAGATAACCTGTAAGGATGAGGTGTGGTTTGCTTATACCGAGGTGGAAAAGGCTCAGGCACTTTCCGAAATAGGTGACAGAAAATATACCATACAGCGTTCAAAAGGTCTTGGTGAAAACGATGCCGACATGATGTGGCTTACCACCATGAATCCGAAAACCAGAAGACTTATAAAGATAAGCCCGTCTGACGCCGAAAAAACGTCAGAGACATTCGATTTACTTCTCGGCGATAACCTTGCGGGTCGTAAGGAACACATTGCCGAGGACGGTCATCTTTATCTTGATATGACGGATCTTTCGTAAAGGAGGGGAGACTATGGCACCGAGAAAACCAAAACAACCGCAAGTAAATCATGAGGAGGAAAATCCCAACGCTCATATTTTGGGCGCCGGCGAAGTTGCCAATCAGCCTATAGTTGAGACCCTCGAGATAAATTATATGCCGTATGCGATGAGTGTTATCATGTCGCGTGCGATTCCCGAAATTGACGGATTTAAGCCTTCACACAGAAAGCTTCTTTATACCATGTATAAGATGGGACTTCTCACAGGACCACGTATAAAGTCGGCGAATATCGTCGGTAGAACAATGCAACTCAACCCTCACGGAGATGCCGCAATTTACGACACAATGGTTCGTCTCTCAAAGGGCTATGAGGCATTACTTCATCCGTATGTTGACTCAAAAGGAAACTTCGGTAAAGCATATTCAAGAGATATGTCATGGGCCGCTTCACGTTATACAGAGGCAAAGCTTGCACCTATTGCCGCCGAACTTTTTCGTGAGATTGATAAGGATACGGTTGACTTCGTCGATAACTATGACGCAACAATGAAGGAACCGACACTTTTGCCCGTCACTTATCCGTCAATTCTTATCAACAATAACACGGGTATTGCCGTCGGTATGGCGAGCAATATATGTTCATTTAATCTTCGGGAAATATGTGAGGCTACAACAGAGCTTATAAAAAATCCCGATTATGATGTTCTTGAAACAATAAAAGCACCTGATTTTCCGGGCGGCGGTCAGGTTGTTTATGATAAGAAATCAGTGACCGAGGCGCTTTCCACCGGCCGTGGCGGAATTTCGGTTCGGTCAAAGTATAAGTATGACAAAGCAAATAACTGTATCGATATTTATGAAATTCCGCCAACGACCACTGCGGAGGCCATAATTGACAAGATTATTGAAAAGGTTAAGTCGGGAAGTTTCAAGGAAATTTCCGACATCCGTGACGAGACGGATAAATCCGGACTCAAGATAACCATAGATTTAAAGCGCGGCACGGATGCCGAAAAGCTCATGAAGAAGCTTTACAAGCAAACACCGCTTCTTGACTCATTTCCTTGCAACTTCAATGTACTCATAGGCGGCACTCCGCAGGTACTCGGTGTACGTGATTTGCTTCTTGAATGGATTGCTTTCCGCACCGAGTGTGTAAAGCGCCGTATTTACTTTGACCTTGATAAGGCAAAGAAAAAATTGCACCTTTTAAAAGGTCTTGAAAAGATACTACTCGATATTGATAAGGCAATAAAAATAGTAAGGGAAACTCCTGTTGAGGCAGAGGTTGTACCGAACCTTATGATAGGCTTCGGAATTGATGAAATTCAGGCTGAATATGTTGCCGAGATAAAGCTCCGTCATTTAAACCGTGAGTATATCATGAAACGTTTACAGGACGTCGAGGACCTCACAAACTCAATTGCCGAGATGGAGGATACATTACAGAGCAAAACGAAAATCAAAAAGATCATCATTGCCGAGCTTAAAGAGGTATCCGAGAAGTACGGTCAACCGAGAAAGAGTGAAATTGTCTATGCTGAGGAGATAGAGGATGACGAGGGTGAAATTCGTGAGGAAGTTCCGGATTATGCTCTTACCATTTTCTTTACAAAGGCAGGTTATTTCAAGAAAATCACACCTCAATCACTCCGAATGAGCGGAGAACAAAAACTCAAAGAGGGTGATGAACTTTCGCAGGTTTTAGAAAGCTCAAACGCAAAAGAACTTCTCTTCTTTACGGATAAGTGTCAAGTGTACAAGTCACGCGTGTCCGATTTTGATGACTCAAAGGCATCCGTACTCGGCGATTACATCCCCACGACTTTGGAATTTGACGACGGTGAACAGCCGCTTTATATGGCCGTCACAGACGATTTTAAGGGCTATATGCTTTTCTTCTTTGAAAACGGTAAAGTCGCAAAGGTGGATATGAGCGCATATGAGACAAAAACCAATCGTAAGAAGCTCATAAAAGCATACGGCGCAAAGTCCCCGATTGTTGCGGCAATGTATATACGTGAAGATCTTGAACTCGTTCTTACAAGCTCAAGCGGACGTATGCTCCTGTTTAACACAGCTGTAATAAGTCCGAAAACGACAAAGGATACTCAGGGCGTAGGCGTTATGACCATGAAAAAGGGTCAGAGGCTTATGAATGTCAGACCGTATGTTGAGGGTGAGTTCTCAAAACCTCACCGCTACAGGACAAAGAATTTGCCGGCACTCGGCTCAATGCCGCTTCCGGAGGACACTGCCGGTGAACAACTTACACTTTGATTTTTTATAACAAAAATCGGGCAAGGTGATATATAAAACCTTGCCCGAAACGTTTACCGTGCAAACGCCGTTATCGTGCTTTAATCGGTAAACCGCAACGCAAAATATACGCTGCAACATTATTTTAAACATTTTTTTATTTTATATACATATAACTTTTAAAATTTCTTGCAATGTATTCGATATTGTGCTAAAATACCTTAGTCGCTTGAACGATTAATACCTTTTTGGAGGATTATGATATGACAGGTTTACAGATAGCACTTGCAATTATCCTTATAATTATTTCAGTGGCTCTCATTCTTATTGTTCTTGTTCAAAAGGACAGAAGTTCTGACGCTTCGGCAGTTATGGGCGGAGGAGATTCCTCATTCTTTGATAAGACAAAGGGTCATCAGAAAGATGCATTACTTTCAAAGGCAACCGTTATTCTCGGTGTTGCTCTGGTAGTAGTTGCCGTAGCAACTCTTGCAGTCTTACTTTTTGTTTGATTTCGGAAAATTATCCTTGACTTCATGCGCCTTATAAAGTATTATTGATAAGGCGCTTTTAACATGATTCATTAGCTCAGTTGGCAGAGCACTTGACTTTTAATCAAGGTGTCCGGGGTTCGAATCCCCGATGGATCACCAGCATTGCAGAGGCTCATTTGAGTCTCTGTTTTTTTGAATTTAAAGTAAGTTCAAAATCCTATATTTTTGAACTTACTTTGGCTGCTTTAAAATGGAAAAGCTCAAAAATAATAAATGGGGTGACATAATGAAAGATACGCTAATAGAGGAAATATTAAATCAAAAATGGGATACGGAAACTCTCCGTTTATGCTCTGAAATTTATGAATTTAAGGGTAGACATGAAATATTTGAAAGACAGAATAACCGGGTATATCTTAGCAGAATGTATGAGACGGCGTTTTTTCACAGCGTTAAATCTTCGGGTCGGATGGACGGTGTTATTACAACTGATTTTCGTCTGAAAAAAATTTCCGGAGACAGAATACATTTTGCTGATTCGTTTGAGGCTGAACTTCTCGGATACAGCAGAACATTACATTTTTTGCATGAAAAATATATAGATATTGATATTAGCTCGAAGAGTATTCTTGAACTTCAGAAACAACTTTTTAGTGCGCTTATGGGTGATTATTCGAGAGGAGGGTGTTTCAGAGAAAATTCTTCTGTCCACTCAGATGTTGAGCGTATTTGTAAAATTTATCAGAAGATGGTTTCTTCCGACAAGACAGAACCACTTGCTTTGATTTCTTTGTTTATTTATGATTTTATCTTGATTGAGCCATTTGATTACGGTAATTTCAGGATGTCTATGTTGGTGTTAAGCTTGCTCTTGCTTAAAAATGGATTTGATATAATAAAATATGTAAGTCTTGAAAAGAAGATTGAAGATACAGAACAATTCTTCATTGCTTCTTTGAGTGACCCTAATGCGTTCATAAAGTACATACTGAGAAGAATTTTAGATTGCTATAAAGATTTTGAACGAATGTCCGGGTTAAGTGATCCAATTGATAAAACTATCTCATCATATGAGATAGTCAGTGGGTATGTTTTACATACAACAGGAGAATTTACGGTATCGGATGTCATTGTAAATTGTCCGAGAGTCGGACGTACATCGGCATTTAATGTTCTGAAAAGACTCGTTGATGAGGGCACAATAAAAAAATTCGGCGAAAGGCAGAATGCGGTTTACAGAAAAACCTGACAATATTTTATTGAATTTTAGTGACTTAAAATATTCAGATTGATATTATTGAGAATAAAGGATAAAATTTAGAGTATGTCACCATGATACCGGATGACCTTACAAAACAAGGAGAAACAAAACCATGATAAAAGTACTATTCATCTGCCACGGCAATATATGTCGCAGTCCGATGGCGGAGTTTGTGATGAAAGATATGGTAAAGAAAACAGGAGCGTCGGATGAGTTCATAATTGAATCGGCTGCGACAAGCCGTGAGGAGCTTGGTAATCCGGTTTATCCGCCGGTAAGAAAATTGCTTGCCGAGCATGGCATTTCGTGCAGCGGGCACGCTGCACGGCAAATGACGGCGGCGGATTACGACAGGTATGATCTCCTCATCGGCATGGACTCCGCAAATCGCGCAAACATGAGGCGGATTTGCGATGGTGACCCGAAAAACAAAATACATCTCCTGATGGACTTTACGGAAAGTCCCGGAGATGTATCTGACCCATGGTACACAAGAAATTTTGAAGAGACGTGGGAAGACATCAACGAGGGCTGTAAGTCCTTAATGAAAAAACTCCTCGCACAGTAAGGCTGTGCGGGGAGTTTTTGTTTTTCGGGTTATTATTTTGACTCGAGGCTTGCAAACATGTCAAGCATATCCTTGTAGTATTGATAGAATACTTGTTTCTTTTCGCCCCAGCCTGCCCATGAAAGATGGTCTTTATCCTCAACAGGAAGGTTGTACCAAATACCTGATTCATCAAACGGACCGTTAAGGCCTGCGTCTTTTGCCGTAAGGTTAAACGGAGCCTTTTGTCCCGGAACGTTTACGAATCCATCGTTCGGATACCAGTTTTCAGCCTTGTCACCTGTAAGCTTTGAAAGGGTATCATCCCAGTAGCTTCCGGTGTAATAGGTCGGGAAGCGTGCGATGATTGAGCTCTTCTTAACAGGACCGTGAGTATGCTTGCCGTTGCCCTTATCCTTTGAGCGCTGTGCACAACGTGCAAAGTAATATGTGTTCGGGTTGCAGGTTGTCATGGCATTGATTTCATAACGTGCTTCGAGCTTCATCTCGTTGCCGATAAGGTCAAGCCAGTTGTCGCAGAAGGTGTCCATTTCCTTGACATAGTTTCTCGGATTTCTGAGATGGTTTCCCTTAACATCCTTTTTCTCAGGCATGATGCCCCAATGCTCCATTTTGAAGTCCCAGAACTTAAGAGCTGCTTTGCTCTCACCGAGTGCGGTCATAACCATGAGCATGAGGTATGATGCAACTGTATTTCCGTGTTGACGAAGAAGACCGGATGCAAGTGTTGTACCGTTGTTTACGCCCGAGAGGGTAGTAACGGTGTGAAGAAGGTCTCCCTGGCCACCCTTAAAGAGCGGTGAAAGCTCGTTTTCCGGTGTTCCTTCAACTTCTTCTTTGCAGCCGTTTGTGAGAAGATTTGCAAAAGCAATAACAGTCGGTCCGCCGAATGAGTGACCTACAATATTGATTTTCTCGTGTTTGCCGGGTTTACCCCAATCTTTGATAACGCCCGGATATGTGCGTCCGTATCTTGCGTGTCCGTGTTTTTCGGAATGAACCTTACCATAGTCTACACGACCTCCGAAAAGATATGCGTAAAGTATGCAAGAGCGGTCCCAAGCAGAGTTAAAGGGGCCAAGTGACGGATGATAAACTTCATAACCGTTTCTTTTAAGCCATTTCGTAACATCTCTGTCAGGGCGGAAGCCCCAGTAATGCATAAATTTGTCCATGAGATCTTCTTCACCGAATCCGAAAAATCCATGGATGAAAATAGTAGGATAATTCTTAGCCTGTGCCATTATTACAACTCCTTTAATTTTGTTCGCATAAAATGATATAACTTGTATTTTAATAATAAATATACAAACACAAATAAATGTATAAAAAATTGACAAAAGCCCCATTTTGTAATGGAGAAAATATTTTAAAAGTTTTGTGTAATTTATATAAAAATTTGCTGTGTATATTGCAAAGTATGTTGAAAAAATGATAGAATGACGATAGAAATATAAAGGAGGTTACCCTATGAATACGTATGAAATTCTTGTTGAGGAAATTATACCCTGCGGCGGCAGTGATGCTCCTGTAACGAATATGATTGAAGTACAGGCAGAAAGTCCGCGTGCTTATATTGAGGAACACGGTAAGTTCCCGATTATTGATGAGGGGAAAGACCTCAAGGGCAATATTGTCTTCACAACGGGAGACGGAAAAGGTGTATTTGTAAAGTATACCTTTATCGGATAACTTAAAATGAGTAACTTAAAACGGTCGGACCAAAATAATTCCGACCGTTTTTGTTTTATAATTGGAAATTTTTCGAAATATATTTGTAACTTTGTGCATTTAATATTGAATTGTGTTCACAATGCAATTTGTTTACACGACATAAAACAAAAAGGAAATGAGAGGTACATTGTATGATAAAACTGGACAATGTCTCTAAGTTTTACTACAGCAAGGGCGTTATTGCCGCCGGCTTTTCAAAGGTAAGTTTAAACTTTGATGTCGGCGAATTTGTTGCGATAACGGGTGAGTCCGGAAGCGGTAAATCCACGCTTTTAAATGTTATCTCGGGCCTTGACAGCTATGAAGAGGGCGAGATGTATATTGACGGCAGTGAGACAAGCCATTTTACCGAAAAGGATTTTGAAAATTACAGAAGGCATTACATTGGAAATATTTTTCAAAACTTTAACCTTGTAAACAGCTATACTGTATACCAAAATATTGAACTGGTAATGCTGCTTAACGGCTCAAAAAGTAAGGAAGTAAAGGCACGTGTAAACGATCTTATTGACAAGGTCGGACTCAGCGAGTACAAGCATACAAAGGCATCAAAGCTTTCCGGCGGTCAAAAGCAGAGAGTGGCAATAGCTCGCGCTCTTGCCAAAGATACTCCGATAATCATTGCGGATGAGCCTACGGGAAATCTTGATTCCGAATCCGCCGCGGAGATAATAAAGCTTCTCTCTGAAATTGCAAAGGATAAGCTTGTTATCATAGTTACGCATAACTATGATCAGGTTGAGCCGTATGTCACAAGAAAGATAAAAATGCATGACGGTAAGGTTCTTGAAGATACCGTTATCAGAAAACGTGATGAAGATATTGTACCGTCCCCGGTAAATGAGAATAACAACATGCGGCCGCTTTCACAGCTTCGCCTCGGTGTGAGAAACGCATTTAACATCCCGGCTAAGTTCATACTTTTAACACTTGTCTTTTTATTTATCTCAGTTGCAATGGTGTCTGAGTTATCAATTTTCCAGAGCCAAAACTATGAAAATCTGCTTTCAGGATGGAACTACTATTTCCATAATACATCTGAGAACAGAATTGTTATAAAGAAGCAGGACGGAACGTCTATTTCCGACGAGGATTTTTCAAAACTTCAAAATATTAAAAATGTAAACT
>CAVGIJ010000022.1:0-19458 GCA_963629305.1 Acutalibacteraceae bacterium
TCAACGAAGCCCTTTTCGCATTCGATCAGGTTCTTTTGGGTGTGTAAAATAAGAGAAATGAAGTGATTTTTTGTACGGGGCAATAATAGGTGATGTTGTCGGCTCACAGTATGAGTTTGACAATATTAAAACGAAAGATTTTAAATTATTTACGGATAAATGCAGCTATACCGATGATACGCTTATGACCGTTGCAGTGGCAAGTGCATTATTGAAAAGCCGAAAATCTCCAGAGCAATTCAAAACGATATTGATATCAGAAATGCAGGCTGCAGGTGGAAAATATCCGTATCCCAAGGGCGGATACGGTGAGAAATTTGCTCAGTGGCTTAAAGAGAAAAATCCGAAACCTTACGGAAGTTTCGGTAACGGTTCGGCAATGCGTGTGTCGCCGTGCGGAATTATTGCCGCTTCACTTGAAGAGGCACTGCAACTCGGCAAGGAATCGGCGGAGGTGACGCACAATCACCCCGAAGGTATCAAGGGCGCTAAAGCAATTGCGGGCGCAGTGTTTCTTGCGAGACACGGAGCCTCCAAAAAAGAAATAGTTGATTTTATTACTTCAAACTATTATTCGCTTGATAAATCGGTTGAAGAAATCAGAGATAGTTACTTTTTCGATGAATCATGTCAAGGAACTGTGCCGCAGGCAATGCAGTGCTTTTTAGAATCCGTCAGCTTTGAAGATGCAATTCGTAATGCAATATCTATCGGCGGTGACAGCGATACGGTCGGAGCGATTACGGGTTCGGTCGCTTGGAGTTATTATACGCATTCGGAAAACAGTACCTATCAGAAATCAGCAGATAAGTTGGTCAAAAAAGTCCGACAGTATTTGCCGGAAGAACTGAAAAAGATAATCGACGATTTTATGGGGGCGTGCAAATGATCTACACAGAGAAAACAAAAGCCGCTTTGAAACTATGTTTTGAGGCACATAAAAACCAAACGGATAAAAGCGGTATGCCGTATGTGTTTCACCCGTTTCATCTGGCAGAGCAAATGAAGGATGAGGATACAACGATAGCGGCATTATTGCACGATGTGGTTGAAGATACGGATTACACAATAGCGGATTTAGAACAAATGGGCTTTTCACCCGATGTTTTGGAAGCCCTGAAATTATTGACGCATAATGACGATACACCGTATATGGAGTATGTGGCGAAAATAAAGGATAACCCGATTGCAAAGGCTGTCAAGCTTGCCGATTTGGAACACAACAGCGATTTATCAAGACTTGACACAATAGATGAAAAAGCCTTGAAACGGAAAGAAAAATACAGTCAGGCTATCCGTCTGTTGAATGAATAAGGAGTTTTTTTATATTGTCGCATACGATGCGACCAAACAGTGCCTTTGCAAAATTATAATGTGATTGTAAGGTTTAAGAAACCCGACAATCACATTATTTTTTCGGAGGTAATCAAAAATGAAAAAGGTTAAAAAAAATATCACGGAGATTATTTTTATTCTTGATCGAAGCGGATCAATGACGGGTCTTGAGAAGGATACTATCGGAGGATTCAATTCGATGATTAACGAACAAAAGAAAGAGTCCGGCGATGTACTCGTCTCTACTGTACTCTTTGATAACAAATGTGAAGTTATCCATGACAGAGTTTCTCTTGAAAAGATTGCGCCCATGACCGAAAAAGAGTACTTTACGCGCGGATGCACCGCTTTGCTTGATGCAGTTGGCGGAGCGATACACCACATAGGTAATGTTCATAAGTATGCACGGAGGGAAGATGTTCCGAATAAAACATTGTTTGTGATTACTACCGACGGCCTTGAAAACGCAAGCCGACACTATACTTATGAAACTGTTCGTGGTATGATTGAACGACAAAAAGAAAAATACGGATGGGAATTTCTTTTCCTCGGCGCAAATATTGATGCAGCGTCGGAGGCCGAACGATTCGGCATTCAGCCCGACCGTGCAGTAGACTACAAGTGCGACGAGGAGGGAACTGCGCTGAATTTTAAGGTCATCGGCGACGTAATATGCAGCGTTCGAACAGACAATGCAATCAGTACTGATTGGAAAAAACGAATTGATGAGGACGTAAAAAGGCGTGGGAGATGACATCAAAGGAGCCTTGATACTGGAAATGCAACGTCTTGGAGAAGTATATCCCGATCGCGGATATGGAGCGCGTTTTGGCAGTTGGCTGCATGACGGGCAGTATTGCTGAAGCATTTTACGGTGTGCCGGAAAAACTAAAGACAGAGTGCCGTAAAAGATTGACGCCTGAACTGATTGAAATATTATATGCTCAGGAAGCGTGTATAGGAAAATAACAAAACGACAGTGCTGCTGCACTGTCGTTTTTCTTATACTACAATTTGGTTTACTACAATTTAGTTGTCTTTATCAAGGGCTACAGGAGTAAAAACAATCTGTTCGTCCTCAATGGTGAGCGTGATTTTATCGCCGTCATATTTGGTGACAATTTTGTCTTGGTCTTCGCTTGACGGTTTCAATGTAATTTTGTTTCTGCCGACCTTGTAGGTTCCGCGACTTATTTCGGCCGTGGAAATCTGCAGCTGGTCGCAAATAAAGTCGTCTGTTGTTGAAAATCCTTTGGCTTTTGCGGCACTCAAAAGAAGTTGCTCCGCAAGTTCATCGAATGAATTACAATTTTCGGTTTCGCTGATAGCTTGATTTATTTCATCTTCTGTATGCTTTGATTTGTACAGGCTTTTATAGAGCTTCTTGTATCCGTCAATTGCCTGCGCCTTCTGGTCGTCGGTAACATAGCGTGAAATGGCATAGATATTATCTTCATTGAATGTGAGATTGTATACGCACTCCGTGTTTGCCGCAAACGGATATTCTGATTCATCGAGTGCTTCTGAGTTAAAGTCAAGCTTATAAGTTGCAGACCATTTTCCTTTTACTTCACTGCTTTTGCTGCACGCACTGAAAGTTGCGAGAACAAAGAGAAGAACAATAAATAAGCTCAATGTTTTTCGCAGAATATGACTGTTTTTCATGTGGCACCTCTCTCTTTCGTATTTTTATGCCCCGATTACAGAGCTTATTCAATCCCCTTTACTGTTTCAATAAGGGCATCAACTTTATCGGTTTTTTCCCATGTTACGCCGAGATCCTCACGTCCCATATGTCCGAGAGCGGCGAGGTTTTTGTAGATTGGTCTGCGAAGGTCAAGTGAATCTATTATTGCCGCCGGGCGAAGATCGAATACCTTTTTTACAGCTTTTACAATTTTATAGTTTTCAACTTTTTCCGTGCCGAATGTATCAACCATGACAGATATCGGTTTTGCTACACCTATGGCGTATGAGATCTGAATCTCGCATCTGTCGGCAAGACCTGCCGCAACAACATTTTTTGCAACATATCTTGCGGCGTATGTCGCACTGCGGTCAACCTTTGTCGGATCTTTTCCGGAGAACGCACCGCCGCCGTGACGGGCGTATCCGCCGTAGGTGTCAACAATTATTTTTCTTCCCGTGAGTCCTGAATCTCCTGCGGGGCCGCCTATAACGAACCGGCCTGTCGGATTTATGTAGAATTTTGTGGTTTCATCAAGCAATTTTGATGGTATAACAGGCTCTATTACCAGTCTAATGATATCTTTTCTTATTGTATCAAGTGAAACATATTCATCATGCTGTGTAGATACAACAATTGCGTCAATACGCACAGGCTTGTTATTTTCATCATACTCAACCGTAACCTGAGTTTTTCCGTCCGGACGGAGGTAGGAAAGAGTGCCGTCCTCACGTACTTCCTGAAGTTTCTTTGCAAGCTTGTGTGAAAGAGATATTGGCAGCGGCATAAGCTCGGGTGTCTCATTGCAGGCGTAGCCGAACATCATACCCTGATCTCCCGCGCCGTTTAAGTTGTAACTGTCGTCGTCACCGTCCTTGACTTCGAGCGATTTATCAACTCCGAGCGCAATGTCGGATGACTGCTTGCTTAAAGATACGATTATCTTGCAGTCGTTGCCGTTGAAGCCGAGTGCGTCGTCATTATAGCCTATGTCACAGATTATTTCTCGCGCTATTTTTTCAACGTCAACATTGGCAGTTGTTGAAATTTCGCCCATGATGAGCACCTGGTTTTTTGCGCATGTCGTCTCACATGCCACACGTGCGTTTTTGTCCTGTGTAATAATTGCGTCGAGAATCCCGTCGCTTATCTGGTCGCACACTTTATCCGGATGTCCTTTCGTTACGGACTCAGATGTAAAAAGATGATGCATTGTATATCCTCCAAAAAGTTACTTATCAAAGTGAAAGCCCCTCGGCAAAACCGAAGGGCTATAAAACCTTATCTTTCGGTCTTCACCGCAGGATTTGGCACCTTAGTCAAAAACCAGGTTGCCGGACGTCAATGGGCCTGTCCCTTACGTCACTCTTGATAAGAAGTATTTAAAATTAGTTTTCTTTTCGTACTGTATTTTATTACTATTACTATTTTAAGTCAATATATATTTTATCAGCCTTTATGGAGAATCGGAGAGATACGTTTGTAAATGAGAAATGTTATTCCCGAAACAATCAGGCCTTTTGCGAGTGTAAAAGGTACATTGAACACGAGAAGTGCAGAGGTAAGCGATGTAACGTTCGGTAAAATGGCGGTATATGCTGAAACTATTGCAGCCATGTCGCCTCCCGCAAGCACCTGTGCGTATATGGGGTAGATGATGAAGTAGTTGAGCGGGAAGCATGCCGCAGCCATACAGAGTGCACCGACAAGCGACCCGATAGCAGCGGTTTTTTTTGTTTTGTTTTTCTTATAAATGAGACCTGCGGGTACGCAGAAGAAACAACCGAGGATAAAATTTGAAAGTTCTCCTACGAACATTGAATTTGACACGGCAAGGTGGATTACATTTCTTATGAGGCATACGGCAACACCGCTTAAGGGACCGTATGCAAAAGCTACGATAAGCTCGGGCAGGTCTGAAAAGTCAAGCTTTATAAACGCCGGCATGATAGGTATGCTCACCTCTATAAACTGGAGAATTACGCCTATCGCCGACATGACGGCAATAGTTGTAAGCTTTCTTATGTTTTGTGATGTTTTTTCGGTTTTAGTTTTTGTCATTTGTTCTTCCTTCTTATAAAAATGAATTTCTTCATATTAAGTTAAGGTTCGTATTTTGCAGTAAATGTCAAAATAAAAGTCGAAAGCCCCGTGAACAGATTCACAGGGCTTTCGTGTATCTTGCATAAATTGCGTAATGCGAATCTTCTCTCATCCAGACTTTACTGTCGGTACCGGAATTACACCGGATCATGCCTATTGGCTCGCGGACTTTACCGCCGGTGAGGAATTACACCTCGCCCTGAAGATGTCTAAATATTAACACTCTTTTTTTTTATTGTCAATGTGAATTTCATAAATGAATAAAACCGATATATATTGTCTATAATTAAAGTATACTTTTTGTAGAGTATTTTACAATTTATGGAGTTGAAGGACGCAATGAAAATTGATTTTTTCACAGATTTTGATTTTGACGGTGATAATAAAATGGTTACACAAAGGTACAGGTACCTGATAAAACTTGCTAAGAGCAAAAAAATGAAGAGCGCCGATGTCGGCGCTCTGTATATACGCTCAGCGTGATGATTGGTTTATTTTTTCAATCATGTGAAGTCTGACATCCCCCGCAAGGTAGAGTGAGCCGCATACTACAATTGCACTGCTGTTGCCGTACTCTTTGAGTGCGAGGTCAAATGCGTCGCACGGGTCATCCTCAAAGCTTACCGACGGACAGAACCTTGCGGCAATTTCCGAAAGCTCTGCCGCCGGCATTGCACGTGAAACTTTTGGTGTGGTGGTTATGATGTGTGATGCGAGCGGTGCGAGATGAGCGACAACCTTTTCAACCTCTTTGTCAGCCATAACTCCCATGACGAGTGTTATCTTCTGCGGACAAACATATGCTTTGAGTGTCTGTGAAAGAGCGAAGGCTCCATCGTCATTATGACCTCCGTCAAGGATGATAAGCGGCGACTTTGATAAAACTTCTACTCTTGCCGGAACGGTAGTTGATTCAACACCACGTTTTACGGCTTCATCCGTTATGCATACGCCCTGTTCCTTGAGTGCCTCAATTATTCCGAGAGATACGGAGAGATTCTGAATCTGATGAGGTCCGATAAGCGGCAGGGTCATTTTCATGCCTTTATACTCAACAAGGTTTCCGTTTATGTCCTCCTTAACCGGAGTTATCTGAGACGGGTTCGCGAGAATGAATTTGTTGTGTTTTTCCTCTGCAGTCTGTTTTATGACACGGAATGCGGCATCTGATTTTTGAGGTGCGCAGACAGTCACGCCGTTATCCTTTATAATACCGGCCTTTTGTGCCGCAATTTCTTCTATGGTGTTGCCGAGAACTCCCATGTGATCAAAAGAAAGCGAAACGATTCCGCAAACAAGCGGGGTGTCTATGACATTGGTTGAGTCAAGCAATCCGCCAAGTCCTACCTCAAGAACCACATAGTCGGTATTTCTTTCCTTGAAATAAAGGAAAGCTATTGCGGTTATTACTTCAAACTCGGTTGGCTGTATGTCATTTTCGGCGAGCTCTGTTACTATCGGTTTTACGGTCTCGGTAAGCTTTGCAAGCCATTCTTCCTCTATAAAACGGCCGTTTAATTGGATTCTCTCACGAAAGTCGGACACAAACGGCGATGTAAAAAGTCCCGTATTAAACCCTGCGCTGATAAGAATATTTGCAACTGTTGTACAGACAGAGCCCTTGCCGTTTGTACCGGCAATGTGGACAACCTTAAGCCCCTTTTCCGGATGCCCGAGCCTGTCAAGCAGAGCATTTATACGTTCGAAACCGGGTCTGGAACCAAATACGGCAAGACTTTCAATATAATCAATAGCTTCGTTGCAATTCATAATGTAACTCTCTTTTCTTAAAGACTTTGAACGAATACTATTTTACAGTATGCACGCCGAAAATCAATTGTATCTGTCAAAATTCAGCTCAAAAAATTGTGACTTCTTGTGAATTCGTTGAATCTTATGTAAAAATCCATCTTTCTTCTTCTGCTGAGAGGTATTGTAACGTTATTGTCAAGCGTTATCTGGTTCTGGTCAAATTCGCGGATATGCATCATATTCACGGCAAATGATCTGTGCGGCATGATGAAATATTCCTCCGGGAGCTGTTGCGAAATCTGTATATACGGTGTTGTAGTCGTTATTCCGCTTGAATCGCAATATATGATTGTGATTTTCCTGTCTGCTTCGATGTAAATGATTTCCTCGGTACTGAAAGTTCGAAAAACCCCGTTTACCTTTGCCACTACCATTTTATAAGAATAGTTTTCACGTCTGTACGCTTCAAGACATTCGGTTATCGAACGTTCCTCTACAGGCTTTACCAGGAACCTGAATGCCTTGACCAAAAATGCATCATATACCTTTTCCGCGTCATCCGAAATAACGACAACAGCTCCCGATGGGTGCCTTGCCCTTATGATTCTGGATGTCTCGATGGTTGTTCTTCCTTCAAATCCGTCGTCTACAAACATAAGGTCAAATTCGTATACCGAGCTTAAAAATGAGTTGAGATCCGAAAAGGTTTTTATCTCAAGAGTCATCATTTTTCGCAGTGAATATTCGCTTGCCGCCCTCCTTATTGTGTTATCAATTTTCTTTTCCGATGAGAATATTGCAATTTTCATCACGTTTTCCTCCCTTTAAACCTTTAGTGTGATAGTTTGAAACTACAAGGAGTATATTCCAATAATAAATAAAATTGCAACTAAGTGTCATATTTTGTTTTTATAACGACCTTTCATTCCTTTTTTAAGACCGTTCGTTCCAAAACAGAGATTTTTGCCCGTAAATCATATATCATTCCCTCGGAGGGATGACTATGGAAAATATGATTTCCGAGATTTACAGGAAATATTATGACGTGCTTTTTCGGGAGGCTATGCGCAGAGTAAAGGATGCGAATATTGCCGAGGATTGTGTTCAGGAAAGTTTTTGCGTTTTGATTGAAAAACTTCTGGAGTCAAAGAGCGGCACAAATGAGGCGGATGAGGTGCGTATTTACCCTTTTCTTAAAAAAGTGTGCATCAATTCGGCTGTGAAAAATTCAAACAGTTTTTCACGAGTGCATGTAATCGATACGGAGTTGTTATCTGATGAATGTCATTGTCCGGGCGCGGAGGATGAATTTTTCAGAGAGCGACTTATGTCGAGACTGGATTTTGCGATAGAAAATCAGCTGCCGGAATACCGAACGGTGCTTTTTTACCGTTTCGGATGCGGCATGACATACGGCATGATCGGTGAAAAACTGCACCGCACTGAGGGGTCTGTACAGAAGATTACAAGCAGAGTTATACATGAAATAAAAGAGGATTTGGAGGAGAGGGATATATGAGTGAAATAATAAATAATAATGTAATTAAATATATACCGAAAAAAGACTCGCGGATAGATACGTATGCGTATGGCGTAATGAAAACGAATCAACCCGATTGTCTGCTTGTGACCGGATACGATAAAAGTGAAAATGCATTACTGTTTGCTGTGTCTGAACTTGTCCCCATAAGAGAATGGCTCGCAGACACAAAAAAGTTTCCGGGTGGCAATGTATTTGAGAGGCTCGACAGACTTACAAACGATTTATCAAAAACACTGAATTTTTTTGATGAGTACATGATACCGCTCTACGAACTTAAATCGGATATTGATTGTGTATTCTATGATGCCGGAAAGGGACGTTGCCGTTTCCTGTGCCTGCCGGTTATCGGGGAAACGGCAAAGACCCCGTGGGCGTCTCAACTCTTTCCGGCCGCAGTGTGCAGCGCGGAGTATGAAAATGATAAGCAGAAAGCCGCCGCAATGGACATTGCGGGCTTTCTGCTTAAAAGCGGACGGACGTCCTGCGGCGCAGACGCGTGTCCGTCCGACATAATTCCGATACTTTGCCAAGTATCGGAAAAGCTCCGCGCTGCAGCAGTGGCGGATACTGCGGTGAAGCGGAAAAAAGCTCCGTCATTTCTGACGAGGCTTTTTTCCGCACAGGACACGGATATTCCGGATGATGAATTTTTCTTTGAGGAAGAAACGCCTCCTAAAACGGAAATTCTTTCCGTGCTGACGTGCCGCAGCACAGGTGCGCAGTATCCGCTTATATTCGGTCCCGATTATCTCGGGACCGACCCGGAAAAGTGCAGTATATGCATTGACTGTGACGGTGAGAATGATAAAGATGGTGTTTTTTGTAAGATGAGTGCTAAAAGGGGTAAATGGTTTATAAAAACTCTTGCAAAGAACGAAAAAATTTTTATAAACGGTAAAGAAACGAGGCTCGGATACGAATGTGAGATGAAGCCGGCAGACATAATAACTATAGGAAAAACAGACTTTGTTTTCTCGTATAGAAGCTGACCGGAAATTTTTTGAAATTTTTAAAAAATAATTGTTGACTTCATGTGGACACGGTGGTACATTATATATGAAGTTAGCACTCGGAAGTTTAGAGTGCTAAACCTGACAAAGAAAAGTGGTGAAGAAAGTGCTTCCGCCAAGACGACAAAAAATATTGGCTGCAATAATTGAACAGTATATTGAAACCGGGGAGCCGGTAGGCTCAAAGGCATTACTTTCAAGACTGTCAATGGATGTTTCATCAGCAACCATAAGAAACGAAATGGCTGAGCTTTGCAAGGAAGGGCTTATAAGTCAACCTCATACATCGGCAGGACGTGTACCCACACAGTACGGTTATAGGTATTATGTCGATAACCTCATGCAGGTGTCGGATCTTTCAGATATCGATAAGCGCAGAATCGAGGCAGGCGTTGACTACAGATCCGGAGATCCGGAACAGCTTCTTGCGGGAGCGGGAGAGGCACTTGTAGACTTCACCAACTTCGCCGCCATCTCAACGACGCCGGCAGATGAAAATGCCTGTATCAAAAATATCAAGATGGTTCAGATAAGTTCGAGAACCGCAATGATCGTTCTTCTTACATCGACGGGAATACTCAAAAGTAAAGCCTGCAGAACGGACGTTATTATTACGGATGACCTTAAGGACTCATTTGCGGAGATAGTCAGGGATAACTTCTTTGGCAGACCGCTTTCAGATATCGGAACAGTTATGATTCAAACTCTGGTTGCGAGTCTCGGAGCAAAGGCTTTGTCCATGTCGCCGCTGCTTGTTACAATAGCAGATCTTGCGCAGGCGGCAGGGCAGTCGGAGATAAACCTCTCCGGACAATCGAATTTGCTCGACTATAAAGAGTACGACGAAAACGCCGGTCAGCTTCTTGATTTTCTTCACAGACGTGAACCGCTCTCAATGCTTGTCTCATCCACGAAGGATGACAACAAGGACATAGAGGTTCGTATAGGAAACGAAAACAGGTACAAGGAGCTTGAAAATTCCAGCGTTATTATCTCGAAGTACAAGATAGGCGACAACGCCCGGGGTGCTATAGGAATCATAGGCCCGACGAGAATGAACTACTCAAAGCTCATTCCGAGTATCAAGTATCTCACTGACATAGTAAGTAAGCTGTTGTCAGATGTATATGAGGAGGAGAACACCGGTGTCGAAAGAGACGAAGAAAAACGAGCAGGATCCGAAGAATCCGGAGCAGAAAAAGGATGAGGAATCCGCAAAGGCTGCCGAGCCTAAAAAAGAGGATAAAAAGGAACAGACCGTAGAGGAAAAGCTGGTTGCGGAGCTTGCCGCTCAAAAGGAAGCTTACTTAAGACTCGCAGCAGAGTATGACAACTACAGAAAGCGTACGGCAAAAGAAAAAGATGACGCTTTCACGAATGCGAAAGCATCTGTTTTTACCGAACTTATTCCGGTGATTGACAATTTTGACAGAGCTGTGACCGCTGAGGAGTCAGAGCTTGCAAACTTCAAAAAAGGCGTTGAAATGACGCATACACAGTTGAAAACCGTATTTGAAAAATTCGGAGTAACCGAATTCGGCGAAGCCGGAGAGGCATTTGATCCGAATTTCCACAATGCGGTTATGCATATTGACGATGAGAAACTTTCCGAGAACGTTATCGCCGAGGTTTTCCAAAAAGGATACAAGACAGGCGATAAGGTACTCAGACCGGCAATGGTTAAAGTTGCAAACTAGTTTACATTGTTAAAAATTTCTTTATTATAAATTGGAGGCATTTATTATGGCAAAAATAGTAGGTATTGACCTTGGTACAACAAACTCATGTGTAGCGGTAATCGAGGGTGGCGAGCCCGTAGTAATCGCAAATGCAGAAGGTGCACGTACAACTCCGTCAGTAGTTGCATTCGGCAAAGATGGTGAGCGTATGGTGGGCCAGGTTGCAAAGAGACAGGCAATCACAAATCCTGACAGAACAGTATCATCCATCAAACGTCAGATGGGTTCTGATTATAAAGTTACAATTGACGACAAGAAGTATACACCGCAGGAGATTTCGGCAATGATTCTTCAAAAGCTTAAGGCTGACGCTGAAAGCTATCTCGGCGATAAGGTAACAGAGGCTGTAATTACAGTTCCCGCATACTTCACAGATGCACAGCGTCAGGCTACAAAGGACGCAGGCAAAATTGCCGGACTTGACGTAAAGAGAATCATCAACGAGCCTACAGCCGCAGCACTCGCCTATGGTATTGACAAGGGCGATGACCAGAAAATCATGGTATACGACCTCGGCGGCGGTACATTCGATGTATCTATCATTGAAATGGGTGACGGCGTTCAGGAGGTTCTTGCAACAGCAGGTAACAACCGTCTCGGCGGTGATGACTTTGACCAGAGAGTTATCGACTATCTTGCAGACGAGTTCAAAAAGGCTGAAGGCATTGACTTAAAGGGCGACAAGATGGCTATGCAGAGACTTAAGGAAGCTGCAGAGAAAGCAAAGATTGAGCTTTCGGGTGTAACAACCTCCAACATCTCACTTCCGTTCATCACAGCAGACGCAAACGGCCCAAAGCACCTTGAGGTAACTCTCACACGCGCAAAGTTCAATGAACTCACAGCTGACCTTGTTGAAAAAACAATGGGTCCTGTAAGACAGGCTCTTGAGGATTCAGGTCTTAAGACATCCGAGATTGACAAGGTTCTCATGGTCGGCGGTTCTTCAAGAATTCCCGCAGTTCAGGAAGCTGTTCAGAAGTTTATCGGTAAAGAGCCATTCAAGGGAATCAACCCGGATGAGTGCGTAGCAATGGGTGCTGCTCTTCAGGGCGGTGTTCTCGGCGGAGATGTCAAGGGACTTCTTCTTCTCGACGTTACCCCGCTTTCACTCGGTATTGAGACCCTCGGCGGTGTATTTACAAAAATCATAGAGAGAAATACAACTATCCCGACAAAGAAGAGCCAGATCTTCTCAACTGCCGCCGATAACCAGACATCAGTTGAAGTAAACGTTCTTCAGGGTGAACGTGAATTTGCAAAAGACAACAAACAGCTTGGTTTGTTCCACCTCGACGGAATTCTTCCGGCACGCCGCGGTACTCCGCAGATTGAAGTAACATTCGACATTGACGCAAACGGTATCGTTCACGTATCCGCAAAGGATCTCGGAACAGGCAAAGAGCAGTCAATCAACATCACAGCCTCTTCCAACATGTCTAAAGAGGACATTGATAAGGCTGTACGTGAGGCTGAGCAGTTTGCCGCTGAGGATAAGCAGCGTCGTGAGGATGTTGATGCCCGCAATGCCGCAGACCAGATGGTATTCCAGTGCGAGAAGATTCTTGCTGACGAAGCTGATAAGTTCGACGAGGCTGACAAGACTGATCTTCAGTCAAAGATTGATTCACTCAAAGAAGCTCTCAAGGGTGAGGACATGAACCTTATCAAGAACAGACAGGAAGAACTCCAGGCTAAGTTCTACGAGGTTTCTGAAAAGCTCTACAAGGCAAATGCTCCGCAGGACGCTCCTGATATGGGTGCACAGGGCGCAGCAGGTGCCGGCACACAGGGCGATGCAAACGACGTTGAATTCACAGACGTAGACTGATAAAAGGAATGATTACTCTTGGCTGATAAGCGTGACTATTATGAGGTGCTTGGTGTTGACAAGTCCGCCTCTGAAGACGAACTTAAAAAAGCATACAGAAAAAAGGCAAAGCAGTATCACCCGGACTTAAACCCGGGTGACGCTGAAGCTGAGCGCCACTTCAAAGAGGTCAACGAAGCGTATGAGGTTTTGTCTGATCCTGAAAAGAAGTCGCGCTATGACCGCTTCGGTCATGCCGGTGTTGACCCGAACTTCGGTGCAGGTGCCGGAGCAGGGGGCTTTAGCGGTGCAGGCTTTGACGACCTCGGTGACATCTTCTCGAGTATTTTCGGGGGTGGCGGCGGATTCGGCGGCTTTGGCGGATTCGGCGGAGGCGCACAGAGAAACCCTAACGCTCCGAGACAGGGATCAAATATTGAAACACGTATCAATCTTACTTTTGAAGAGGCTGCAAAGGGCTGCAAAAAGACAATTGAGGTTCCGCGTATTGAAAGATGTGACGTATGCGGAGGCTCGGGCTGCAAGGTTGGAACCGGAACAGAAACCTGCAGCGAATGCGGCGGTAAGGGTACCGTAACAACCGCTTCACGTACACCGTTTGGAACATTCCAGTCAACAAAGGAATGTCCGCACTGTCACGGAAAAGGTAAGGTTATAAAGGATCCGTGCACACGTTGTAAGGGCGCCGGAATGATACGCCGAACCGTAAAGGTTGATGTGAAGGTGCCGGCAGGTATTGATCACGGTCAGGCATTCACTATACGCGGTGCGGGAAACTATGGCGCAAACGGCGGACCGCAGGGTGACATATATGTTGTGGCAAATTTGCGTCCGCATGACATATTCGAGCGCGACGGCTATGATGTTTACTGTAAGATACGTATTACTTATTCACAGGCTGTTATGGGCTCTGAAATCTACGTGCCGACGCTCGACGGAAAAGTTAAGTACAATATGCCTGCGGGAACACAGCCCGGAACAAAGTTCCGTCTGCGTGAACGCGGTATAAAGCCGGAGGGCTCATCCATACGCGGTGACCAGTATGTCACTGTTGTCGTGGATGTTCCGAAGAAGGTAACGGAGCATCAGAAGGAATTGCTCAAGCAGTTTGATGCAGAGTATATTGACAAGCCGAAGAACGATGCCGGCGGATGTGTCGAAACAGTCAGCAACAAAAAACGAACCATCTTTGACAAAATGAAGGATAAGATGTAACTCTGAAAATTTTCAAAGCAGGCTTTTTAAAGCATATTTTCGGAAGCTGGTACTAATTTGTATTTTAGGGAGAAGAAACAATGTTTCATCTCCCTATTTTTTCTCATAGTTACTGTTGACTTTTGCGCTTTAAACGACTAAAATGTATATAATTTTGTAACGAGGTGATTGTTGTGCCTGTTTTTGAATATCTTGAAAGAAATGCGGAAGCTTATCCCGATGATACCGCTCTTGTTGAGATAAATCCGAATTATGAACCGACCTCCAGAATAACCTGGAGAGATTATGCGCTTATGGAGCCGCAACCCGGTGAACCGTTCAGACGCGAAATAACATGGAAAACTTTTGACGACAAGGCAAATATGTTTGCAAATCTTCTTTTTACAAGGGGTGTTGTCAAGGGTGACAAGGTTGCTATTTTGCTTATGAACTCCATAGAGTGGCTTCCCATTTATTTCGGCATTCTCAAAACCGGAGCAGTGGCTGTTCCGCTTAATTACAGATATACTGCGGATGAAATAAAATACTGTCTTGACAAATCCGATTCGTCAATGCTTATCTTCGGTCCGGAATTCACGGGAAGAATTGAGGAAATCGTTGACAGAATTCCCAAGATAAAAGAACTTTTTTACGTCGGCGAGGATTGCCCGTCATTTGCCGATTCGTTTGAAAAAATGATAAAATTCTGTTCTCACAAGAAGCCGGATGTACAGGTGTCTGACGATGATGACGGAGCCATATATTTTTCTTCGGGAACCACAGGATTCCCGAAAGCGATTTTGCACGCGCACAGAAGTCTTGTGCACGCGGCAATAGCCGAACAAAAGCATCACGGGCAGACGAGGGATGACGTATTTTTGTGTATCCCTCCGCTCTACCATACGGGTGCCAAAATGCACTGGTTCGGAAGTCTTATCTCCGGCAGCAAGGCAGTGCTCCTTAAAGGTACAAAGCCGGAATGGATAATCAAAACCGTGTCGGACGAGAGATGTACCATTGTATGGCTGCTTGTTCCGTGGGCACAGGATATCCTTGATACCATAGACCGCGGAGAAATAGATATTTCCGAGTATCATCTCTCACAGTGGAGGCTTATGCATATCGGAGCACAGCCTGTGCCGCCCGCACTTATAAAACGGTGGCTTACCGTATTTCCAAACCATCAGTACGACACCAATTACGGACTTTCGGAATCAATCGGACCGGGTTGCATCCACCTCGGAGTCGAAAATATTGATCATGTCGGTGCTCTCGGAAAACCCGGTTACGGTTGGGAAATACGGCTCTGTGATGACGACGGTAATGAGGTTCCTTGCGGAGAAGTCGGAGAGATATGCATAAAGGGCCCCGGTGTAATGAAGTGCTATTACAAAGATGAAAAGGCAACGGCGGAATCGCTTTGCGGAGAATGGCTTTGTTCGGGTGACATGGGTCTTATGGATAAAGACGGATTTATACATATTGTAGATAGAAAAAAAGATGTTATAATTTCAGGTGGAGAAAATCTCTATCCTGTACAGATAGAAAACTTCCTGCGCAAGAATCTTGCAATAAAGGACGCAGCCGTTATCGGTTTCCCTGATGACAGACTGGGAGAAATAGCGGGCGCCATAATTGAAATTAAAGACGGCTATACATTGACAGCGGACGAAGTTAATGAATTCTGTCTTGATCTTCCGAGGTACAAGAGACCGAGAAAGATTATTTTTGCGGATATTCCGAGAAATCCCACAGGTAAGATAGAAAAGCCGACCTTGCGCAAAATGTACTGTGGCAGCAGCGTGGTTGCCCATCAGGTTCAGGAGGATTAGTAGTATGAAAAGACTTTTACTTGGAAATGCTGCAGTGGCTGAGGCTATTGCAGATTCCGGATGCAGGCTTGTTTCAAGCTATCCGGGCACACCGAGCACCGAGATAACCGAGTGCGCGGTAAAGCATGATAACGTTTACTGTGAATGGGCGCCGAATGAGAAAGTAGCTCTTGAGACTGCAATAGGTGCATCTATTGCAGGTGCACGTGCATTTTGCGCACAAAAACACGTTGGACTCAACGTTGCCGCAGACCCCATGTTCACAGTGTCATATACAGGCGTAAACGGAGGCCTTGTTATTGCGGTAGCAGATGACCCCGGCATGCACTCAAGTCAGAACGAACAGGATTCAAGGCACTATGCAAAGGGCGCAAAAATACTCATGCTTGAGCCGTCGGATTCAAAAGAGTGTTATGAGTTTACAAAGCTTGCATTTAGTCTTTCGGAAAAGTTTGATACACCCGTTCTTCTTCGCCTTACAACAAGGGTTTCCCATTCGAGCAGCCTTGTTGAAACAGAAAGTGACGGTGAGGTGCCGCTTCTTGACTACGAAAAGAATCCGGGAAAATACGTAATGATGCCTGCCATGGCAAAAACGCGTCATGTGGTTGTTGAAGAACGCTTCAAGGCAGAACGCGAATACATGGAGACAGCTGAAATAAACAGAGTTGAAAAGGGAACAGGCGAGATAAACGGCAAGAAAATCGGTGTTATTGCATCCGGTGTAACTTACCAATATGCAAAAGAAGCGCTCGGTGACAATGCTTCTTATCTCAAACTCGGTTGTGTTTATCCGCTTCCGGTAAAACTCATAAAGGACTTTGCACAGACAGTTGACGAACTCTATGTGCTTGAACAGCTTGATCCGTACCTTGAAGAGCATTGCAAGGAGCTTGGCCTTAAAGTTCACGGCAAGGATGAATTTACACCTCTCGGAGAGTACTCTCAGTCTCTTATAAGGAAAGTGATTCTCGGCGAGGAACTGCCTGCTCTTCATACGGATATTGAAATTCCGGGCAGACCTCCTGTACTCTGCGCCGGTTGTCCTCACAGAGGCCTTTATGCGGCGCTCAAACAACTGGACGTCTTTGTTTCCGGTGACATTGGCTGCTATACGCTCGGAGCACTCCCGCCAATTCAAATGATTGATACTTGCGTTTGTATGGGTGCATCGGTAAGCTCACTTCACGGAAGAAATAAGGTCAGACCGGACGGCGCAAAGAAATCCGTTGCCGTAATCGGTGACTCGACGTTCATTCATTCCGGAATTACCGGGCTCATAAACATTGCATATAACCAAACAAATTCAAAGGTAATTGTTCTTGATAACTCAATAACCGGCATGACAGGTCATCAACAGAATCCTACAACGGGAAAACGTATAAACGGCGACCCTACAACAGCAGTTGACCTTACGGCACTTGCTCATGCGGTCGGGATTGAGCGCGTAATTGTTGTTGATCCGTACAATATACCTGAAACGAAAAAGGCAATAGAGGCGGAACTTGAAGTTGACGCACCAAGCCTTATTATCTCAAGACGCCCGTGCGCACTTTTAAAAGAAGTTAAGCACAACCCGCCGTTCTCCGTAGACACAGATAAGTGTACGGGTTGCAAGGCGTGCCTTAAGATAGGTTGTCCCGCAATAAGCATAAGGGATAAAAAATCCACTATAGACTTTACACAGTGCGTAGGATGCGGAATGTGCAAGTCTTATTGTAAGTTTGACGCTATAAAGGAGGGTGAATGATATGTCTGTTAAAAGTATTATGATAGTAGGTGTAGGCGGACAGGGAACACTCCTTGCTTCAAGACTTCTCGGCAATGCACTTGTAACGGAAGGCTACGATGTAAAAATTTCCGAAGTTCACGGTATGTCGCAGCGCGGCGGATCGGTTGTAACTTATGTAAAGTACGGCGACAACGTTGCTTCACCCATCATAGAAAAGGGAGAAGCAGATATAATTCTTTCATTTGAACAGCTTGAAGCCGCACGTTGGCTTCCGTTTTTGAAACCGTCCGGAAAAATGGTTGTAAACACACAGGCTATTGATCCCATGCCCGTTGTTATGGGTGCTGCACAGTACCCTGACGGAGTAATCGACAGCCTTAAAAATTCAGGTGCGGATATTCTCGCGGTAGATGCGCTCAGTATGGCACTTGAGGCCGGCACACCTAAGGCTGTCAATGTTGCCCTTATCGGTGTCATGGCGAAACATACCGAGATACCGAAAGATGTGTGGGTCGATACTATAAAGAAAACCGTTCCCGAAAAATTCCTTGAATTAAACCTCAAAGCATTTGAACTCGGGTACAATTATTAAGGATATTTAGGAAAAAGGAAAAGCAGTCCGCTTCATTGCGGACTGCTTTTTTGAATTTGTCGAAGGGATACCCGCTTTGGACGATTTCATCCATAAACAATCAACAAAGAGAAATGCTTTTGTACAATATCACAGTACGCTTTAAAGTGTTGAAATATTGTCAATCAAACAGACGATTCGGTTTTTACTGCATATAATCAAATGGTTGACATATTTTGCGTTCACGGATATAATGTGCATGTACGTTCGCGAAAATGATGGTGAGGAAAAAACATGAACAAGATTGATTTAGATACATTGCTTGCTGTATATGAGGAAAAAGAAATGAACCAAAGAGAAATTGCCGAAAAAACCGGGTTTTCTCTTGGTGCGGTAAATAAAAGTATAAAAAATCTCTGCGACAGCGGCTACATTGACAGGGATATAAAAGTTACCCGTAAAGGCAAAAACTTGATAAGTGACACAAAACCGAAAAACGCAGTCATACTTGCTGCCGGTTTCGGAATGCGTATGGTTCCTATAAACATGGAAGCACCGAAAGCGCTTATAACGGTGCGCGGAGAGGCACTCATTGAACGCCTTATAAATCAGCTTCATGAGGTGGGTATAAAAGAAATTCATGTAGTTGTTGGGTTTATGAAAGACAGCTTTGAATATCTGATTGATAAGTTCGGTGTAAACCTCATATACAATCCGGATTATGCGTCAAGAAACAGTCTTTTTTCGCTTCTCAAAGCATCAGACCGTATTTCAAATACGTACATACTTCCGTGTGATGTGTATTGTGAAGACAACCCATTTTCAGAAAATGAACTTTATTCATGGTACCTTGTTACTGACAAGGCAGATACTGAAAGCACTGTCAGAGTAAACCGGAAACAGGAACTTGTTGCCTCAGGTTCTGACGGTGCCGCAAACAGAATGATCGGAATAAGCTTCATAACAAAAAATGACTCTGATGAATTTCTGAAAAATGCGGTTTCTCTCAGCAAAAGTTTAGACGGTGATGAAAAATTCTGGGAAGAAGCGCTTATTACAGACAGTAAAATCACAACTTATGCACATGTTGTTTCGGATGACAGCGTCTATGAGATAAATACATATGAAC
>CAVGIJ010000023.1:0-18861 GCA_963629305.1 Acutalibacteraceae bacterium
GTATTGAATATATTAACTCCTTACCGGAAGAAATCAAAACAAAAATCAGAGTTTTAAACATGGCATCATGGCATAAAAAAGATATATTGAAGTTTGACGGAGAGGGCGGACGCAATTCGACTCTTATTCCGCAAAAAGCAAAAAAAATAACCACGATTGAAACAACGGATATTGATTCTTATCTTCAGGGCAATCCGTGTTCATTTGTTAAAATGGATGTTGAAGGCGCCGAGGCGGAAACACTCGTCGGAATGAAAAACACTATTTCCGCATACAAGCCAAAGCTTATTGTTTCGGCATATCACAAAACACCCGATATTTTTGAGTTACCGTTGCGGATAAAATCACTTTGCAGCGACTATAAGATTTTTCTCCGACATCACACATACATACCCGACTGGGAAACAAACTATTATTGCATATAAAACAGTTATATGTTTTCCGTTATAAATATATATGTTCTTATAATCAGCGGACTTATAAGCCACAGCAGAATAATAAAATGGAGAATAATATCCGGAGGACTTGTCAAGACTTGAGAAAAAAATAATAGAAAATATAAGAAATAAAATTGAAAAAATATGATGAAATAGAAGTCCTTGTATGATACAATAGGTTGACACGAACACATAAGGAGTGACAGGTATAAACAGTCATGAACGTGTGTTAGTGGCCATAGCATTAGTGTTATTTGCAGGGGTTATTCTTTATAACATTCATACTTTACCACCGAAAAGCTCTGAGGAAAACGGTGGTGAAGTTATTGCACGTTATTCTGAAAACACAACATTGTCTGAAAATTTCGCAAAAAAGGCAGATCAATCAACCGAGCGGCAAACGAGTACAACTGCGGTTAACGGTAAAGCTCAATTAGTCAATATCAATTCCGCATCACTTTCAGAGCTTATGACGCTGCCGGGTATTGGGGAAATAAGGGCACAGGCAATCGTTGATTATCGTCTTGAACACGGTTTATTCACGGCAACATCCGAAATTATGAATGTATCCGGGATCGGTGAAAAGACTTACGAAAAATTGAGAGAAAAAATTTGTGTTTAGGAGCGTTTCCTTTGGTATTCTCAAGCCTTAGTTTCATATATATTTTTCTACCCATATGTATATTTTTGTATTTTATTGTGGCAAAGAGCATACGACAGAAAAATGTTGTTTTGCTCATAATGTCGCTTATTTTTTATGCCTGGGGTGAGCCGAAATGGATCCTCCTTATGGTTATAAGTACTGCGGTTGAGTACATCGGCGCAAGACTTGTTGATAAATATCGAACAAAAAAACCGGTGCTCGCAAAGGTTTCACTCGGCATATCCGTTACGGTCGCACTCAGCTTCCTGTTTATTTTCAAGTACTTTGATTTCTTCGCCTTCAACTTCAATCAAATATTCGGTTCCGGCATAAAGCAGCTTGGACTTACTCTGCCTATAGGTATTTCTTTTTATACCTTCCAAACCGTAACATATATCGTAGATGTCTACAGAGAAAAGGTTCCGGTACAAAAGAGCTTTGCGGATCTTCTTTTGTACGTTTCAATGTTCCCGCAGCTTATTGCGGGACCGATCGTAAAGTACATAGATATTGAAGCTCAGCTTCACGAGAGATCGTTCAACGCCGTAAAAACAGGCGACGGAATTTTCAGATTCTTAATAGGGCTCGCAAAAAAAGCAATCATTGCAAATATTGCGGGAGAGGTCGCCTCGAAATTTATGGACGGAAATCTTTCCGGCATATCTGTTCTCGGGGCATGGATCGGTATTTTCTCATACGCACTTCAGATATACTTTGATTTCTCAGCATATTCAGATATGGCCATCGGACTCGGAAAGATGTTCGGATTCGACTATATGGAAAACTTCAACTATCCGTATATTGCAGATTCCGTAAATGACTTCTGGAAGAGATGGCACATTTCCCTTACAACGTTCTTCCGCGAGTATCTCTACATACCGCTCGGAGGAAACAGAAAACATCAAGTCTTAAATTTACTTGTTGTATGGGCATTTACGGGACTTTGGCACGGTGCATCATGGAACTTCATACTTTGGGGGCTTTATTACTACGTTCTGATTGTTTTAGAGAAGCTGTTTATAGGAAATATTCTTGAAAAAATTCCGAAAGTTTTCGCACACATCTACACACTATTTGCCGTGCTCATCGGATGGGTATTCTTCTACTTTGATGACATAACAAAATTGAAAACATTTTTCAAGGTTATGTTCGGTATGAACGGCAATGTATTCTCAAGTCCTACGGATCTTACCGTTTTCAAAAATCATATTATATTCTTCATCTTTGCAGTGGTTGCATGTCTTCCCGTATCACAGCTTATTAAGAAAAAAGCCGACAAATTTGCAAACAGGAATTTTATATCTTCACTTGTAAACGATTATGCGGCAGTGATTGCCTCTGTTATTCTTCTCGTATTTGATACAGCGGCAGTAGTCGGTTCAACTTATAACCCGTTTTTGTATTTCAGATTCTGACAGGAGGAGGGCGATTATACATGAATATTTTAAAAAACAAAGCAAACGGTATACTTCTTTTTGTTATTTTCACACTTGTCATAACGTCATTTTTCCTTGCAAGTGCATTTGATACGGATAAAACAGTCTCTGAAAAAGAAAACAGAATGCTTGCGACATTTCCGAAATTCTCATTTTCCGCTCTTTTTTCAGGTGAGTTTATTTCGGATTTCGAAACACATTATTCCGACACATTTCCTCTGAGAGATAAATTTTTGTCTCTTAATGAGAAAATCAATAAGATAGCAAAACAATTTACCACAGGTAATGAATCAGACGTTGTAATTATTGACGGCGGGGATGTCTCAAAAGATTTCAACGGTGAATCCTTACATGATAAGGAGAATGCCTCTTGAATTTTGTAATATTGGATCTTGAATGGAATACCGCATACAGTAAGGTCGAAGGACAGTTTATAAATGAAATAATTGAATTCGGCGCGGTGAAGTTAAATGAAAAGCTTGAGATAATTGATGAGTTTTCAAGTTTTGTTAAACCGCAGATTGAAAAGAAACTGCGCACAAGAGTAAAGACATTGACAAATATTTCAAACAGTGATGTTGAAAATGCCGAAACATTTGAAACTGTATGTGAAAAATTCACAAAGTGGACAGGAGGCATTGAAAATACGCTTATCATGTCCTGGGGCGAAATGGACATAAGAGCTCTTATGAGCAATTGCAAGTATTTTTACGGTGATTATTTCATTCCGTTTGTAAAATATTACATTGACCTTCAGGCATACTTCATGCAGATGAAGGGGCTGCCTAAGGGTAATCAGATCGGGCTTTCAAATGCCGCATCTATGATAGATGTAAATCCGGATGATTTTGTTCATCACAGAGCACTTAATGACAGTGAGCTGTCTGCCGTGTGCTTTAGATCCGTATTTGACGAGGCTGCCATAAATGAAGCTATCATTATATGTGATAACGACTTTTATAAGAAAATGCTCTTCAAACCGTACTTTGTTACCGACATCAATGACAAATTGGTTGACAAGACTCAGTTTTGCTGCAAATGTCTTGAATGTGGGGAACAGGCGAACCTGATAAAAGACTGGGTCAGCAAGAACAACAATTTCACGGCGCTTTATTACTGCAAATCATGTAAAATAAAATACCGAGTCAGCGTACAGTTTCGCAAAACGTATTCACAGCTCAATACTAAAAAGACCGTTGTAACGCTCAGTTCTCAAAAAAATGATAAAGCAAGAAATGACTTATTATAAATGAACGCCACATATGTGGCGTTCATTTATTTTATTTAGTTTCAACAAAAAAACTCACTTCTTTTTTCATTGACAAAACGTATATATTTTACTATCATATAAACGTTAATATGAATCCGTTCATAAAAGGAGTATTATTTATGAGAGAGATTGAAAAGGCTATGAAGCCAAAAGAACTGAAGAACTATCGAATCAAACTCTTCAGAGATGCCGAGCAGTGGAAAAAGCCGGACAGAATTCCTCACTACGGAAACATTGTTACGTGGAAGATTTTTGACGCCGGATACACAATTGATCAGGCAATGACCAACTTTGATGTTATGAAAGAAACAGTAGTTCATTTCCTTGACAATTATCCTGTTGACGTACTTATTGACATCGGAATCAGAAATCAGTTCAATGTTACTGAGGCATTTGGTACAGGTGACCACGGATATTATTACTACGACAAAGAAGTAGTAGGAATAAATGACCATGCTTATTGTCCTGTAGACAGACTCATGGAGTATATTGAGGACAAGAACAAATACGCATGGGAGGTTGCTCTTCCGGAAAAGTATCCTGACTTTTATGAAAAATCAGATGAGACATGGAAAAATGTATGGAAAGAGTACATGAGCTATATCATGTTCATCTTCAAAATGAACAGTGTATGCGGAAAATACGGTCTTCCGTCCGGTGCACCGAACAACCCAATGAAGGGCACAATCAATTTCGGTATTGAAGAAGCTGAATCAAACCTTCTCGGTATCAGAAATCTTTCAATTGCAGCACGCAGAAACTTTGCACAACTTAAGGAATTCTGTGATGCATGGAATGAAAAAGAGACTAAGCCGATTATCGCAAAAATTCTTGAAGGCAATGATGGCCCCGACATGAAGTATTGCTTTGACGCATCTCTCATCATGCTCTCTCAAAATATCCTCAATCCAAAGCAATTCAATGAGCTCTATTGGTGTTATCTTGAGCCACTCCTTAAGGCTTATGAGACTAAGGGAAAGTGCCCGAGAATTTTCACTGAGGGTAAGATTGACATGTATGCCGACCACTTTACTGATTTTAAAAAGGGCTCACTTGCATTCCATCTTGAAAACGATGATCCATGGGCAATCCGTGAGGCTCTTCCGAATGTTGCAATTATCGGCGGTCTTACAACACAGATGCTCGGTACTGCAACTGCTGATGAGTGTGTTGCTTATACAAAAAAACTCATTGATGAACTCGGTTCCGAGGGTGGATTTATTCTTTCTGAGGATAAGATGCTTTCCTACAGAAATGACGCAAAATCCGAAAACCTCAAGGCAGTATGCGAGTTTGTTTCAAACTATGAATTAGCATAAAGGAGAGAAAAACAATGGATAAAAATTCATGTTATTATGCCTCTTATCCGGAAGGATTCAATAAATTACTCAACAAGATTTGTCCGTTTTGGGCAAGACCTATGAAAAAGATGATGGGTCCGCTTCTTATCAGAATTCTTATTGACGGCTGATTTAGGTAATAACCGACAAAACATAGCAGTTATCATAATCAAGTTATGATAACTGCTTTATTTTTTCTTTATTTATCTGCTATTTGTGTTATAATTTCATAGATAAGTTTTAAGATATTTGATTATTCGAGGTAAAACCTTATGGGAAAACAAATTATATTTGACAACGAAGCAAAAGATAAACTGCTTATAGGAATGAACAAAGCTGCTGACGCCATTGTATGTACATATGGTCCGAAGGGAAGAAACACTGCATTTACACAACAGTATGATGTTCCGCTCGTTACAAATGACGGATATACTATAGCAAAACAAATAACATTTTCTGACAGATTTGAAGATATGGGTGCACAGATACTTCTTGAAGCCGCAAAAAAATCGAATGAGATATCAGGAGACGGAACTACAGCTTCAATAGTTATTGCAAAAGAAATAATCAATGAAGCTTATAAAAATATTGCAGCAGGAGCAAATCCCATATTTCTGAAAAGGGGAATGGAAAAAGCTGTTTTCGTTGTAAAGGATACGCTTTATTCTTCAGCCGTTAAAAATGTTGATAATAAAACAATAAAGACAATAGCAACCGTTTCAGGCGGCAATGATCCGCAAATCGGAAAAATCATCTCAAATATTTTTGAGGAACTCGGCACCGATTGTGTTGTCACTACTGAAGATACACAAATGGCTGAAACAAAATATACCATTTCACATGGTTGTCGCCTTGAAAGCGGATATCTTTCAAGATATTTTCTTACCGACAATGTAAAGAATATCGGAGAGTACAATAACCCGTATATCTTTGTTGCGAATGAAGAAATAAAAGAAATAAAACAAGTTTACAAGCTTCTCGAAGAAACTGTAAAAAATGATGCATCACTAATAATAATTGCTAAAACCATTGAAGGCGAAGCACTTTCCGCAATTGCAAGAAATGCCGAAAAAGGTATAGTAAAAGTTGCGGCAATAAAAGCGCCCGGTTACGGAGATACCAGAGAAAGAAACCTTCAGTGCATTGCCGCAATTACCGGTGCAACACTTTTTGACCCCGCACTCGACATGAAACTCGACAACTGTGACTTGAGTTTCTGCGGAAGAGCAAGTAAAGTTATTGTAGAAAAAGATATCACCACAATCGAAAAGCCCGCGACCCCGGAAAATGAGACTGTTGATACACTAAAAAAACGTATTTTAAAACAACTTGAAACCGAAACACATGATTATGAGCAGGATAAACTTTCCATGTCACTCGGCATACTTAATTGTGCTATGGCCGTTATCTCAGTGGGAGGAACCTCAGAGCTTGAGATGTTCGAGCGTAAATACAGAATTGAGGACGCACTCAACGCCTCAAAACATGCTGCGAAAACCGGTGTTTTGCCGGGCGGAGGAAAGGCACTCCTCTTATGTATACCTGCTGTTGAAGAGTTTTCAGAAACGCTCACAGGGGATGAAAAGACAGGTGCATGTGTAATTTTACACGCACTCAGTGCTCCGATTAAAAAAATTGCGGAAAACTGCGGTGTGTCGGGAGAGGTTATTTTAAATAATATACTCGAAAAAGATGAATTTGAGTTTGGATATGATGCTCAAAACGGTATTTTCGGAAATATGTTTAAACTCGAAATTCTTGATCCCGTTGACGTAATTTTCAATTCATTTTCAACGGCTTCAAGTATAGCAGGCACATATATAACTACCGGTGCTGCAATTTCCGAACAGAAAAAAGGTGATTAATTCATTTATGCAAAAGAGCCTTATTGAAGAATTGATTGAAACAGGGAAAAGTAAAAAAATACTTTCAGCCGTACAAGATGAACTTGACAATGGTGCGGATCCGATATTTCTTATCAATACAATGACAACTGCTATGAAAACCGTCGGCGATAATTTTCAAAACGGGACCATTCAACTTGCCGACATGTTTTCATCTGCTCAAACAATGAAAAAAGGAATAAAACTTATTACACCGCTTATTGTCGGCACTGATTCCACCTATATCGGCACGGCAATTGTGGGAATGGCAAAAGGAGATCTGCACGATATTGGTAAAGGTCTTGTAGTTACTATGCTTGAAAGTACGGGAATTAAAGTTATTGATCTCGGCATAGATATCTCACCGGATGCATTTGCCGATGCAATAAGAGAAAATCCGGATGCCAAAATCCTTGCCATTTCCTCATCAATGAAATCATCTGTTTCTGAAATTAAAGCCACCATTGATTACCTGAAAAAAGAAAAACTCCGCGACAATATCAAGATAATTGTCGGCGGAGCTGCAGTAGATTATAATACTGCGGAGTCCGTAGGAGCAGACGCATATGCCGCATCTGCAACTCTTACCGCAGTTATTGCAAAAGATTTTATTCTTAAAAATTAATATTCTGATTCTGTGGGATTCAAGTTTGTATTTTCAAATTTGAATCCCATTCTTTTAAGTATCCAAAATGAAAGCATAAGATAAATATGCATTTCTCTGTCTTCAAAATCTATTCCGCATATTTCATGAATTCTGTCAATCCTTCTGATAAGCGTTGTTCTGTGAATGAACATCTCATCGGCAGTATGCGTTGAATTACAATTATTGTGAAGATAACAATTAAGAGTCGCAAGATAATCAGTACCGTTTTTCTTATCATAGTCGATAAGTTTTCGGACTCCGGAAAAAATCAATTGCTCATAACTGAATTCACTTACAATTCGATCATACATATAATCGAGCACATAATCGGAAAATTTAAAATACCAATTGTTAGGGTTGCACTTTTGTCCGATATTCAGAGCGGTTTCCGCCTGAAGAAGATAAGAGGGCAGTTTTTTTAAGTCATTAAACTCATCGGAAACACCGGCCTTACAGACAAAGTCTCGGACAATATACGCGAGAACATGAAAGAACTTTCTCTCGTCTTTTGAATTGTTTTTTATTGAGTGATTGAATACCCAAATTATTTCATCATTATGAATGATTGCACATGAATTTGACCAAGTTTCCTCAAGTTTTCCGCAAATATATTCCGTTATCTCATCCCAGTTGGCATTTTTAAAGAAATTGAATTTTACAACGGTGTATCTATCCGTTTCATTCCATCCGTAGTTTTGAAGTATAAGTCCTGAATCCGTTGTATCAACTTCACTTACATTGAAAAGCATATTCTTCAGAAGATTATGAAGTTTATCTGTTGTGCTCTTTATAAGAGGATCCTCTGTATAACGAAGATAAATCTGCTTAAGATAAACAAAATACACTCGAAGAAGTTGTACAAGTCCTTCGTCGGTATTTTCGTTATATTTCTTTACGGGAACCATAACACGGGCAATATATCTTATGTCACTGAAAATATTTATACAGAGAAATTCTTTTCCCATGCCGTCACAATAAACATATGTATCTACATTGGTTGAAGTATCATGATACTCCTGGTCGGCAATAAGTTCGTTGGCATAATCAACTGAGAGCGAACGCCCGAAATTTGACTTATAAAGAGCGTTATCCGCTTTCTCATTTATCACGTCGTCTTTAAGAAATTCATAATTTTTCTTAGAAGAAAGCGTAAGCAGCGATAAGTTCCTTGTAAGTATGAAAATAGGTTCTCTGATTATTTTTTCGGCTATTGCACCGAATTCATCAAGAGGAAATCTCAGTGTTATTCCGTCTTTAAGTTGACAGTCCCAATCCTGAAGCTTGTTTATTGCATCGGAAACAATTTCAAACAATTCAATTTCGTCTTTTATTCCGTCGAAAATTGCATAGTCACAGTTTCGCGGGATAAAATCAAAATCAACTTTATTCGCATTGATAAATATAAAAGAAACCGGTTTTTTACTTACAATTGGTTTCTTCAATTTTTTACAATCTGCGAGATAAATATTTCCCAGCTCTGTTTTACCGTTATAGACGCGTATTTTTTTTATCTGGAGCTTATCGGACGGAGACTTTTTCTTAATAAGTTTATAGTCCTTTTCAAGTTGATAAAATAAAATTGATGAAGTGATAACCATTATAAATACCTACTTTAAAAATCAAGTTGTGCAATAAATTTTGTCTGAAACTTGGGATGAGTCGCAAGTTCGATAAACTCTGTTTTTTCTGAAACATAATCAGTCTTTTTCCATTCGTCATCGGATATCAGACATACCGTTGCGCCGCGACCTGCTGCGTTTCCGACAGGTTTTATTTTTGAGAGGAGAGCGGGCGGCAACATTTTTATGCCGCACATACTTTCCGGTTTCATATAGTTACCGAATGCACCTGCAATAAGTACGGTATCAATCTCATCATAAGAAAGTGACAATGTTTCAGTCATTATTTCAATGCCGGCAGCGATTGCGCCCTTCGCGAGTTGTACCTCACGGATGTCCTTTTGCGTCACATATACGTCGGGCGCAATAACGAAGACTTTTGTTTCGCCAACAGTCTGAATTCTGTCATAAAGCGGTCCGTCTTCGGGGTATTTGCGGTTGAACCTTCCGCCGGGGATTATTACTTCCTCATCAAGCATAAGTTTAACAATATCCACAAGTCCCGAACCGCAAATCCCCACTGCCGGCAACTTATCAATAGTTGAATACTTAAGTTCGTTTCCATCCATCCAAACATGATCAACCGCACCGGGAGCACCACGCATACCTTTTTCAATCTTAGCTCCCTCAAAAGCGGGTCCTGATGCTGTCGAGCATGCAACCCATCTTTCTTTTGTTCCGAGTGCCATTTCTCCGTTTGTTCCGATATCAAGGAGAAGCGTAGGCTTATCCATATCATAAAATTTTGTTGCAATAATCGCGCTTACTGTGTCTGCACCGATAAATCCCGCAATAACGGGAAGTAAAAGAAGCTTGGCATTTTCATTTGTATTTTTAAGATAATCTTTTGCGTTAAAGAGCATCTTATTACTTTCCGACGGTGTATACGGAACATTTACAAGTGAAACAGGGGAAATGCCCGCAAAGATATGGTGCATACATGTATTGCCTACAACAGATACCGCGTAAACGTCTTCAAATCTTCTGTTGTTTTTTTCGAGTATTTTTGCCGCAAGTTCATCAACCTGCGAGTTTACGCATTTTTTTATTTCATCTATGCCGTTTTCCATGGCATAGATACACCTTGAGATTACATCGCCGCCGTATTTTACCTGTTTGTTAAGATCTCCGGCAAAGTCAATTTCAACTCCGGTTTCAAGATCCGTAAGGTAGCACGCAATTGTTGTTGTGCCGATATCATACGAAAGTCCGAGCGGATGAATTTGCTCCTTTGAAACATCCAAAAGGGTATTTTCAAAAAAAGCGGCATATATGTCAAATACATCGTCAGCAAAGATTTCCGACATTTTACTAAGCACTAAAACAGAGGCAAAAGTGATACCTTCAAGTGAGTACTGCTGCATGCAAGCAGCTTTTAATCTTTCAAAATCGGATCTTACCTCACCGACTTTAGCTTCCGGAACGGAAAGTTTCAGCACACGTATACCGGGATTGAATTTAGTCTTAATCTCTTCGGAGTCTACAAGTATCTTTCCCGAATCGAACTCTTTTTTTAATGTAACAATCATATCCTCGGTTACTCTTGTCGTACAAGCCTTGAGTGAAACAGTACGGTTGTTATATGATACATCTACCATACATTTACCGCATGTACCGTTTCCACCGCAAGGGTATTCAAAGCCGAGTTCAAGTAAGCGTTCGGCATCCATAATAGTTGCGCTTTCGGGAACAGAAACAGAAACATTGTCAGGCATAAAGGTTACCGTATGATTCATTGATAAACGTCCTTTCAAAAAAATACATGCACAATTGAGTAATAATTTAAATTGATTTTACCACAATAGGTGCGTAATTTCCACTATTTATAGGGATTGACGGGCTTGCTACAAATTGTAGCATACATATTTTCATTTTGCTATACTTTGAGCGTATTTTTTTACTTGTAAATATGTTTTAATGGTTATACCGCAGGGAAAGGTGTGTCTATCTTTTCCAAAAAAATATAAAGTTTTAGGAGGATTTTCAAATGAGCGATATGACAAAACTTAAGGAAGCTATGGGCGACCTTGATGAAGATGTTGTAGTTGAAATTGTTGAGCAGGTACTCGCAGAAGGCGGAGCAGAGGCTCAGGCTGCTGTAGATGCTTGTTCAGAAGGAATGAATATTGTCGGTGACAGATTCGGTGCAGGCGAGTACTTCGTATCAGACCTTATCTATGCCGGCGAAATAATGACAGATGCTGTACAGAAGTTGTCTCCGATTCTTGCCGGCGAAGGCGGCAGCGGATCATCTGAAAAGATTCTTCTTGCAACAGTTAAAGATGACCTTCATGACATTGGCAAGAACATCGTTAAAGCATTCTTCGAAGCATCAGGCTTTGAAGTTGTTGACCTCGGAATAGATGTTCCGGCTGACAAGATTGTAAATACCGCAAAAGAGCAGGGTATAAAGATCATTGCTCTTACAGGCGTTCTTACACTTGCTCTTGACTCAATGAAGGCTACTGTTGATGCTTTCACAGCAGCAGGCATGAGAGACGACGTTAAAATTCTTATCGGTGGTAACCCTGTTTCCGCTGAGGCTTGCGAGAGCATGAAGGCTGATGCATGGGCACATTCACCGGCTGATTCTGTAAACATCTGCAAGAATTGGGCAGGTATGTAATTATGATAGTTATTGGCGAAAAAATAAACGGTGCTATTCCGAAGACCGGTGCTGCTATTGCTAACCGTGATGCGGACTACATCAAACAATTAGTTATTGATCAGGAAGCAGCAGGTGCAGATTATCTTGATGTTTGTGCCGCAACTGATCCTGAACTTGAGTATGATGCTCTTTGTTGGCTTATTGACACAGTTCAGGAAGTCAATACAAAGCCTATTTGTATTGACTCTCCGGATCCGAATATGCTTGTAAAAGTATTCCCGAAAATCAATAAGCCGGGTCTTATAAACTCAATTTCTCTTGAGGGAAGCAAGTGCGACATATTGCTCCCGCTTCTCCGTGACAATCCGGAGTGGGGTGTAATAGCTCTCTGTTCTTCCGATGACGGTGTATCATATACAACGGAGTCAAAGGTTGATCTTGCTTGCAAACTTATCGAGAAAGCAGCAGAGTACGGCGTAACCCCTGACAGAATGCACATTGACCTTCTTGTCTTTGCTGTTTCCGCTGTTGCAGATTCTTGTCAGACATTCTGCGAGGCATGCAGAATTGTTAAGGAGAAGTATCCGACAGTAAATATTACTGAGGCTCTCTCAAATATTTCTTATGGCCTTCCTGTAAGAAAAGCTCTCAACATGGCTTTCCTTACACTCTCTATGAATGCAGGTCTCGATTCACTTATCGGCGATCCTCTCAACAGAGATGTTAAGGCTTGTATGCTTGCTACAGACGTTCTTCTTCAGAAAGATAAGCATTGCCGTAAGTATTCAACAGCTTACCGCAAGGGCGAAATAGGACCTGTAAAAGCATAAGTTTTACAAAGGTATTCTATTTTTGTAAATTTGTCGTGCCTGCCCTTGACGAAAGCAGGGCAGGCATGCAGAATTAAATTTGGATTTTTTAAATCACACTATATTTATTTCAGAGTAGGATTTTACGCGTTAAGTACCGTTGAAATGGGAAGTTGTTCTTCGGGCGAAGTGACTGTGTTCACTGCGGTGTAATTTCCGCATCCACTGCAATAAGATGAACATAAAACTTCTTCTTGTTTGTGTGTGTTACTTTGAAGGAGGTTTTATGTCATGAAAAAGTTTTTAAAAGAACAATTTTGTGTCAACACGGTCCAGATTGTAACAATGGGACTGCTTGTGGCAATCGAGATAGTGTTGAACAGGTTTGCATCTTTTAACGTTTGGAATCTCAAAATAGGACTTGCATTTGTTCCGGTTATGCTTGCAGGTATGCTCATGGGGCCGGTAAAAGCCGGCATTGTCGGAGCGGTTTCTGATTTTCTGGGAGCAATTATATTTCCGATCGGTGCCTATTTCCCGGGATTCACATTCGGTGCATTTTTAAAGGGTTTACTATACGGCGCACTTCTTTATAAAAAGCAGTCCGTTTTATACATCACTATAACTTCGTTTATTGACCAACTCGTTATCAGTTTGTTTGTAACATCCATATGGATTTCAATACTTTACGGTTCACCGTACCTTGGGATAGTATACACAAGGCTTATCCAGGTTTTGCCGCTTACACCGGTGGAGCTTGTCATAGGAATCGTTCTTGCAAAATCTCTTGTAAAACCACTTAAACCATACATGGAAAATTCCAAAAAGAAAAATAAACAAAACGTAAAAATTTAAATTTGCTGTTTTCGTTCGCCAAAATAGAAAACCAACTCCAAAAACAGCAAAAGACCACGCCGTTTCCGACGTGGTCTTTTGCTATGTAAATTGCATTTTCTTAACTTCTTAACCGATCATTTCCTTCATTGAATACATGCCGAATTCTTTATCCTTTATAAAAATTGCCGCATTAAGAGCACCGGTTGCAAAGATCTCCTTTGACATGGCTGTATGTGAAATCTTAACTATTTCATCCTTGCCGCCGAATATAACTTCATGTTCACCGACAATCGTACCTGCACGTACACTGTGAATACCAATCTCATTTTGCGGTCTCTTTTCACGCTTTAAGTGTCTGTCATACTCATAGTCAATATTATCATCAAGAGCCGATGAAATCTCATTGGCAATCATAAGAGCAGTTCCGCTCGGAGCATCCAGTTTTTGATTATGGTGCTGTTCAATTATCTCAATGTTGAAATCCGGGTAGAGGATAGATGCAGCTTTCTTTGCAAGCTCACAAAGAAGATTTACTCCGATCGACATATTTGCTGTATAGAAAATCGGTACAACATCTGCCGCTGCATGTATGTCATCTGTCTGTGTTTCCGTAAGACCTGTTGTTGCAATAACTACAGGTAATTTTTTTGACACGGCATATCTAAGAACACTGTCAAGTGCGGACGGATGTGAAAAATCAATAATTACGTCAGCATGTATGTCAACATCTTCAATTTTTGAAAAAACAGGAAAATCAAATGAAGAATCCGTACTGTCTGAAAACGCGTCAACGCCGGCGACAATAGTGCAATCATCTCTCTGTAAAACCGAGTTTATGATGACACGGCCCATTTTTCCGAGATATCCGTTTAAAATAATTTCCGTCATTTTAACACAGCCCTTTGCTTAAAAGTCAGATAAGGTTATATGCCTTAAGGGTTTCTACCATTTTTTCATGGTCGGCAGGAGAGAGTGGGGCAAGAGGCATTCTGCACTCACCGCATTCAAATCCCATAATATTCATTGCTTCTTTTACGGGAATCGGATTGACATCCATAAAGAGCTTATTGATAAGATCAAGATATTTCATCTGGAGCTGCGCAGAGCCTTTAAAATCTCCTCTGAGCGCCCTTGCGGCGAGTTCATGTGCTTCACTTGGACAGATGTTTGAAAGAACGGAAATAACGCCCTTGGCGCCGAGAGCCATGAATGCCGTAACTTGATCGTCATTGCCGCTGTAAATGTCAAGTTTATCACCGCAAAGTCTTATTGTCTTTGCAAGAGCGGCAATATTTCCGTTTGCCTCTTTAGTGGCAACAATTCGCTCATGCTGGCAAAGTTCGGCATATGTTTCCGGCTTGATATCCACACCGGTTCTGCTGGGTACATTGTAAAGAATTATAGGAGCCGAAACTCTGTCGGCAATGTATTTGTAGTGTCTTATAAGTCCTGCCTGAGATGTCTTGTTATAGTATGGCGTTACCATAAGAAGAGCATCTGCACCGACTTTTTCAGCCTCGTTTGAAATTCTTACACCGAAAGCAGTATCGTTACTGCCTGTGCCTGCGATAACAGGAACTCTTTTATTTACGTGTTCAACACAAAACTTAACAGCCTGTATATGTTCAACAATATCGAGTGCGGCACTTTCTCCGGTTGTACCGCAGATAACAATAGCGTCGGTATTGTTTTCAATCTGTCTGTCAATAAGTTCTCCGAGTTTATCATAATTGATGTTTCCGTACTCATCCATAGGAGTAACAATAGCTACGGCTGCACCGGTAAATATCGGATTGTTAGACATAATAAAATCTCCTTTAAAATAGATTCAGCATATTTAATCAGTCCATGTAACCTTCTGCGCAAAGTAACTCAGCAAGTAATACCGCACCGCCGGCGGCGCCTCTGAGGGTGTTGTGAGAAAGACAGACAAACTTGTAATCATACTGTGTATCAGGACGAAGTCTTCCGCATGAGATAGCCATTCCGCCCTCAAGATTTCTCTGAAGCTTTGTCTGAGGAAGATTATCCTCTGTGAAGTAGTTGAGGAATTGCTTCGGAGCCGACGGAAGTTCAAGTTCTTGCGGACGTCCCTTGAAGTTTTTCCAGATATCAAGAATTTCTTCTTTTGACGGTTTGTTCTTAAAGCGAACAAACACAGCTGCCATATGACCGTCAGTTACGGAAACGCGAAGACACTGAGCTGTGAAATTCGGCTTTGTTGCCGGAACAATCTCATCGCCTTGAACACTGCCCCAAATTTTCAGAGGTTCTTTTTCGGATTTTTCTTCTTCGCCGCCAATGAACGGGATTACATTGTCAATCATTTCCGGCCATGTATCAAATGTTTTTCCTGCGCCTGAAATGGCCTGATATGTGCATACCAGAACATCCTCAACGCCGAATTTTTCATCAAGAGGGAAGAGTGCCGGAACATAACTTTGGAGGGAACAGTTTGATTTTACCGCAATGAATCCGCGTTTTGTTCCGAGACGTTTTCTCTGCGACGGTATAACCCTTAAATGTTCGGGATTGATTTCAGGTATAACCATGGGGACATCCGGAGTATGTCTGTTTGCACTGTTGTTTGAAACAACCGGAATTTCTGATTTTGCATATTTTTCTTCAAGGGCCTTGGTTTCATCTTTTGAAAGGTTTACTGCGCAGAATACGAAGTCAACAAGCTTTCCGATCTCGTCAATATCTTTTTCTGCATCCATAACAATCATATTTTTCATTTCTTCCGGCATAGGTACAGTCATTGCCCATTTTTCACCGACTGCAGCTTCATAAGTCTTGCCTGCAGAACGTGAACTTGCTGCAAGAACGGTTACATTGAACCACGGATGAGCAGAAAGGATAGTCGCAAAACGCTGACCTACCATGCCCGTTGCACCGATAATTCCAACATTGTAATTTTTCATCAGAAAAAACCTCCCAAAAGAATATATGCAATTTATTCTAAAGCAATGATACGAAAAAAACGGTTGTAAACCATCCGTCATTGCAATATAATATGACAAGTAATTATTACACAAAAAAGTATATATTCATTTGTATATTTTACATATATAAATGTTTTAATTAATATACAGCAAACGACACGGCAATGTCAACACAAAATACCCATTAACAAAGGAAATTCAGCATTATGAAAACTTCTGATTTTTATTATGATCTCCCGGAGGAACTTATTGCTCAACATCCGCTCAAAATACGTGACTCATCAAGACTTCTCCACGTGGACAAAGAAACAGGGGAACTTTCGCACAAACACTTTACGGATATTATTGAATATCTGAACCCCGGCGATCTTCTTATCATGAATAACACACGTGTTCTCCCGTGCAGAATCTACGGTGTAAAAGAGGAAACAGGCGCTGTTGTAGAATTTCTATTGCTTACACAGATTAAACTCGGAACATGGGAGTGTCTTGCAGGGCCCGGAAAGAAAGCACGTGAGGGAAGCAGATTTTCCTTTGGTGAAGGCAAAATGACAGGGATGGTTACTAAGGTCAAGGATGACGGAAACAGGATTGTTGAGTTTCAGTATGACGGAAGCTTCTATTCAATACTTGATGAAATCGGTCAGATGCCTTTGCCTCCGTACATAAAAGAAAAACTTGAAGACAAAGAGCGCTATCAGACAGTCTACTCAAAAGAACTCGGTTCAGCCGCCGCGCCCACAGCAGGATTGCACTTTACACCGGAGCTTATTGAAAGAATAAAGCAAAAGGGTGTAAGAATCGGATATGTAACGCTTCACGTAGGTCTCGGAACATTCAGGCCGGTAAAGGTTGATGATGTCACAAAGCATAAAATGCATTCAGAGCACTACGATCTTCCAAAAGAAACAGCTATGCTGATAAATGAAACAAAGAAAAACGGCGGAAGAGTCATCTGCGTCGGAACAACATCCTGCAGAACGGTTGAATCGGTTGCAACGAAAAACGGTAAAATATGTGCGGACGATGATTGGACGGATATATTCATTTATCCGGGGTATGAGTTCAAATGTATGGATGCCCTCATCACAAATTTTCATCTTCCGGAAAGCACACTTATCATGCTTGTTTCCGCATTCCTCGGGTACGACAAAACAATGAACGCATATAACACAGCGGTAAAAGAAAAATACAGATTCTTTTCCTTCGGAGACTCAATGATGATTTCATAAAGTAGGTAGTAAGATGTATAAGCTTTTAAAACAGGACGGCAATGCACGTCGTGCAGAATTTGAAACAATTCACGGAACCATACAGACTCCCGCATTTCAGAATGTCGCAACTTGCGGTGCAATCAAGGGCGGTCTCTCCGCATATGACCTTAAAGAAGTCAAATGCCAAATTATGCTTTCAAATACCTATCATCTTCATGTAAGACCCGGAGATGAGCTCATACATGACCTTGGAGGCCTTCATAAATTCACGGGATGGGACGGACCCATACTTACCGATTCCGGTGGGTTTCAGGTTTTCTCACTTGCAAAGCTGCGCAAAATAACCGAAGAGGGTGTAAATTTCAACTGCCATATTGACGGACACCATATATTTATGGGACCCGAAGAAAGTATGCGTATTCAATCAAACCTCGGTTCGACAATTGCCATGGCGTTTGATGAATGCGTGGAAAACCCCGCTGAGTACTCATATGCAAAGCAAAGCTGCGAAAGAACAACGAGATGGCTTATACGCTGTAAAGAGGAAATGGAGCGTCTCAACGCAAAATATGACACTATAAACAAACACCAAATGCTTTTCGGAATAAACCAGGGTTGTACATATGATGACCTTCGTGTCAAGCACATGGAGGAAATATCCAAACTGGACCTTGACGGTTATGCTATAGGCGGCCTTGCCGTAGGTGAGCCGAAAGAGGACATGTACAGAATTGTTTCAGCTGTAAATGAAGTTGCTCCAAAAGACAAAATAAGATATCTTATGGGAGTGGGTACACCGGGAAATATCATTGAATGTGTTTACAGAGGTGTTGACCTCTTTGACTGCGTTATGCCAAGCAGAAATGCACGCCACGGTCAATTGTTCACATGGGACGGCATTATAAACCTGAACAATGCAAAATATGAACGTGACGAAAATCCGATTGACTCAAGATGCAACTGTCCGACCTGTCAAAGACACTCACGCGCATATATCCGACATTTACTGAAAGCTAAGGAAATACTCGGAATGAGGCTTTGCGTAATCCACAATCTTTATTTTTATAACAATCTCATGGAAGAAATAAGAAATGCCATTGACGAGGACAGATTCAAGGAATTTCACGATAAATATGTGGACTTGCTTGACACACGAATTTAATATGTGTAAAAT
>CAVGIJ010000024.1:0-18409 GCA_963629305.1 Acutalibacteraceae bacterium
GCTACAAGCGAGTAATACGACTATGTTTCTGACCGCAGAGTGTGAAGAATGGATGCATCGGTGTCCTTGCATGTGTATGCTCCTGTGTTTCCGTTTTTTGTATGCCTTCCATAAGGTTGACGGGTTGACCCTTGCTTTTGAATTTTTTTCTGCGTTGTTCCGCCGAAAGCGTCGGTCTTGCCGCAACCGAAAAGTCCGAATTTCATTGAAAGAGCGATGGACATACAGAGCGAAGTGCTTGTAATTCTTTTGAGAGTTTTTGATGAAAAATTCATTGCAGTTCTCCTTCCTTTTTTAAATATCGGTATAAAAACAGACGTAAAGGAAACTTTGTTATCACAAAATTAAAGAATATTTTTTGGTAATAGTGTCAAATTGAATATCCTAGATTTGTATGATAGAATTATTTTTGACAATGCACACAAGCATGTTGATTAATTACTAAAGGAGGCAAGTTATGAAGAGTAAATTGTTAAAAATCGTGGGATTGGTATTTGCACTTTCCGTTATTTTTACTCTCTGCATGGTGAATGCGGATGCGCTTACTACGGGATGGCAGCAGGATGAGAACGGAACGTGGTATTACTATGACCAAAACGGAGAAGCAACCACAGGGTGGAAACAAATCAAAGGTGTATGGTATTGGTTCGATGATCACGGCATGATGTTTAGTGATAGCGTCTATGAAATTGACGGCAAGTCATACTATTTTGATGAGAGCGGCGCTTTGCTTACAGGATGGATTAGTACAAAATACAATCCTCTTGGTGTAACATATTGGATGTACGCAAATAATAACGGATCACTTGTAAAGGGTTGGGCTAAACTCAACAACAAATGGTATTATTTTAGTGAAGATTACTTTATGGTAAGAGATGTATACGAGATTGACGGAGTAAACTATCTCTTCAATTATGATGGACAACTTTCATATGGTTGGGTGCGTGAGAAGTATGTTGATTCTTGCGGTGACCTTAAGGACGGCGATTGGTACTATTCTGATTCCAAAGGCGTTGCTCAAAGCGGTTGGAATGTAATAAACGGTAAATGGTACTACTTTGATGAAGATTATTTCTATATGTACAATGGTCCAAGTAAGATAAATGATAAAGTTTATTATCTTACTTATGATGGTGCACTTGCGTATGGTTGGAACCGTCTTATAGAAGTTTACGAAGGCAAGACTTATTACGGAGAATGGTACTATTCAGGCAATGATGGTATTGTCAGAACGGGATGGCAGAAAATTAATAATAAATGGTATTATTTTGATAATTCTGACGGAGAAATGGTCGTAGGACCGAAAGAGATAGACGATAAACTTTATGTTTTTGACTCAAATGGTGCACTTGGATATGGTTGGACCTATGTTATTGCCCGAGACTATGAAAATGATGTCGCTGCCGAGGGCTGGTTCTATACCGACAATAATGGCGTTGCAAAAACAGGCTGGCAGCAGATAAACGGCAAGTGGTATTATTTTGAGAACTCATATGGTCAAATGTGCACTGGTACTACGCAAATAAAAGAATCAGATGATACCTACAAGTGGTATTATCTTGACGGAACAGGTGCATGGGTAAAGAATCCGTCAGGTTGGGTTCATTGCACAACCTATCTTAAGGGAAAAGGTATTACAGCTGATTATGGTTGGTACTTCTTCAAGGACGGCGAGTTCCTTACAGAATGGCAACAAATAAACGGTAAGTGGTATTATTTCGATAATGACGGTTATATGTATGTCGGAGCATATTCTATTTATGATGACGATACACAGACTTACAAAATGTATTTCTTTGATAAGAACGGAGCAATGGTTAAGACCTCCGGTTGGTTCCAAGATTTTTATATTGACGAAGTAAATAAGGTTTCATACAGCCAGGACTGGTATTACCTTGACAAAGGAGAAGTAATAACAGGCTGGAAGAAGATAAACAGTAAGTGGTACTTCTTTGACCCTGATAGCTGGGGTGCGATGGCTACAGGTATTGTAACTGATAATGATACCGGAGAGACTTATTACTTCAATACAGACGGATCCATGATAACAAAAGCCGGTTGGGTTCAAGATTTTTATTATGATTATGAAGAATACAAATTTGTCTATGATACCGACGAATGGTATTATACAAACTCAGACGGTACAATAAGGACAGGTTGGCTTACGATAGGTTCACAGCAATATTATCTTGATCCCGGCAATAATGGAAGAATGGTTACCGGAAGAAGGACGATAGACGGTTATTATTGCTATTTCAACTCAAACGGAGTACTTGTTGGCAAGGAAAAACAAAGTTCATAATTCTGTTTGATTTTAAAGCTAAATAAAGCAAAAACGAAGCGGAGCAACAAAAAGTTGCTCCGCTTTTATATGACTACGAACCTGCCACAACGCAGTGACATCCTGTGTGCTCTACTTTGCAGTTTGCCGGATTGGTGTTATTGCCTCTGAAATTGTAAAGAGAAGAAATGCAAGAAAAGACTTTAACAAGTGAAAAATTAGGGTCTAAATGAAATAGCCATCCGCCAAAACGGGTGGCTTTTTTGATTGCTATATTGTTCATAAATATGATACAATTAAGTCAATAAGAAATAAATTAAAAAGTGGGGCGATGTAATGTCAAGTAAAAATTATCCATATATTTTTATTCACGGCATGCTCGGATTCGGTCAGGATGAGCTTGTTAATAACTACATGCCGTATTTTGGCATGTTTTCCGGATCGATTGTCGGAATGCTGAGGGCTGAAGGCCGGGAAGCATATGCCCCGACAATCTCGAGTCTCGGTTCCGCATGGGACAGAGCATGTGAGATATATGCACAAATTGTCGGTGGAACCGTAGACTACGGAAAAGTACATTCTGCGAAATACGGCCATGCACGCTTCGGGCGCACATATGATAAAGCTCTTGTGCCCGATTGGGGTAAGCTAGATGCAGAAGGAAGACGCAATAAGCTGCACATACTCGGACACAGCTTCGGCGGCGCAACGGTGAGGATGTTTTCGCAGCTTATGGCATTTGGCGCGCCCGAGGAGGTTGCCGGTACAGATAAAAATGATATTTCGCCACTGTTCACGGGTGGAAAGGGAGATTGGATAAAATCTGTCACAACGATTGCGGGACCGCACAACGGCACTACGGTAATAACGGCAATAGGTCCGTTGCTACCGATACTCAAATGCATAACATTTTTCGGATTTGCGGGTATTATGGATAATACGCCGGCAAACAGAATATACGATATGTGCCTTGATCAATGGGGCATAACAAGCAATCCGAGTGACGGATACAACCCTATGAATATGTTTAAAATAGGCCATATTTTGAAAGCAATGAACTCAAAGGATAACCTTTATTATGATCTTTCACTTGCGGGGGCAAGAGAACTTAACAAGATGTTTGAAATAAATAAAGATGCTTATCATTTTTCTATTTCAACCAGCAACTCAATGCTGACGCAAAACGGAAATCATAGAATGAAGGCGTCATCATTTGTGCCGTTTTGGATAACCGGAAATCTTGTGGGAAATGCAAGATATGATAAGTCTGTAGGTGAAGAACTTGATCCCACATGGCTTGAGTCGGACGGTGCATCGAATACCAATTCTGCGCTTCATCCGGATGATGAGCCGTTTACCTATTGGGCGGATAATCACGGCGAAGTTTATAAAGGAATTTGGAATGTAATGCCTGTTTACCAGGGCGATCACATGGATGTTGTGGGTGGGTCTCTTCGCGCTGCAATCACTCCGTATTATGTTACGAATTATTATAAAAATCACATAAAAATTCTTGAAAACTTAGACGAGTGAAATTACAATTATTAAAAAAGACTATAGTTTTTTTGAAAACCACTCTCTAAAAGCCGAGGCTTTTGGAGAGTGGTTTATTTTATTACTGAGTATTCATCGCCTTTTGTCAGAGCGCCTGAAATTATGAGAGTGCACTCAAGCAACGGCGTTTACGAGTGCCACAGCTTGCTGTTATGTAATATTAATTTTTGTTTCCGCATTCATCCAAAAAAATGTCAACGATATTTTCGGTGGCGGTTCTTTGTTTCATAGGAAGCCCTGCGATTTTATTGACAAGGTTTATATTGTCAATCTCCGAGGGAATTCCTTTAAGGAGATAATCTGTACTTACTCCGAGTGCGTCGCTTATCTTCCAGAGATTGATAGGCCGCATTCCTTTTGCCCCTCGTTCGGCTGTGGAGAGCATCTGGACTGTTATGCCTGCTTTTTCGGCAAGTGCCTCTTGGGAAAGTCCGAGCTGCTTTCTTTTTTCAACAATACGTTTTCCCATATCGCTGAGTGTTTTATCGTATTCTATCATACATGGCACCTCTCTTTTAGTTCCCCTTTATCTCCCCTATCATAGATATTTTATATATTATTGTGGAATTCGTGAATATACTAACAAATAGTTTACTCAAAAATAACGTATATTTTTAAAAATATATTTCCTGTTTTTACTATGTGTTTAATAATAGAGAATTCATACCCTAAAAACCCAGGGAATAAAAGGCGCAATGCAATGTTTTTGCAAAAATCATAAAATATTCTTATATTTATCCGTTCAAAATGTAATTTTATGAACTTTTTGTTTGAAAAAGTGTCGAAATGCATACTTAAAGTATGGTAAAGTACTTATAGAATGTTATAAATTGAACGGTTATACCGTAAAATCATAAACGGTGATGGAAAATGATAGATTACGCAGCGATAGGCAAAAACATAAGGAAATGCAGACGTGACCGTGAGTTTACACAGGAAGAAGTTGCTGAAAGGCTAGGCGTTACTCCCGACTATGTAAGCAAGGTTGAAAATGCACAGAAGCATCCGTCCTTAAAGCTTCTTGACAGACTTGCAATCTTGTACGACATGGAAATGTCCGAGTTTATAACGGGAGTAAATCCCGAACACGACAACTACGGAATGCCGGAATTGTTCAACATAATCAAGGACTTTGAGCCTGAAACAAAGGTGCTTCTTTTGAAAACGGCACAGTCCTTTGTTGAAGTTGATGATGCCTTGAAAAAATCAAAAAAAATAGTGTGATTTAAACACAGCAAAACCCCGGAGGGCATGGTGCCCGCCGGGGTTTCGTCGTTTAGGAAGGGATGAAATAGAAAACATGAAATGATTATGGATTACTCAATTTCCAAATGTTTTGTTTTCGGTGCTTCAATTTTTTGTTTTGGCAAGTCAATTGTGAGAACACCGTTATCATATTTCGCTTTAATGCCTTCGGCATCTATACCATTCAAGGAGAATGAACGTGAGTACGAACCGTAAGAACGTTCGCAACGGATGAACTTACCTTTTTTATCTTTGTCCTCGTGTTCTGAATGACGCTCTGCCGAAAGGGTGAGAGTGTTGTCATCAATATCAATCTTGATGTCATCCTTCGCGAAGCCCGGAAGATCTGCGGTCAATTTATATGAGTCACCTTCGTCGGTGATGTCGGTGCCGAAACCGGCCATTTCTTTTGTGCCGCCAAATACAGGTGTGTTCCAGAAGCTTCCCATGAAGTTATCCATCTCACGGAACGGATCATAAACTGATAAATAATTTCTACCTAACATACAAAAGCCTCCAAAATTTAAAATCGTAATAATCGTCATCCGGAATCCCGGTTTCTTATCTCCGGTTCTCTTTCCTTCTGACAACTATCATTATACTCACTTTTTCTCCAAATGTGTGAACAAATTGTAAACATTTAGCACTCACTTCAAAAGAGTGCTAAAGCGGAGCGGGCAATCTCGTAAAATGAAATAAAAAATATAAACAAACACGGAACACGCTCAATTGACAAATGCTTGTATAGTGACAAATTCCTGTGGTAGATAGAGTATATCTGTGGTATACTTCTTTTGTTATTATTTTTATGCGGAGGCAAATTTATGCAGGAAAAGTTTGAAAATTTCAGAAAACAATACCCTGTATTTGTATATAAAGACTATCATATTGATGTGAAAAAGGGAGAGTATGTCGAACTCTCCTATGATTTTGAAGTTCCCGGACTTTGTGAATTCCACCCGAAAAACAAGATACGTACATCTAACCTTGAGGTGATAAACAATCCCGAGTCCGAAACCGCAAAGCGACTTGCTTTTTCACTCGGAATGGTTGAGCTTATAAGCTACTGGAAGCCGATGTGTCCTCCGACGGTTGAAATACAGTGCGGATCACTGACAGAGGCGGAGGCCGGATGGTGGAAAAAACTTTATTTCGGCGGTTTGGGCGAGTTTTTCTTTACAAACGGGATACGGACGACGCCAAAAGATTTTATGACAATAAAATCTGCGTGCGCAAGTGGCGGCTGTGCCGACAGCTTCCATGTTTGCGACAGTGTTACAGACAACGAGGACGTAGCTTGCTTTGCAGATCCGAAGCTGTCGGGTTCCGCACTTGCGAGTGAGCCGTTTAAAAATGAACATATAAAGATAATTCCGGTCGGCGGCGGAAAAGATTCTTGTGTGACCATGGAACTCACAAAAGATTTTTCTGACAAGGCTTATTGCTTTACAGTAAATGACCAACCGGCGAGGGAGGAGTCCGCCGCCTGTGCGGGTTATACGGACGCGCGCGTGATAAGAACGTACAGAACGCTTGATAAAAATATGCTGGAGCTCAATGCGCGCGGCTTTTTAAACGGCCACACCCCGTTTTCGGCGATAGTTGCGTTCCTATCAGCGTATTGCGCATACCTTTTAGGTGCAGATCACATAATTCTGTCGAATGAATCAAGTGCAAACGAGGGCAATGTATCATCGGATTCTGAATTTGCCGTAAACCACCAGTATTCAAAGTCATACGAATTTGAAAAGGATTTTTCATCTTATCTGGATAAATCTATCGGCGTTCCGATAAAGTATTTCAGTCTGCTTCGTGCTTTCAATGAGCTTCAGATTGCAAAGCAGTTTTCATCTTACAAAAAGTATCACCCTGTTTTTAAAAGCTGCAATGCCGGTTCAAAGAAAAATATCTGGTGTGACAATTGCGCAAAATGCCTTTTTGTCTACACAATTCTTTCACCGTTTTTAACAGAGGCTGAAATGATAGGCATATTCGGCGAAAATCTGCTTTCACGCGAGGACTTAAAGAGTATCTTTGACGGACTTGTAGGATTTTCAGAGGTAAAACCCTTTGAGTGCGTAGGTACACATATTGAGATAAATGCGGCGCTTAAGAAAACCGCTGAAAATTACATCGCAAAGGACAGAGAACTTCCGTTTCTGCTTGATTATTATTACTCCCGTGCAGTGCATGAGAATGAAGATTTCAAAATGCTCCTGTGTGAGTTCAACGGAGAAAACAATATTCCGCAGGAATTCATTCCCGCAGTAGATAAAATGTATAACTTTGTGAAAGAGGCTTAAAGTTATGAAAACAGATGTTGCAGCAAAAGGAATAACAGAATTCCTCGGTGATAAAACAGTGCTTATTATGGGCTTCGGTAGAGAAGGAAGATCAACCTTCAACTACATACGAAAGCACATGCCGGGTAAGCCGCTCGTTATCTGTGATAAAAACGAGATAGCGGATGAAACGCTTTCAAGGGATCCCAATGTAAAGCTTGTCTGCGGCGAAAATTACACCGATATCATTAACGATTTCGACGTTGTAATAAAGAGCCCGGGGATTGCCGTGTGCGATTTACACATAGATGACAATGTGTATGTAACGTGTCAGACGGATCTTTTTATGAAGTATTCGCCGGCAACTAAAATAGGTATAACCGGAACAAAGGGAAAAACGACTACATCTACACTCACCTATGACATACTGAAAGCCGCGGGCTTAAATACCTGTCTCATAGGCAATGTAGGGGTTCCCGTACTGGAAATTATTGACGACAGTCTCGACATGGTCGCCGTTATTGAGATGTCGTCGCACCAGCTTGAGTTTACAAGGACATCTCCTCATATTGCGGTACTTACCAACATATATGAAGAACATCTTGACCACTATAACGGCTTTGAAGGCTATGTTGCGGCAAAGATGAATATTGTAAAACACCAGCGTGTCTGCGACTTCTTCATCCATAACCGCGAGCAGGATATCTCAGACTTTATTGATCCGTCGCTTATAAAATCCGAGCAGATTCTCATCGGTGCGGATGAGGGATGCCGAGACAAATTTTTACAAAGTCTTGTCGGTATTAATCCGCATCTTCCCGGCATACAGGGGGCGCAGGACACATTTTTTGCTGCTACTGCCGCGGGCTGTTTGGGAGTTGACAACGAATCGATCAGAAAAGGTATAGAGAGTTTTGAGGGAATTCCGCACAGGCTCGAATATGTCGGTAAATATGACGATATTGATTTCTACAACGACTGCATTGCTACAGTGCCGACAGCCGTTATGCTCGGCGTTGATGCGCTTGAACGGGTAAACACACTCATCATAGGCGGCATGGACAGAGGCCTTGATTATTCGGAGTTTGAAAAAGAACTTGCACAGTCCGACATAAAGAATATTGTCTGTATGCCGGAAACAGGTTATCAAATAGGGGACGTGCTTAAGAGAATGCCGGGCGTCTGTGAGTCGAAAAATATTATCGAGGTTCATGACATGAAAGAGGCGGTCGATGTATCCTTCAGTGTTACGGAAAAGGGAAAGATATGTCTCATTTCTCCGGCGGCCTCCAGCTATAATTACTACAAGAATTTTGAAGAGAAAGGTGAACATTTCAAGTCTCTTGTAAGGTCACACGGATGATGAAGCAAATATAATTACAGATGCATTTCACGTTTATTCCGGAAAAAATCGTGAAATGCATTTTTTTAATGCGCATTTTTTGAATAGTTCATTAATTTTTGTGTAAAATGCACGAAAAAAGTGTACTGTAAAGTGACTTATTATAGAATTTTTTTAACCTTCTTGTTTTGGATTGTTGTTATCAGTATAATGTTTTATGTGAACGTGTTCGGAAAAACTACAAATGGAGGAGATATAATGAATAAAAACGCATTTGCTGCGGTAGGCGTACTTGGAACAATCGGTTCCATAGCTGCTGTTTCTGCCGCTTGTACAGGAGTTTCAAAGGGATGGAAATGGCTTCAGGACAATGCCAGAGAGACAATAATTCCGCCTGTTGACGGACAGCCGTTTGAAAACAGCCGTTATTATCATGAGGGAGATTATCATGTTCATTACCGTATTGATCTTCCGGAAGAGGGGAAACCGGTACGCGGTAAGCTGTTTATGATTCACGGCTTTGCATGCAATACAACCTTCTATGATGAGATGGTCGAGATTTATACAAGAAACGGTTTTTACTGTGTGAGACCGGATGTTCCGAACTGCGGATTCTCAACACGTGAGACAAAGGATGTTGCTCCTATTCCACGTGAACAGCTCCTTATGCATGTCCTTGAGACTGTCGACAACTCAGGCATTGTTCCCGCAGGAAAATGGATCCTTATGGGTCACTCAATGGGCGGCGGTATCTCAATGAACCTTGCTCTTGACTACAAGGACAAATTTTCTGCTATTTTACTTTACGCACCTATGGCTGCTGTAAACGCTCCGAATTTTGTAAAGTCTATTGTTACACTTGAGCCTATGTGTGATCTCATGGATAAAATTTTCGGACCTGCATGCTCATGGGATCCTGTGGTTAAGGCCGTAGTTATGCTTATGACTGTAGATGTACGCTATTCCGCACTCTATGATGCACGAAAGTTTGCCGACGGACTCACAGTTCCTCATACAGGAACGGCAATGTGCTATATGATGGCACGCGCTCGCCCGACTCTTTATAAAGATATGGCAAGGGTTGACTATCTTCCGATAAAACTTTTCTGGGGAAAAATGGACCTCTTCAATGCAAAGGGTGTTGTTAAGAAATTCCAAGGCGCACTTCATAACCCGGATGTTACTTCCGTACCGCTTGCAGGTCACTGTCTTGTACAGAATGCTGCGCCTGAAGTTTGCGTAGAGTCAATGAACTTCCTTAAGAGAAACGGAATAATTTCTTGACAGAACGGATAGCAATAACAAATAAAAGGGAAAATGGTGTAAAAAATGGAACTGAAAGTGATTGTACCTACAGAGCTTGATCAAAGGGATGGATATCCATTTCCAAACAGCAGATATTTTACATATGGGGACTATAAAATTCACTATAGAATTGATGAGGCTCAAGGCAAGGAAAAAGGTAAGATGTTTATGATACACGGTTTTGGCTGTGCTACGACATTTTATGATGAACTTTGCGATGAGTACGTGAAGAAGGGTATGAGATGTGTAAGAGTTGACCTTCCGGATTTCGGATTCTCAACGCGTGAGAGTAAAAAAATCAACTATATTCCACGTGCTGAAATTCTTATCGCACTTATGGACCATCTTGACTCACAGGAGGCAAATCCTGATAAATGGATCGTAGTCGGACACTCAATGGGTGGTTCGGTAACACTTGACCTTGCTGACCTCGGAACAGAGCGTTATAAGGCTTTAATGCTCTATGCCCCAATGTTTATGTTCAATGTACCGCCTGTACTTTCAAAGTTTTTCATGATAAAGCCTATGGCTGTAATGATGAATGTTGCGCTTAAGTATGTTATAGGTTACGACTCTCTTGTAGATCTTGTTCTTCTTATAGCGACAATGAGTCCGAGATACATGAGTAAATTCCAGACATGGAAGGCTGCCGATCCGTTTAAAATAAAGGATACGGGAACAGGACTTTGCTTTATGAGCGCACATGCATCTCATCCGGATTATGATGACATGAAGAAGATTGATATCCCGGTACTTCTCGTATGGGGCGGGCTTGATCTTTTTGTTCCGAATTTCAAGGTGAAGAAGCTGTCGGAGAGTCTCCCGGACGGTACAGACATACACACGATAAAGCTTGGAGGTCATTGCCTTATTCAGAACTTCTCAAAGAAGTGTGCAAAGCTCGGTGTGGAGTTTTTAAAGAAGAACAAACTTTATTAAAAAGTTGCATTCCGAGTTTGTAGAAGTTTTTTAAATTACCTTATACAACATAAAAATAACCCCACGGCATGTGCCGTGGGGTTATGCTTTTAAGTTAAATAAAATTAGGCTTTTCCGTCTGATCCGAGAACATTTATAATTTTATGAGCAACCATGTCCTTTACTGCCTGGCGTGCAGGTTTTAAGTACTGGCGAGGGTCAAAGTGATCCGGGTTTTCAGCGAAATGCTTACGGATACTTGCGGTCATTGCAAGCCTGATATCCGAGTCGATGTTTATTTTGCATACTGCGAGCTTTGCTGCCTCTCTGAGCTGCTCTTCCGGTATGCCTATAGCGTCAGGCATGTGTCCGCCGTACTCGTTGATTATCTTTACAAATTCCTGCGGAACCGATGATGAACCGTGAAGTACTATCGGGAATCCGGGAAGTCTCTTTATGCACTCCTTGAGGACATCGAAGCGAAGCGGAGGCGGTACAAGAATGCCGTCTGCATTTCGTGTACATTGCTCAGCAGTGAACTTGTACGCTCCGTGTGATGTTCCTATGGCTATAGCGAGGGAGTCGCATCCTGTACGTGATACAAATTCCTCAACCTCTTCCGGTCTTGTGTAACTTTCGTGACCGGATTCTACTACAACTTCATCCTCGATTCCGGCGAGTGTTCCGAGTTCCGCTTCAACCACAACACCGTGGTCGTGAGCATACTCAACGACCTTTTTTGTAAGTGCAATATTGTCTTCAAATGATTTTGATGAGGCATCAATCATAACGGATGTAAATCCACCGTCAATGCAATCCTTACACAACTCGAATGTATCACCGTGGTCAAGGTGGAGAGCAACCGGAAGATCCGGATACTCTATAATGGCAGCCTCAACGAGTTTCTTTAAATATGTGTGATTAGCGTAAGCGCGTGCTCCTTTTGATACCTGGAGAATTACCGGACTTTTAAGTTCTCCGGCAGCCTCTGTAATACCCTGGACAATTTCCATGTTGTTTACATTGAACGCACCTACAGCATAACCGCCGTCATATGCTTTTTTAAACATTTCTGTTGTTGTAACAAGTGCCATATTGATACCTCTATTCCTATACTATTTGCAGTGTTAATAATTTAACATTGTTATTTTATTAACGTTACCGATTACGATTATAATACAAATAAATATGCATTGTCAAAGCTTTATGGGCGTGATAAAATAGTTTGAAATAAAATTTACTTCTAGTTCAAAAACGGGTAATAACGGAGTGGTATCAATGACAAAAAAAACGGACTATGAGTTATCAAATAAAATTGCCGGACTTAAGCCCTCACTTGTAAGGGAGATATTGAAAGCCGCATCTGTTCCGGGAACTATTGCTTTTGCTGCGGGAAATCCTGCGCCTGAGGCTTTTCCCGTTGACGATGTAAGACGAATTTCTTCGGAGATTTTTTCGAGTGATCCGATTTTGGCTCTTCAGTACGGCGTGACTGAGGGATACGGACCGCTTGTGGATGAATTGACAAAATACGCAAAGGGACGCTACGGTATAGGCACCGACGATGACTCACTTATGGTGACGAGCGGGGCGCAACAGGTTATGGATCTTGTGACAAAGGTTCTCTGCAACGAGGGAGATATTGTCTTATGTGAGGACCCGTCTTTTATAGGTTCGCTTAACTGCTTCAGATCATACGGCGCAAAGCTTGTGGGTGTACCTCTTGAAGACGACGGTATTTGTGTTGAAGCACTTGAAGATGCACTCAAAAACAACAGTAAAGCTAAATTCCTTTACACTATACCGAACTTCCAAAATCCGGCAGGTGTAACCATGTCACTTGAAAAGAGAAAAGCCGTGTATGAGCTTGCCTCAAAGTATGACATAATTATCCTTGAGGACAACCCTTACGGAGATTTGCGTGTGTCGGGTGAGGACATTCCGGCCATAAAGACACTTGATACGGAAGGACGTGTTGTTTATGCAGGCACGTTTTCAAAGGTTATATCTCCGGGTATACGTGTCGGATATGCAATAGGGCCTAAAAAACTTGTTGCGAAGATGGTTGTCGGAAAACAGACGAGCGATGTCCATACTACCATGTTTTCACAGCTTCTTGTGTACAGATGGCTTACAGAGTGTGATGTTCCCGCACATATGCAGAAGATGCATGACATATACGGGCGCAAACTCGAACTCATGTGCGGCCTTATTGACAGCGAGCTTGGAGATGCGGTTACATATGTTAAGCCTCAGGGCGGACTGTTCGTATGGTGCAAACTGCGTGACGATATTGACATGATGACCTTCTGCCAAAAAGCGGCAGATGCACATGTGGCAGTTGTTCCCGGAGTTGCATTCCTTACGGATGAGACGGCAAAGACACAGTATATACGTCTTAACTTCTCAACTCCGTCAGATGAGGATATCATAAAGGGAATGAGAATACTCGGAGAAATTGCGAGGGAATTCAACAGGTAAGACTGACTTAAGCGTCAGTTTTGTGGCAACTTTTCAGCAGAAACAATGAAAGCTGCACGGCATATAAGCGTTATCTTTAATTTAAGGAGCAAGTTTTAAATGGAAGAACAGATGAAGAAGAAAAAAGTGCTGAGTCTTATTCAGCCGAGCGGCACACCGACTCTCGGTAATTATCTCGGTGCGCTCAGGAATTGGAATAAAATATCGGACGAATATGACTGCGCCTTCGGTGTTGCCGACCTTCACGCAATAACAGTTCGTCAGGATCCTCAAAAGTTCCGCGAGCAGATAAGAAACATGTATGCATTGCTTTTTGCAATCGGGCTTTCTCCCGAAGAAAATATAATTTTCGTTCAAAGCCAGGTACCGACACATGCACAGCTTGGATGGATACTTGACTGCTACACTCAGTTCGGTGAGATGTCACGTATGACGCAGTTTAAGGATAAATCCAAGGCGCATGCGGACAATGTAAATGTCGGTCTTTTCACTTATCCCGCACTCATGGCTGCAGATATACTTCTTTATCAGGCAGACTATGTTCCCGTAGGTGCGGATCAAAAACAGCATCTTGAAATTGCGAGAGATATTGCCGACAGATTCAACGGCATATACGGACAGACTTTTAAGAGCCCTGAACCGCTTATAGTAAAAGAGGGTGCAAAGGTTATGTCTCTTGCGGATCCTACAAAGAAAATGTCAAAATCGGATTCAAATCCGAAGGGCTTTATCTCAATGCTCGATACACCGGAAGTCATTGCGAAAAAGTTCAAGAGTGCGGTTACCGACTCTGAGGCATGTGTGCGTTATGCAGAAGGAAAAGACGGCGTGAACAACCTTATGAGTATTTATTCGTGCTGTACGGGTCTTTCCTATGATCAGATTGAAAAAGACTTTGAGGGTAAAGGCTACGGTGACTTCAAGTCGGCGGTGGCAGATGCCGTAATAGCTGAACTTAAACCTGTTCAGACGGAATTTGAAAGACTCATTAATGAACGTGCATACCTTGAGGAGTGTATGAAAAAAGGCGCACAAGCGGCAACTCGTATTTCACAGCGAACACTTGATAAGGCAATGAAGAAGATAGGCTTTTACCAATTTAAGTCTTGATTTTTGATTTTTCCGGCTGTAAACTAAAGAAGCCGTGAGAAATAATTAAACGGCGAAATTTTTAAGAAAGAGGTGCCCACAGTATGGACTGCGACGGATACCGAAGTTGCAATTTTAAATCAAATTCAAAAAATACTTGTACGAGTGGGTCACTGAATTTTTAGAGTGGACCCTTATGGGTATGTGCTCTGAGTTATTCATAAATTCAAGCCCCCGACTCGTACAGAGTCCGGGGGTTTTATTATGGAAGAAAAGAACTATGAAAATCTGAAACTACTCATAGATGAGGGAAACTTTTCATTCCTTCGCCATGAACTTTCGGAAATGAACGAAGTGGATATTGCCGAATTCCTCGGCGAACTTGACAGGGAAACCATGATAAAGGTGTTCCGTATTCTTCCGAAAGATATCTCGGCGGACGTTTTTGCATACCTTGAGTCTGAGGATCAGGGAGATATCATCTCATCAATTACAGATACCGAGATCAAAAAACTTGTTGACGAGCTCTTTCTTGACGACGTGGTTGACCTTGTTGAGGAAGTTCCCGCAAATCTTGTTACGAGAATTCTGAAAAATGCTACTCCGGAAACGCGAAAACTCATCAATACTTATTTGAGCTATCCCGAGGATTCTGCCGGAAGCATAATGACAAACGAGATGGTCGAGCTCCATGACAGAATCACCGTCTCAGAGGCCATAGAACATATACGCCGTACCGGTGTAGATAAGGAGACCATTTATACCTGCTATTGTATAGACAACAGCAGACACCTAAAGGGTACTATTGACCTTGCAGATCTTGTTTTCAACGATTCCGATGCTCTTATCCGAGACATAATGGATGACGATAATCAACTCATCTATGTAAACACTCTTGACGACCAGGAGAAGGTTGCGGATATTGCAAAACGTTATGACTTGCTTGCCGTACCGGTTGTTGACAATGAAAACAGGCTTGTGGGTATTGTCACTATCGATGATATCATGGATATTATCGAAGAGGAGACGACAGAGGACTTCGAGAAGATGGCTGCCCTTTTGCCGTCGGAAGATGAGTACCTGAAAACACCTGTTATCACACTTGTAAAAAACCGTATAGGTTGGCTCCTTATTCTCATGATTTCGGCAACGCTTACAAGCTCTATTATTTCTTCTTTTGAAGGAATGCTTGCGGCGGTTTCCGGACTTACGGCAGCCATACCGCTTATCACGGGTACGGGGGGAAATGCCGGAAACCAGAGCTCAACTATTGCCATACGTTCACTTGCACTCGGCGAGATTGAACTCAAGGATTGGTTTAAAGTGCTTTTTAAAGAAATACGCGTTGCGGCTATATGCGGTGCAGTGCTCGGAACTGTGAACTTCGGACGTATGATGCTGCTTGGCGGTTCAGACTCTTTCGGAATATACCTAGTCGTTTCTGCCGCAATGTTCTTTGCGGTTGTGATGGCGAAGATGATAGGTTGTATGCTTCCTATGCTTGCAAAGGTTTTGAAGATTGACCCGGCTGTTATCGCAGGACCCGTTATTTCCACACTTGTAGACTCTCTCAGTCTTCTTGTCTACTTCTTCCTTGCAAAAGCATTTTTGCTTTGATCTTCGATAAGAGATTAAGTGATACTGCTAAAATGATACTGCCCGGCTGTATGCCGGGCTTATTTCTTTTCTGCTTTTCGAAAATAGTGTTTGAGAAAAACATATGAAAAACAAAGAAAACAAGAGAAAACGAGAGATTATAAAACCTAAATTTAAAATCATGAAAATAATTGTTGACTATTGTTTTTTACAGTGTTATTATAACTAGGCAATTTAAACTATAAGTGTCCGTAGGGCATGAAATCTTAGGAGGAATAAGTTATGTCAACTTATATGCCAAAAGCAGGCGACATCACTCGCAAGTGGTATGTACTTGACGCAGACGGAAAGACACTCGGCGCTGTTGCTGCCGAAGCTGCTACTCTCCTTCGCGGAAAGCATAAGCCAACATTTGCTCCTCATGCTGACTGTGGTGATCACGTAATCATCATTAACGCTGAGAAGGTTGTTCTTACAGGTAAAAAGCTTGAACAGAAGATGTACTATCATCATACAGGTTACATAGGTAACATGAAAGAAGTTAAGTACAAGGATCTTATGAAAACAAAGCCGGAATTTGCTATTACAAAGGCTGTTAAGGGAATGCTTCCTGACACAACTATCGGCAGAAAAGCTTTAACAAGACTTCGTGTTTATAAGGGAAATGAACATCCACATGCTGCTCAGAGCCCTGAAACACGTGAATTTTAAGAGAAGGAGGATGAACGAATATGTATAATGATAACCCATATTTTTACGGTACAGGTCGTAGAAAGAGTTCTGTAGCTCGTGTACGCGTTTATCCGGGCAACGGAAAGATTACTGTAAACGACAGAGACATTGATGATTATTTCGGTCTCGACACACTTAAACTTATTGTTCGTCAGCCTCTCGAGCTTCTCGGTCTTACAGAGAAGTTTGACATTGTTTGCCGTGTAAACGGCGGCGGTGTTTCAGGTCAGGCAGGTGCAATCCGTCACGGTCTTTCACGTGCTCTTCTTCAGTACGACGAAGCTCTTCGTCCACAGCTCAAGAAGGCAGGCTTCCTTACACGTGACCCACGTATGAAGGAAAGAAAGAAGTACGGTCTCAAGGGCGCAAGACGTGCACCACAGTTCTCAAAGAGATAAGCAAACAGAAACAAAAAATCCCACAAACAACGTGTTTGTGGGATTTTGTTATTTTAGAGATTGCTTGGAAAGGCATAAAAATTAATGTTGTGATATACAAGTGATATACGCGTGGTATACAAATCTAAAGCTTGTTTATTTCAGCTTTCAAGGTTTCAATATCATAGTGTGTGTAAACTTGATCGCCTATGCCCTTGCCACTATGTCCCTGTATTTTTCTGCGGATAGACTCGTTCAATTGCTTTTTAGCCCACATCGAAGTAAACGTATGCCTGCAATCGTAGGGTAAGTGAGTGCGAGTTTCACCGTTAAATTTGTATTCAAGAATATTGAGTTCTTTTAATATTGGTTCCCAATAAACCTCATTAAAAGCGTTGAAGTTTTTAAAGTTAATTTTCTTGCCAAGAAAAGATGTAATTAAATATTCCCGTTCTTTGTTCTTCCATGAAATAAAGAATGGGAGTATTTTTTTATGTATTGGTACAATACGAACAGCATTTGAGTTTTTGCCTTGCACGATTGAAAAGAATTCTTCGTCTATGTTTACGTTTTCGGCTTTTAGGTTGAATAATTCAGAGGGGCGACATCCGGTGTAAATAAGCATCAAGATGATTTGTACATACTCATTATCTGAATGCTGCCAAAGAACAGACATTTCTTCATCAGAAAATATATAATGTTTTGTTGATTTTACTGCTTGTCCTATATTTAGAAGGTGCGAATTGTTTTTGGGGATTATGTCGTTTGCAACAGCATAATCGAATACTTGATTAAAAAGTATTTTCATTTTCTTTTTTGAAGGGTATGTTTCTATGTTATCAATAATAAGTTGCAGATCAGATGTTTTAATTTCGCCTATGATTTTGTTATGCAATTCCGGGCATTTTTTGTAGGATACTTGATACGAGTTGATAGCCGTGAACACTTTAATACGCTTGCCGATTATGTAATCAATACTTACGTAAATAATGCTGTAGACGTTGAGGAACTTGTTGAAAGACAGCAAATGATTGCGGAGTCAGATCCTACTTTCAAAGGTAAACTTTTATACGATGCGGCTTTTGAAGAAGTTGTTGCAGAATCTCTTGAACGTATGCACTGCTTTCTCCGACACCCAACAAGGAGGAGGCGCAGAAGCAAAACCCCACGCAAGGCCCGGAGATAAAATCCCCTCAGTCCGAGCCTA
>CAVGIJ010000025.1:0-18029 GCA_963629305.1 Acutalibacteraceae bacterium
GTGCAAGTATGCTGTCAAATTCAAAGTCTGTAATTTTAAGAAATTCTTCTATGGTATCTCCTCTGTAGGCACCGAGGTCAATATATTTTTCACGTGGTCCGAGTTTTATTATGCCGTCAAATATATCCTTTCTGTCGGATTCGGAATCAAAGAGATACTGTGGATTTCCCGAAATTCTGTACATAAAGATATTCTTGAATGTGTCTTTTGATATGTCATCCTCAAGGCATGTATATGCCTCCAGAATTTTCTCCGAATTGTCTTTTACAAAATTCAAGTCAAAGAATACATTCCCGAATACCGGAACATACGGTGCGATAACGATATGCTTTTTCATAAGTTCTTTGACATATGAAATCATATCATCTCTGAAAACGGCAAACGCCAAAACAATTATAAAGTCATCATATTTTTCTGAAATATCCGAATATCTATATGTTTTGAAATCATGAAATTCTTTTCCTCTGTAGAACTCATCGGAAACAAATATATCAGAGATTTGTATTTTATGTTCCGAAAATATACGGAGAATCTTATCTGCACCGTCACCTGTGCCGTACATGACAATCGGTTTATCGGTATTTTTCAGAAATGCCCACATATCTTCGGCTTCGTTATAGTCAAACGATAACATAAATTCCCTTCTTATCTACAAATAAAATATAAGCGGTAACTGTACAAACAATTACCGCTTTTTATTATAAGTTAATAATTATTCCTCAGCAGGTGCTTCTTCATCAGCTTCAACAGGTGCCTCTGTTTCTACTGATTCATCTGTTTCATCCTCTTTAGGCAGAAGAGCACGGATTGAAAGGCTTACGCGCTTCTTGTCGTAATCAATTTCCGTGATTTTAGCTTTTACTGCATCGCCTATTTTAAGAACATCCTGTGGCTTTTCAACATGCTTATTTGCAATCTGTGAAATGTGGATAAGACCATCGATTCCGTCTATAACATTTGCAAATGCACCGAACGTTGTCATACCGACAATTTTGGCATCGATAACGTCGCCCTCAGCATATGTATTTTTAAGAATAACCCACGGGTTGTCCTCTTCCTTTTTGTAACCGAGAGAAATTTTGTTATCATCAAGTGCCTTTATGAATACTTCAACCGTGTCGCCGACATTGAGAACTTCTGACGGATGTTTGATGCGTTTCCATGAAAGTTCACTGATATGAATCATACCGTCTACTCCGCCAATGTCAACGAATGCACCGTAGTTTGTGAGTGACTTAACAACGCCTGTGTAAACCTGACCAACCTCAGCAGTTGCCCAGAACTTCTCCTGCGCTTCCTTACGTGCACTGCCGATAACAGCTTTTATTGAGCCTACAGCACGACGACGCTGCTTATTTACTTCGATAACTTTGAATGAAACCTTTGTTTTAAGAAGACTTTCCATTGAGTCGTTCTTACCTACACCGCTGAGTGAGCCGGGAACGAATACGCGTATACCTTTTGCAGTTGTTGCAATAAGACCGCCTTTGATAATATCTGTTACAGTACCTTCGACAAATTCGCCGCTTTCAACACAAGCTTCAAGCTCGTCCCATGCGTTTGCACTGTCAAAACGTTTCTTTGAAAGCATAATTGTGCCTTCAACATCATTTGTTTTCATGATTACGACGTTTATTTCATCACCGATTTTGCAATCCTCAGCCGGATTAACGGTCGGATCATAGCTGTATTCAGCGTATGTGATGTAGCCGGTTTGCTTCCTTCCTATATCAACCTGAATCTCGGTAGGTGTAATTCCAACAACAACACCCTTTACCTTCTGATCAGTAGACATTTGAGTTAATGATTCCTCAAGTGCAGCTGCAAAATCAAAATCATCTGCATCATTTACAATAGTGTTTTTTACTTCAGACATAGCCTCAAGTACCTCCTTTATTATAGCGGCCGGCGTAGATGCCCCCGCAGTAACACCAATTTTTTTGGCGCCTTTAAAAAAACTCATGTCGAGTTCTTTTGCAGTTTCAACAAGACACGTTTTACAATTTTTTTTGCAAAGATTAAAAAGCTTTACGGTATTTGATGAGTGTCTTGCACCGATAACGACCATGTTATCGCATGTTTTTGAAAGTTCCTCAGCCTCCTGCTGCCTCTGAGCAGTAGCTTTACATATTGTATCAAAAATCGTTGGCTTTGTACACAATAAATTTAGTTTTTTTACGCACTTTTCCCACTCAATTAAAGAGAATGTTGTCTGACTCACCATAAATATTTCAGAATTGCTGAAATATTCTGTATTTTCTGCCCATATGTCTGAAAGTTTACTACAACTGTCAAAAACAAATGCGGGAGCTTTACAGAACCCTTTAATGCCGATTACTTCAGGATGTTCGGGGTCACCCGCAATAAGAATTACGGAATTATCTTTCGGAATATCAGCTACAATTTTGTGGATTTTAGTCACAAAAGGACATGTAGCGTCAATGTATGAAATTTTGTTTTCCTGAAAATAGCTGTAAACATTTTCAGGTACGCCGTGTGCTCTTATTACTACATTTGCATCCGTCGGAATTTTTGTGTAGTCATTTTCTATCACAACACCCTTTTCACGGAGTTCGTTAATGATTGTGTTGTTATGAATAATTTCTCCAAGCGTATATACATTTGCGAGATGGTCATCAAGACTTTTAAAAACTGTTTTAACAGCTCTGTCAACGCCGAAACAGAATCCGGCGCTTTTCGCAAGAATTATATTCGGTCTATGTCCCATAATTCACCGATTTTCTCCATAATAAGTTTTGTAGCGGATCTGAGTTCCTTTGATTTTGTCTCGCCCTCTGTAAATCCGAGATCTTCATAAGGAATCATTTTACCGAATCTTATAATAAGCTTGGCGCGTTTTACGGAGTCATCCGATTCACGGTGAATGCTTACGGGAACAACACCCACCTTTGCCTCTCTGGCGATGAGAGCGATTCCCGCCTTAGCCGATTCCGGCTCAGGCCTACCGTGTTTTTTATCTCTTGTTCCCTGCGGGAAGATCATAAGACCGAAGCCCTCTTTTAAAACTCTGATAGCAAAGTTCAATGAGTTTCTGTCCGATGTACCTCTCTTAACGGGAAATCCGCCGAGAATAAGGAGCGGAATTTTTGTGTAAAATGTGTGAAAGAATTCTTCTTTCGCCATAAAAAGCATGGTCCTCTTGCCGTGCATACAGTAAGTAAGCGTTATAGGGTCAAATCCGGATAAATGGTTTGAAGCAAGAATAAAGCCGCCTTCATCCGGAACATTTTCAATACCGTAAAATTCAACATCCTTGAACTTTACATGCTGAATAAGGAGTTTTGCGATAGGATAGAGTATTTTGTACGTAAGCGGCTTCTCACGAAGCTTTTTATCAAAGTTAAACTTATACTCTTTTTCACTGTAAAAGTGCAATTTATCCTTGTTGGTTATTATTTGCTTTCCCATTGTTTTGTCTCTCCCTTACGAGTTCGATTATTTTATTTTTGACCTCTTCAAAAGTAAGGTCGGTAGTATCAAGTATTATTGAATCCTCTGCAGGCTTCAACGGCGCTATCTCTCTGTGAGAATCTTGATAGTCACGCTCATTAAGATCCTTTAGTATATCATCAAAAGAAACGTCCGAGCCTTTTGCAATTAATTCATCAAATCTTCTTTTTGCACGAGCTTCCGGTGAAGCTGTGAGGAAAATTTTAAGATTTGCATTCGGAAGAACAACAGTTCCTATGTCTCTCCCATCCATCAGACAATTGTTTTTTGCTGCAATTTCCCGCTGTAAATTAAAAAGGAATTTTCTTACAGACGGAATTTTTGAAACATTGGATGCAGCCATTGATGCCTTTGGAAGGCGTATGTCAACAGACACATCTTCTCCGTTTAAAAATACTTTTTGTTCTCCGTTTTCAAAAGCCAGTTCAACCTTTATCTTCGGAAGATAATTACCGACATTATCCTCGTTTTCTGTGTTTATGCCGTTTCTTAAAGCATAAAGTCCGACTGCTCTGTAAAGAGCACCGGTATCAACGTATATAAAGCCGAGTTCCTTTGAAACCGCACGGGAAATTGAACTTTTTCCTGCGCCTCCCGGTCCGTCAATAGCAATGTTGAACATAAATCTTATTTTCCTCCTATACATTTTCTCCGGCAAGATGACCGGTTGAAAATGCTATTTGAATATTGAAACCTCCGGTATATGCATCGACATCAATAACCTCACCTGCAAAAAACAGATTTTTTGTGAGCTTTGATTCCATGGTTTTCGGATTAATCTCTTTTACGCATACGCCGCCCGAGGTGATAATCGCTTCGTTTATAGGTCTGAAGGCTGAAAGCGGAATTACAAAATTCTTCAGCATAAAGACCAATGTATGTCTTTCCTGTTTTGTGAGCTGATTAACCTTTTTATCAGCGGGAATTTGTGTTCTATCTACCACAACGGGAATCATCTTTGCGGGTAAAAGTCCGCCGAGAGAATTAGAAAAATCTTTATTAAGCTGTTCACCGAAATCTCTGCGTATCCGAAAATCAAGCTGTTCTTCGGAGAGTGCGGGCTTTAAGTCTATAAACAAAGAATACTGGTTGTCGCGTATATTTCTTATATGAGAGCTCGCACTGAGAATTACCGGACCGGAAACACCGAAATGTGTAAATAACATTTCTCCGAAGTCTTTATACACTGTCTTTCCGCTTTTGTTGTCGACTATACGAATGGAAATATTCTTGAGCGACAAACCCTGCAGTTTTTTACACGTCTCATCATTTGATTCAATCGGTACAAGTGACGGTACAGGTTTGATTATCTCATGTCCCGCTTCTTTTGCAAGTTTATAGCCGTCACCGTCAGATCCGGTTGTTTTGTACGACATACCTCCGGTCGCAACTACAACCTTATCACAGTGAATTTTTCTACCGTCTTCGAGCTCAACACCGGTTACTTTATTTTCACAACCGTCATGCTCAATCAAAAGATGTACTACTCTGCCCTGTAATTGTTTTACAGAGCAGTTTTTCATATACTTTGCGAGGGCATCAACAATTGAAACAGATTTATCCGAAACGGGGAAAACTCTGTTTCCGCGCTCAACTTTAAGCGGGACACCGAGCGATTCAAACAATTCCATGGTGTCGTAGGTCATAAATGATGAGAGTGCGCTGAAAAGAAAGTTTCCGTTTACCGGAACCTGATCAATGAACTCTTTTTGGTCGGTACAATAATTTGTTACATTGCAGCGCCCTTTTCCGGTTATCATCAGTTTCCTGCCTATTCTCTGATTTCTCTCAATTAGGGTAACGCTGTTGCCGTTTTTTGCAGCTGTACACGCGCAAAGAACTCCGGCAGGACCGCCCCCTATTACAATGATATCACTCATTGATATACTCTCCGTCGTCTTCATATACTCCGTATTTTTTCCATACGTTTTCAAGCTCGACAAATGTGCTGAGTGTCTGCTCTCTCTTTTTTGCAGAAGAAGCGACAACAAGAGCATTGATAAGACTGAGCGGTGCAACCAATGAGTCCGTAAAAGATGTCATCGATGTTTTTGCGGTAAGTACATAGTTAGAATACGGAGCAATCGGTGATGATTCACCGTCTGTTATTGCAATGATTTCCGCTCCTTTATCCTTTACATACTTAAGTGTGTTTACGACCTGACGTGAATAACGGGGGAAGCTTATGGCAATGCATACATCATCCTTCGTTATCTTGAAAATGTCTTCGAAAATCTCACTCGCCGCGGCACCGTCAATAAGAACAACATTGTCGTAAACCATTTTAAAATAAAAATACATGAAGTTTGCAAGCGGTGCGCTGCTTCTCACTCCCAGTATATATATCTTTTCGGCAGTGTTTATCTTTTCCGCTGCCGAGTAGAATTTTTCGGAAGAAATCATGGAAAGAGTTTCTTTTATTGCCGCTCTGTCATCTGAAAGTACCTTTGTCAAGATGTCCTCATTCACCATCTTAAGGCTTGAAACTTCCATTCTTTGGAGCGTTGTAAGCTTTCCCTTGATATTTTCCTGGAGAGCCTCCTGAAACTCAGGATAGCCCTCATACCCCATATAAGTTGCAAACCTGACAACGGTTGACTCGCTTATGTCTGTAACCTCTCCGAGCTTAGCTGCTGTAAAGAACGCAGCCTTCTGGTAATTGTTCAGAATAAAATCGGCAATTTTTTTATGACTTTTTGAGAGGTTGGGATAGTCCTGTTCAATTTTTGAAAGCAAAGACATACTCATTTCATTTCCTTTTATTTTTTAATTATTTTGATGATTTTCATCGACATCAACAACGTCATCGGAAATATCAATTACTTCGTCGGCAGAATCATTATTTTTATCGTGTTTGAAATACTGCGGTTCGCGATACATTGAGAAGAATCCGTCCGGATTGAACTTTGTATATACTTTTTTCGAAATGATATAAAGTAGCGGTCCGGCAACAAAGCCTACTGCTCCGACTCCGAAAATCGAGAAAAACAGGTATCCGGCAACAGATGAAAAGATCTCCTCAATCGGACTTATTCCGAGTGACTTACCTCTTACAAACGGTTCAAGAATTTGCTTTACAACCATTATGATGATGTAAAGAATAAAAATTGAAAAACCTGCTTTTTTTCCGTCGGGTTCAACAAACAGTGCATCTATGAGCGCCCATGGGAGCATACAAATGCTTATTCCGACCGTGGGTAAAAAGTCAACAAATGTTATTACAAGTGCGATTAGAGGAATAAGCGCTGCCCATGCGATAGGAACAATTTTTTGGTCGATGATAAAAAGGCCGATTACAAGAAGTAAAAATGTAATAGCGGACATCTTAAGCTGAGACTTAAACCAGTCCACTCCGCTGTCCTTAACATCTTTAAAAAAGTCGGATAAACTTCTGTACATAACAAATGTACCTCCTAAAATTTGAATATTTTATTTACCTGTTTTCTCCACGCCTTGTCATACAAAAACGAGAGATTTTTTACAAGAATATCATAAAAAACAAAAGTTAAATTGCCGAGTGCAAGCAAAATAAAATATGTATATTTTCCGAACTCCTCCATCTCCTCTATCGGTATTGCAAAAACGAAAACAATGAAAAGATATCCGAGAATTACGGAAATATTGAATACCATGAACTTTAAGACAGTCTTAAAAAAAGCGTTTTTAACTTTTGAATTAAGAACTCTGTAAAGAATCGGATAATATCCGAAAAAGAATGTGTACATGACGGCTGCTTCCTTATCCGCAATTACGAGTAGAGAAAGAGCCGAAACGGCGATGTAGATATATACAGACCATTTTAATTCAACCTCCCTTACCGTTACTATGAGGAGAAGTCCCGCAAACGCAGGTACAACATATGTCATAAAGGGAAGCAGTGAGGACAGAAACATAAAAAAGACCGAAAGGGCCGTTACAATTCCGCCCAATGCCGTAAGCGATGTATTTTTCACATTATCCTCCTCATTATCAAATTAAAATTAATGATACTATTTTTGTATTATTTTTTCAATAAAAATAAACAAAAATATTGAGATATTTCAATATATTTCTATTGCCTTTTTCCGATTAACAATATAAAATTGTTTTGTAGAAATTTGTCGGAGGTTTCATAGATGGATGAAATAAAAATTGACGCAAATGAACTTGAAAAGCTTGATGAACTTAATGCTTTGAAAGAGGAGAACGAAAATCTAAAAACACGAAATGCAAAGCTTTACCGCGACTGTGTTTCATTTGCAAAAAAAATCAAAGCCAATGAGAACTCGGAAATAAAGATAAAAGAGCTTGAGCAGCAAATAGAATTGCTTAATAATGAAATTGCTATGCTCAGGAGTTCGGACAGCACTGTAAACACTCCGGTTGATCCCGTTATCGAAACACAGAGTGTTTTTGAGGATGATAATGACACATCAAGCGTTATTGACGATGTGACGTATTCTCCGGAAGCAGTTGAGTCGTATGATCCTGACACGGCAAAAAATCACAAGGTTGAAACAAAGAAATCCGGCTTCAGAATTTTTATAAGAACTGTCCTTTGGATTTTCTTTATCATTGCATTACTTATCTCATTAACGAGCGGAGTTACATACCTGTTCTCTACAACATATCGGGATTATGCAATATCGGGTTACAGATTTGCAACTGTCACAAACAATGCAATGAGCCCTCAGGTTGACCGCGACAGTGTAATACTTATCAAATACCAAAATTTTGACGGAATACCTCTTGACAGTCTTGTTGTAACAGCAAAAAATGGCCGCTCGGTAGGAAAAATAACCGCTCTCAATGTTGCGGGTGGTACCTCTGAGGCTACAATAAAAGATAAAAACGGCTCATACAACATAACGGAGGATCAATTTGTAGGAAAAGTTGCTTTTAAAATTCCGTACATCGGAAAGATTGTGCAATATGCTTCGGCCAATCCATACAACTATCTTGCTATCGTTGTATCTTCTGATCTTGTACTGCTGGCACTGTTACTTCTCATTCCGGCAAAGAAAAATAAAGACCCGAAGTTCGGTAAGGATTATACAGTCGAAGATTTTACTATTTAGTAAATCTGTAGATTGTACGATAAAATACATGTCTAGTTTTTGTTCATTTTATCTTGCAAGTTACGCATAAAAATGATAAACTGATTAGGCTGTTAAAATAAGTATTTGGAGGAAAAACCAATGGCAAACAAAACCGTATTTATTACCGGTGCTTCCGGTACAATGGGTTGGGCATCTTTCAAACAGATTCATGAAAATCGCCCGGACCTTGACATCGTTGTTCTTCTTCGTGATTCAAAGAAGAACAGAGATTTGTTCGCTCCTTATCTCGGAGATCCGAGAGTTCGTATCGTTTGGGGCGACTTCAACAACTATGAGAGCATTCTTGACTGTGTAACAGGTGCAAACTATGTTCTTCATATTGGTGGTCTTGTATCACCTGCAGCTGACTACTATCCTAAGAAGACTCTTAAGACAAACGTACTCGCTGCTGAAAATATCGTAAAAGCTATTAAGGCTCAGCCGAATCCTGACGAAATCACAGCTTGCTACATCGGTACTATTGCTGAAACAGGTAACCGTCCGGTTGGTATTCACTGGGGACGTACAGGTGACCCTCTTAAGATTTCTATTTATGACCACTATGCTCTTTCAAAGATCAGAGCTGAGCGTGTATTCGCTGAGTCAGGTCTTAAGAAGTGGGTTTCAATGCGTCAGTCAGGTATCCTTTATCCTGAAATTCTCAAGAACATGGATCCTATCATGTTCCACGTTCCGATGAACGACGTTCTTGAGTGGGCAACCGTTGATGATTCTGCTATCCTTATGGAGCACCTTTGCAACGATGACATTCCTGATGATTTCTACAGAAGATTCTACAATATCGGTTCAGGTCCGAGCTACAGAATCTCTCTTTATGAGTTCGAGGATAAACTCCTCTATGCTATCGGCATGGGTCATGACGCATCAAAGCGCGTATTCAAGCCAAACTGGTTCATCGACAGAAACTTCCACGGCCAGTGGTATGCTGACTCTGACGTTCTTGATGATTATCTTCACTTCCGTCAGAACATCCCTGTAGATGAGTACTTCAAGCAGATGGCTAAGAAAGTACCTTGGTTCTATCAGCTTTCAGTTGTTACAAAGGCTCCCGGTATCTCACATATTGCTCGTGAAGCTCTCGGCATGATCGCTAAGGACAAGAGATTCGGTACAAGAACATGGATTGCAAACAACGACACAAATCGTATGGTTGCTTACTGGGGCGACACAGAGTCTTACGGTATGGAGCACTATAAGAAGCTTTCAAGCAATTGGGCTGATTGGGATCTTACTCCTCCGTCAAACGATATTGCAGAGGCTGACAAGTATAAGCTTGACCACGGTTATGATGAGAGCAAGGCTCTTGAAGATCTTACAGCTAAAGACCTTCAGGCAGCAGCTCAGTTCCGTGGCGGTGAGTATTGTGACACCAAGAAGCCTGCAGACGTATATGCTCCTTCTCATTGGAAGTGCGCATTCGGTCATGAGTTTGACATGTCTGTAAACACAGTTCTCAAGGGTGGCCACTGGTGCCCTGAGTGCGATCCTATGCCTTGGAACTATGACGCAATTGCTAAGGTTAACCCATTCTTTGCACAGGTTTGGTATGCTGACCACGGCAAGAACGAGGACTACGTTCATCCTGAGGAAATCTACAAGGATTACGACGAGTATAAGAAAGCGTAAGTCTTTGCGTAAAAATATGAGCAGTGTCGGTTTTCCGACACTGCTTTTTCTTATGGATATACTTTTTAATTTATAATGATTTATAAGTTTTACTTTGTTTCTGCTTTTGTTTCACAGTAGACACATCTGTATGTTTTCTTATCCGGATCTGTCAGAGTGAACACATGCGGAAGATCACGTTCTACAGAGGTAATACATCTTGGATTTTTGCAGGTGATAATTCCGGTAAGAGTTTTCGGAAGACTCGGATGAATTTTTTCAACCCTCTCCCCGTTTTTAATTATATTTACAGTTATGCGCGGATCAATAAAGCCGAGCATATCGTAATCAAGATCAATTATCTCATTTATTTTCAATATATCTTTTTTGCCGAACTTTTCACTCTTTGCATTCTTTATAAAGGCAACCTCGCAATCAAGCTCATCAAGGCTTAAATACTTATAAATATCCATTCCGCGTTCAGCAGGTATATGGTCAATAACAATACCGTCAACTATACTACCGAGTATCAATTACTCCACCCCCAGAAGTTTAAGAATAAGTGCCATACGTATATACTTTCCGTTTTTCACCTGTCGAAAATAACATGCTCTTGGGTCAGAATCAATTTCCGCAGATATCTCATTCACTCTCGGCAACGGATGAAGAATTGAAAGATCTGCTTTTGCGTTTTTAAGTTTTTCCGAAGTTAAGATATACGTATCTTTAAGACGAACATAATCTGCTTCATTGAAAAAACGTTCACGCTGAACTCGCGTCATATAAAGGACATCAAGAAGCGGCATTACCTCCTCAAGATCACTTACCTCACGGAAGTTTACATTGTTTTTTTGGAGAATTTCCGTTCTAACATTTTCAGGGATTTTTAATTCGTCCGGAGAGATGAGAATAAACTCAATATTATTGTAACGTGACATTGCGGAAATAAGTGAATGAACTGTTCTTCCGAATTTCAGGTCACCGCAGCATCCTATGACAAGATTGTCGAGATGACCTTTTTCTCTTTTAATTGTCAGCAGATCCGTGAGAGTTTGGGTCGGATGGTTGTGTCCGCCGTCACCTGCATTGATTACGGGTATGCTTACATTTTGAGCAGCAACAAACGGCGCGCCTTCCTTTGGATGTCGCATTGCAATTATATCTGCAAAGCACTCAACAGTTCTCGCCGTGTCTGCAACACTCTCGCCTTTTGAAACAGAACTGTCCGTTGCGGATGAAAATCCGATTACAGAGCCGCCAAGCTCCAGCATAGCTGATTCAAAGCTGAGTCTTGTACGAGTTGACGGTTCATAGAATAAAGTTGCAATCTTTTTATTTTTGCATTTTTCGGAGTAGTCATCCGGATGTGCAATTATATCCTCTGCCTTGGATATAAGCTCATCAATTTCTTTTTCGGACAAATTTCTTATGTCAATAAGATCCTTCATATTTTCCTCCCTATCCATGATTCATCGGCAGGATTATCTCTGAAAGCAAGCAGTCTTTCTATATCTTCCTTCGCAATATATCCCTCATCAGCTGCAACTTTTGCAACTGTATCGAAGTTTGAAAGCGATGTATTTTCAACATTTGCTTCCATTAGGCGCTCAATACCTTTTTTCATTCCATATGTAAATATGGAAACTATACCGAGAACTTCTGCACCTGCGTCTCTCAAGACATTAACTACTTCAATTACGCTTCCGCCTGTGGAAATAAGGTCCTCTATTACAACAACCTTTTGTCCTTTTTCAAGCTTTCCCTCAATCTGATTCTTTCTTCCGTGATCTTTGTTTCCGCCGCGAACATATCCCATCGGAAGTCCGAGCATATGTCCAACAATTGCCGCATGCGCAATTCCGGCTGTTGACGTACCCATAAGTACATCGACATTCGGATATTTTTCTTTTACGACATTTGCAAGTGCGGTTTCAACATCATTGCGTACATCCGGTGCTGTGAGCGTAAGTCTGTTATCGCAGTAGATTGGACTTTTTATACCCGATGCCCAGATGAACGGTTCTTCAAGATTCAAAAACACGGCTTTAATTGAAAGCAAATCTTTTGCAATAAGTTCATTTGTAGGTATTGTACTATTCATTTTTCACCCTTCTTTTTGTGATTTACTTTTTGTTTTACTCTATCAATTTTGAGGAAAATTTTTTTAATCAATAAATTCGGCTACACATCTTCTGTAAGCGGCAACAGGATCATCTGCCTGTGTTATTGGTCTTCCCACAACAATAAAGTCGGAGCCTGCTTCCTTTGCTTTTGCCGGAGTCATAACACGTTTCTGATCTCCTATTTCTCCATCGGCAAAGCGAACACCGGGTGTTACTGTAAGGAATTTATTTCCGCATGCATCATGAACCTTTTTTGACTCATGCGGAGAGCAAACAACTCCGTCAAGTCCGCATTCCATTGCATTTTCGGCATATTTCATAACAACCTCGTCAATTGGCTTATTGATCAATATATCCTTTTCCATGGATTCCTGATCGGTTGAAGTAAGCATTGTAACGGCAATAAGTAAAGGGCGTGTGCCATCCTGTTTTGTAAGTCCTCTTAGAGCCGCCGTCATCATATTCTTTGTTCCCGCAGCATGAAGATTTGTCATATCGACATCAAGTTTTGAAAGAACTCTCATAGATTTTTCAACCGTGTTTGGAATGTCGTGGAGTTTAAGATCAAGAAATATCTTATGTCCGCGTGCCTTTATTGTTTTCACAATTTTTGGACCTTCTGCATAAAAAAGCTCCATTCCTATCTTCACAAACGGTTTTCTGTCCTCGTTTTCAAACAAATCAAGAAACTTTATAGTCTCATCCATTGATGAAAAATCACACGCAACGATAACATCTTTTCCCATTAATGTGCCCCTCCTGTTATATCACTCAGAGTCCTTATGCCGTATTTATTCATTGTTTCCGGCAGATTTTCAATAATTTCTTTGCATATATACGGATTTACAAGATTCATCGCACCGACTTCAACGGCCGTTGCACCGGCAAGCATCATTTCGATGACATCTTCAGCCGATGAAACACCGCCCATTCCGACAATCGGTATGGAAACAGCATCATAGACATCGTATACCATTCGGAGAGCAACAGGAAATATTGCACTTCCCGAAAATCCGCCTTTGATATTTTTTATAATCGGCTTTTTTGTTTTAAGATCAATTCTCATACCGAGCATAGTATTGATTAGACTCAGGCCGTCTGCGCCACCGCTTTCGCAGGCTTTTGCAATTTCTGTTATGTCTGTGACATTCGGCGAAAGCTTGATTATGACAGGCTTTGTTGTTACTGCCTTAACTGCTTTTGTAACTTCCTCTGCCGCAGACGGATTCGTGCCGAATGCCATACCGCCGCCGTGAACGTTCGGACAACTGATATTTACTTCTATAAATCCGACCTCCGGGCAGGCGTCAAGCCGTTCGCAAACGTATGCGTATTCAGATATTGAAAAGCCGCTTACGTTTGCCATAACCGGCTTATGAAAACATTTTTTAAGTTTTGGAAGTTCACTGCCGATTACGGCTTCGACGCCCGGATTCTGGAGCCCTACGGCATTTATCATGCCGGCGGTGCATTCGGCGATTCTCGGTGTCGGATTTCCGAACCGAGCGTCCTTTGTGGTACCCTTAAAAGAAAATGTTCCGAGTATATTTATGTCATAAAGTTCCGCAAATTCATATCCGTATCCAAATGTTCCCGAAGCAGGTATTACGGGATTTGAAAGCTCTGTACCGCAAAGGGATACAGCAGTATTTATTTCTCCCATATTATCTCCTCCTTTGTAAGAACAGGACCTTCTTTGCAGATTCTTTTATTTCCGGTGATTGTTTTACATGAGCAACCCATACATGCTCCGAAACCGCAGCCCATTCTTTCCTCAAAACTGAATTGCCCCTGTGTTGTTGAAGTGTTATAAACCGCTTTAAGCATTGGCTCCGGGCCGCAGGTGTAAAAATATGTATAATCAAGTGAAGTCATCACATCTGTAACAAAACCTTTTGTTTTGTATGAACCGTCAACCGTTGTTACAAACACGTTTTCAATGCCGCAAAGGTCAGCAAATTCTTTTTCGCAGAATATTTCGTTTTTGGTATTAAAGCCGAGTATAACTTTTACATCTTTTCCTGTCTTGACAAGTTCCTTGCAAAGCATGTACATTGGCGGTACTCCGACCCCTCCTCCTATGAGAAGCGGCTTGTCCCCCGACTCTGACACGTCATATCCGTTGCCGAGACCCGTAAGAATATCGAGCGGTTCTCCCGGTTTCATTTTTGAAAGCTGCTTAGTTCCGCTTCCGACTACTTTATAAATAATTGTAATTGTGCTGTTTTCCCGGGAAATATCACACACGGAAATCGGGCGTCTCAAATAGAGTCCGTCAATTTTGATATTTATAAATTGACCGGGAGCGATAATTTGAGATGTATCTCCTAAAAGCTCCATTTCAAAAACATTGTCTGTGAGAGCCTTATTTGATTTTATTTTGTAAATATCTCTTTTCATGAGTTCTCCTTTGAAAGAGTGTTATTTGTCTTGATAGACAATTTTGCCGCCTAGATACGTTTCTTTGCATACGCCATAAAGAGAAATGCCCTCAAACGGAGTTGCTTTGCCCATTGAAAGGAAGTCGTCTGAGTTTACTGTGAATTCCTCCCTTAAATTCCAGAGTGAATAGTCGTTGTCACGAATCGGCAAACCAAATCTTTTTCTCGGCGATGTAGCCATGATGTAAATCAGTTTTTCAAGTGTAATTATACCGGTTTTCACAAGTCCTGTGTAAAGAAGCGGAAAAGCAATTTCAAGACCGACAATTCCAAACAGACTGTCTTTAAGACCTTTTGATTTTTCTTCAATCGAGTGAGGCGCATGATCAGTTGCAATCATGTCAATCGTGCCGTCAATCACACCGTCAATAAGAGCCTTTTTATCCTCCGGTGAGCGAAGCGGAGGATTCATTTTAAAGCGACCGTCCTCTCTTAGGTCGCTGTCTGAAAGTAAGAGATAATGCGGTGCGGTTTCGCAGGTTACATTGACTCCGCTTTTTTTTGCTTCTCTTATTATTTCGACGCTTTCTTTGCATGATATATGGCAAACATGATATGCACAACCTGTTTTTTCGGAGAGTTTTACATCTCGTTCAATCTGTCTCCATTCACTCTCCGAACAGATTCCTTTATGACCGTGTTTTTTTGCATATTCTCCGTCGTGGATGTAGCCACCGTTTAGAAGGCTGTTTACCTCGCAATGTGCCACGATTATTTTGTTGAGAGATTTCGCGATTGTCATTGCTTTAAGCATCATGGAATCGTCCTGAACACCGTGACCGTCATCTGAAAATGCAACGATTTTATCTGCCATTCCACGCATATCGCTGAGCTTTTCGCCCATTTGACATACGGTAATCGCACCATACGGCAGAGTTTCAATCACGGAATCTCTTTTTATAATCTCAATTTCATTTGAAAGAGATTCAACCGAGTCGGGTACAGGATTTAAGTTCGGCATAGTGCAAACCGTTGTATATCCGCCATGCGCAGCTGCAAAAGTTCCGCTTTTTATTGTTTCTTTGTATGAAAATCCCGGTTCACGGAAATGTACATGGACATCACAAAGCCCGGGTATTTTGGTATACTCACAATTCATATGAAACCTCAATTAATAATCAGTAATAACATTTTTAAAAAAGAGCGTCTCAAAAAAGAGACGCTCAAATCAATTATGCCTGTGCAGGATTATCTACCGTTTCTGCTTTCTTTTCTTCTTTGGCTTCTTCTTTTTCAATAGCCTTTTTGGATTTTGTTGCATGTTTTGCATTTACCGAAGATGAAAGCGATGCACCTGTATCCTCAGGAGATTCTTCCTCAAAGTCATAATCCTTACCCGGAAGGATTGCATTGAGAAGGATACCTACAAGTGATGCAACAGCAAGAGCGGTAAGTGTGATTGATACTCCGCCGATTGTAAATGTTGCTCCGCCTGTAAGGCCAAGACCTGTTACAAGTATTACAGCTGCAATGATAAGGTTTCTGTTGTTAGCGAAATCAACGTGTGTATCTACGATATTTCTTACACCTGCTGCCGAAATCATTCCGTAAAGAACGAACGATATACCGCCGATTACTGCGGAAGGAATAAGTTCAATGAATGCCGAGAACTTCGGGCAGAATGAAAGAACGGTTGCGAATATTGCCGCAATTCTAATTACTCTCGGGTCATAAACCTTTGAAAGAACAAGAACGCCGGTGTTTTCACCGTAGGTTGTATTTGCAGGACCGCCTGCAAGTGATGCGAGTGTTGTTGCAAGACCGTCACCGATAAGTGTTCTGTGAAGTCCCGGATCTTTTATGTAGTTCTTTCCGGTTGTAGCTGAAATTGCAGAGATATCTCCGATATGCTCCATCATTGTGGCAAGTGCAATCGGAACAATTGCTATGATTGAACTTATGATAAGTGATGACTTTGCCCAATCAACTGCAAGTACGGTTGCTGACTTATGAATTGGGATACCAACCCAAGCCGCTGCTTTAAAGGTTTCAAGAGCAGATACACTGAAAAGCTGCATTGAAGGATTGCCGTTAAAACAAATATACATTGCTCCGTTAACATCCACCGGCTTACCGAATGCTACTGCTACGATTGCCGCAATTGCAACCGAACCGAGCACACCGATAAGAATCGGAATGATTTTTGCCATTCCCTTACCCCAGATGTTAAATATGATTACAAGTCCGAGTGCTACAATTGCTATAGGCCAGTTTGCCTGACAATTTCCTATTGCTGAGCTTGCAAGTCCGAGTCCAATGCAGATAATGATAGGACCTGTTACAACCGGCGGGAAATATTTCATTACTTTATTTACGCCTACTGCCTTGATAAATGCTGCAAGTATGAAGTAAACAAGACCTGCGCACGCAACGCCGAGGCAAGCATAAGGAAGAAGCTGTGTTGCCGTCATATCCTCGTAACCCGGCTGACCGGCAAGGCCTGTTATTGCGGCATATCCGCCAAGGAACGCAAAAGATGAACCGAGGAATGCAGGAACTTTACGCTTTGTAATAAGATGGAATAAAAGTGTACCGAGTCCGGCACAAAGAAGTGTTGTTGCAACATCCAGTCCCGTAAGAAGCGGCACAAGTACCGTTGCTCCGAACATTGCAAACATGTGCTGGAGACCCAAAATCAACATTTTAGGTACGCCGAGCTCTCTTGCGTCATAAATACCTTTGTTTTCTGACATTTTCATTCTCCTTTTTACGGTTTTTCTTTTGCAAGGCAAAAAAAAGACAACTTCTCAAATAGAAAAGTTGTCAATAAAACCATTTAAAATTTTAAAATCAGGAAAAAGAAAACACTTACCCAAGGAATCCGCTATGTAGTAGCTGTACATTCCCATGGCGCGCGCCCTCCTGCCCTGTTTTCTTGCCTTTCATATTAACATGAGCCAATATAAATATGCAAGCAAAAATTTCGACATTTTTCATTTTCGTCAAAACTGCATAACAGACAGAAGATTTTGTTTTTATTTTTCACAAAATAACTAAATATTGTGTTTTTAAAAATCAGAGGTTATCTTTTAAAAATTGTATTTCATCTTCATATCACTGTATTTGAATATTCTCTTTTAAAAATAATATTTCTTTTTGGTCGGTGATATTAAACAAATTTAAGAATTCTTCAAAAGAATGATTGTTGGCCATAAACTGTTTGAGCATTTCAAGCTTACCCTTTTCAATACCGCGAGCTTCACCCTGCACAATTCCTTTCTGTACACCGTCCAGATATACACCGTCACTTAAGTTACACATGTCACCAAACACCTCCATAAGGTCATCAT
>CAVGIJ010000026.1:0-17212 GCA_963629305.1 Acutalibacteraceae bacterium
TCCCTCCGGGCGCGCCAGTGAAGAGAACAGGAGGACCTGTTCTCTTCTTTTTTTTTGCGCTTCTTTTCGGGGACTCGACCAAGGTTCGAGGTACGCGTTCGCTTGCGCTTCCGCCCTACCCCTTTGTCACTGCGTGACATTTCCCCTGTCAGGGGAATCTCCCTCCGGGCGCGCCAGTGAAGAGAACAGGAGGACCTGTTCTCTTCTTTTTTTTGCGCTTCTTTCAGGGATTGAAATATACACCGTATAGAGATAAACTAGTAGTCAAAGAAGAAATTTCAGAAAGAAGATGTTCATTATGTGGATAGTATTTGCCGTACTGTCAGCAGTGTTTGCCGCTTTAACATCTGTCCTCGCAAAAGTCGGTATTGAAGACGTAAATTCAACCCTTGCAACTGCCATAAGAACGCTTGTTGTCGTTGCCATGTCGTGGGTAATGGTTCTCATTACAAACACCGGCAGCGGTATAACCGACATAAGCAAAAAAAGCTGGGTTTTTCTGATTCTGTCCGGCCTTGCGACCGGCGCGTCATGGCTATGCTATTACAAGGCCATCCGGATGGGCGATGTATCCAAGGTCGTACCGATAGACAAACTAAGTGTAGTCCTCACACTGATTCTTGCTTTTGTATTCCTGCACGAGGACTTTAGTATAAAATCCGCAATAGGTGCAGTTCTTATAACTGTGGGAACTCTTGTGATGGTACTTTAAACATTCAAAAATATACAGTGTAAAACAAAAAACGTCCTGCGCTCGCGCAGGACATTTTTTCACTTTTACTTAGTATAATTCCAATGTTCAAAAAAATCTTCTATAACCGAAAGTTCGGATGCAAAGACGCCTTGTATCATGTCGTCTTTGCCGCCGCCTCTGCCGACGAGGCAGGCGTTAAAATCGCGCGAAAGCGTGCGAAGCGGCAAATCCTTTGCCGTTATCATATAACGGTAACCGTCTTCGCAATTTGTGAGCGCGACACATACTCCGACGCATTTTTCCTTGCCGCCGTTTGCGAGGGCACGCAATGCCTCGGTATCGGCGTTTTCAAGGAACATGACAAGGTTTCCGGAAACCTTGTCTATTGCGTCGAGTTTTGCCTTTGCCAGAGCGCGGGAGGCCTTGCCGAGTTCATATGTAAGGTTGCCGTTTGCCTTTTGCAAAGCCGAAACCGCGTCAGCGGTTTCGAACTGCCTTGCAGACAAAAGGTCCATAATTCTCAAAATATTTTCTTGCTTTTCATCATAATCGGCAAGGGCACGTCGCCCCGCGCGAATGTGCAGGCGAACGCCGCCATGACTTTTTTCCGTAAATACGATTTTTACAAGACCGATTTCGCCGGTAAAACTTACATGCGGCGCGCAGCATGCACAACAGTCAACACCGGGTATAGTAACTATCCGGACATCCTCCTGCAAATCAAGTTTGCTGCGATAGTCAATGTTTTTCAAGGCCTTAGCATCCGGGTATTCTGTCCTAATCGGAATATTTGAAAAAATAACGTCATTAGCACGTTTTTCAATATCATTTATCTGTTCTTTTGAAAACGAGCCATTGTAATCACATGTAACATCTTCGTCACCGAGATGAAAGCCTATGTTATCATAGCCGAGTGTACTGTGTATAAGCCCAGAGATGATATGCTCCGCGCTGTGACTTTGCATACGTGAAAAGCGTTTTTCCCAATCGATACTACCATGAACTTCCGTGCCTACGGCAATTTCCTCATGTGTAAAATGGTAAATAACAGACCCGTCAATATGCGTATCACATACACTTACTGTTTTATCATCATATGTAAGTATACCCGTATCTCCGTATTGACCGCCACCTTCGGGAAAAAAGGCAGTACGGTCAAGCTCTACTTTGAAAAAATCACCGCTCTTTGTGCAGGATTGTACAAGGGCGGTGAATTCTTTTTCATGACTGTCATTGTCATAGAGCTTTATTGTCTTAACAAGCTCACTCATTATTTTACAATTTCAACCATCATGCCGGGTGTTACGCCTGCGGCATTTGATTCATCGGTGTCAATGTGCATTGCAAGTGCATATTTCGGACTTACACGAACTACTACATCGCCGAAAATAAGAGAACGTTCAGCAGACTCAACTTTAACATTTACAATTTCTTTATCCTTTACGCCGAGAGCCTCTGCATCTTCGGGAGTTGCGTGGATATGGCGTTTTGCGATAATAACGCCCTCTGAAATCTCAACCTCGCCTTTAGGCCCTACGAGCTTGCATGCACCGGAGCCTGCGATGTCGCCTGACTCACGGATAGGAGCGGCAATGCCGACTGAACGTGCATCTGATGCTGAAAGCTCAACCTGAGTTTCAGGGCGAACAGGTCCGAGAATTGAAACTGCGGGGAACTGACCCTTAGGTCCGATTACGGCAACTCTTTCATTGGATGCGAACTGACCCGGCTGTGAAAGTTCCTTTTTAACTGTGAGCTCATATCCCTCACCGAAAAGTGTCTCAAGCACTTCTTTTGTAACGTGCACATGTCTTGCAGATGTTTCAATTAAAAACTTCATTTCTTCTCTGTCCTTTCATCTATGAAAAATTCCGTAAACATTTTACTACTATTGTTTACGCTTTTCAATCATTTTTCCAGGCCTCAATTTCCTTTTCAAGCCATGCACAAAGTTCATCGACACCCTCACCGGTTTTCGCCGAGATGGGAATAATATCAATATCCGGGTTACGCATTTTTGCATTTGCCTTACATTTCTCAATATCAAATGTAAAATAAGGCGCAACATCAATCTTATTGATAACAAGAAGATCCGACACCTGGTACATAAGCGGATATTTGAGTGGTTTATCGTCACCCTCCGGGACACTGAGTATAGTAAGATTTTTAACCGAACCCGTATCGAACTCTGCCGGGCAAACAAGGTTTCCGACATTCTCAAGGATAAGGAAGTCAAAATCCTCATCACCTATACCCTCAATTCCCTGACGGGTCATTTCAGCCGTAAGGTGACACATTCCGCCGGTGTGAAGCTGTATTGCCTTTGCACCTATACTCGTTATTGTCGCAGCGTCAACATCACTGTCAATGTCGGCTTCCATAACGCCTATTTTATACTTTTCCGCAAGACGCGGTATAACCTGTGTAAGAGTTGTTGTCTTTCCGCTTCCCGGTGAAGACATGATGTTAAGGAAAAATGTTCCGCGTTTTTTCAGTTCAAAGCGAAGTGCATCCGCATCCTTTTTATTATCAGCAAAAATATTTTCCTTTATCTCTATAATTCTGTACTTTTTATCCTCCACGGTAATCCGTCCTTTCAAATAAAACTACCTGTAGATTGTAGCATTATAAAAATGTATCGTCAATTGTGAAAAAAGGAACAAGCACGCTTGCCCGGGCGATGTATAATACGCTATAATAACTATCATACAAAATATATCAATTAACAAAAAAGGTGCGATCAAATTGTATAACAGTTTTGAAGAACTCCGCGCGGAGTGCGAAAAGTGCAACAAATGCAGACTCGCTGAAACAAGAACAAATCTTGTTTTCGGCGTGGGAAATCCGCATGCGGATATCATGTTTGTGGGTGAGGGCCCCGGGGAAAACGAGGACTTGCAGGGCGAGCCCTTTGTCGGCCGTTCGGGTCAGCTTCTTGACCGCATGCTGCTTGAAATCGGACTTTCAAGAAAAGAAAATATTTACATTGCCAACATGGTGAAGTGCAGACCGCCGAAGAACCGCGATCCGCAGCCGGATGAACAGGAAATCTGTATAAACTGGCTTCGCGAGCAATACAAATTCATACAGCCGAAAATAATAGTATGCCTCGGACGAATCTCTGCGCAGCGCCTCATAAACCCGAATTTTAAAGTTACAAAAGAGCATGGTGAGTTTATAAATAAAAAAGGTGTCCTTATGATGGGCACCTTTCATCCGGCAGCTCTTCTGCGAAACCCCAACAACAAACCGCTCGCAGAAGAGGACTTTAAGAAGCTTCGCATGATGATTGACAAGTTGAATAAACAATAAGCATAAACAAAGCCGTGAAGCCTCAATTCACAAGAATTTATAACGGCATGATAATATTTCTGAAAAATTCCTCTGCACCCTTATCTCCGAAAACCTTCTTGAGAACACCTGATGACGGGTTACCCTCGTTTACCATTCTGTCTCTGAATGCCGCAAGTTTTTCAAGGTTGGCATTGGTTTTATCCGCACTTTTTGCGGCACGGAGATAGGCATTTACAGAATCTGAAATCATTTTGATAAGTCTCTCATCATTTTCAGGTATATCGCCTTTTATAAGTGAGAAAGGTGTACGCTCAAAAACATACCACGCCGACTTCTCGTCATATTCCGGAATTTCGGAACACTCAGCTTTTATTTTGTCAAATTCATCCGCCTTGGTAAATCCGTTTTCAGTGCAGTCATAGTATTCAACAAAAACTGTACGTTTCTTTTTCATGGACATTACATCGACAAGTAAAAACGGGACAGATACGCCGGCACTCGGCGTGAAAACGATTGTCGCAAGGTTCATCATACCACCCATTGCCTTCGTCTCAAGCGTCATAAGAGTTCCGAATTCCTTCACTGCATACTTGTTAGCGGTAAATCTCATAAAAGGAATAAGCTTCGGGTATTTGAATGCGGAAAAACTTCCTATGTCCTCTTTTGAAAGTTCGAAGATTTCTCCGGCTTTTGCGGTAATTTCAGAAACTATGCCGCTCATGTTTGAAAAATCCATATAAAGTCCTCTTTTCGCGTATTTGACAGTCTTTTTATGTTCATTTCATTGTATCAAGATTGTACGGAGTATTCTGATAAACAAAGTAATTAAGCCAGTTTGAATAAAGAAGATTTGCGCTTGAGCGCCAGGTAACCGGCGGCTTGGCCGTAACTTTGCCGTTTGGAAAATAATTCACCGGCATCTCAATCGGCTTTTTTGCATCAAGATCGCGTTTATACTCATTGTAAAGTGTATCGGCATCATATTCCGAATGTCCGGTTATAAATATTTGACGTCCCCTTTTTGTGGAGATGGCATAAACACCGGCATCCTTTGACGATGCAAGTATTTTAAGTTCCGGTATAGCCTCAATATCCGCACGTTCAACTGTCGTATGCCTTGATTGCGGAACCATAAAAGTATCATCAAATCCGCGGAAAAGCATAGAATTCTTTTTTTCCACTTTATGAGGGAAAACTCCGAAAAGCTTTTCGGGCAAATCATGTTTCTTTATACCGTAATGATAGTAAAGTCCCGCCTGAGCACCCCAGCAGATGTGGAATGTTGACCATACATGTGTTTTGCTCCACTCCATTATCTCACAAAGCTCAGCCCAATATTCGACGTCTTCAAAAGGCATCTGTTCCACCGGTGCGCCGGTTATGATCATTCCGTCGAAATTTCTGTCTTTTATTTCAGGGAACGTTTTATAAAATGCTAGCATATGGTCCTGCGATGTATTCTTCGTCACATGAGTACTCATCATCACAAGTTCAAGCTCAACCTGCAGTGGAGTGTTTCCGAGAAGTCTGCAAAGCTGTGTCTCGGTCTCAATTTTTTTCGGCATTAGATTGAGGAGAAGGATTTTAAGCGGACGGATATCCTGCTTTCCCGCTCTTACCTCGGTCATAACGAATATATTCTCAGAATTCAGAACTTTTCTTGCAGGAAGATCTGCCGGAATTTTAATAGGCATTTTCAGTTACCTCTTTCAAATCTGGTTAAGTGCGTTTTCAATGTCCTCTATAAGGTCATATATATTTTCTATACCGCATGAAAGTCTTATGAGGTCAGACGGAACACCGGCCGCTTTGAGCTCTTCTTCATTCATCTGTCTATGGGTTGTTGACGCCGGATGAAGACAGCATGTGCGGGCGTCCGCAACATGAGTTTCTATTGCAGCGACCTTAAGAGAGCGCATGAATTTCTCGGCGGCTTCTCTTCCGCCCTTTACGCCAAAACTTACAACTCCGCATGTTCCGCAGGGCATATATTTTCTCGCACGGTCATAATATTTGCTTTCGGCAAGACCCGGATAGTTTACCCATACTACCTTGTCTGACTTTTCAAGGAATTCCGCAACAGCAAGTGCGTTTTCGCAATGACGTTTCATCCTTACCGGAAGACTTTCAAGTCCCATATTTAGCAAGAAGGCATCGTGCGGAGATTGAACAGAACCGAAATCACGCATAAGTTGAACTGTTGCCTTTGTTATAAACGCTCCCTCTTTTCCGAAACGTTCAGTGTATGTCACACCATGATAGCTCTCATCCGGTGTGCAAAGACCGGGAAATTTTTCAGGGTAAGCAGCCCAGTCAAACCTTCCCGAGTCAACGATACATCCACCTACCGTTGCTCCGTGTCCGTCCATATATTTTGTTGTTGAATGAGTTACAATATCTGCTCCCCATTCAATCGGTCTGCAATTTATAGGCGTTGCAAATGTATTGTCGACTATAAGCGGAACACCGTGTGCGTGTGCAGCTTTTGCAAATTTTTCAATATCAAGAACCGTGAGTGCCGGATTTGCAATAGTTTCTCCGAATACTGCCTTGGTATTGTCTTTGAAAGCGGCATTAAGTTCCTCCTCACTGCAGTCAGGGTCAACAAAAGTGAAATCAACACCCATTTTTTTCATGGTAACGGCAAAAAGATTGTATGTTCCGCCGTATATGCTGTTTGAAGCAACGACATGTGAACCGCATTCGGCAATATTGAATACCGAAAAGAAGTTTGCAGCCTGCCCTGAGCCGAGGAGCATAGCAGCAGTGCCGCCCTCGAGTTCGGCAATCTTCGCTGCAACCATATCACAGGTGGGATTTTGCAGCCTTGAGTAAAAATATCCTGATGCTTCAAGGTCAAAAAGCTTTCCCATGTCCTCTCCGGTGTCATATTTGAATGTAGTACTCTGAATAATAGGTATCTGACGCGGCTCCCCGTTCCCCGGTGTATAACCGCCCTGAATACATGCTGTTTCTATGCGACGTTTGTTTGCCATTTTGCCTCACCTTTTGATTATTTCCAACTTGAATTAAGATCTACTGTTCTGTTAAATATTACTTTATCTTCTGTTGAATTTTTATCTACTGTATAATAACCCTTTCTCATGAACTGGAATGTATCCCCGACTTTGAGGTTCTCAATTCCGCCTTCAATGAGTGCGCCATCCAGTATTTCAAGTGAATTCGGGTTAAGGTATTCCTTAAGTTCTTTGCTGTCATCCGACGGATTTTCAACATTGAAAAGTCTGTCATAAAGACGTACCTCAATCGGTTTTGCATCCTCAGCGCAAACCCAGTGAATTGTACCCCTCACTTTTCTGCCATCCGGTGAATTGCCACCTTTTGAAGCAGGATCATATGTGCAGTGCAGGCAGGTTACTTGACCGTTCTCATCCTGTTCATAGCTTTGACAGGTTATAAAATATGCACCTTTAAGTCTTACTTCATTGCCCGGGAAGAGACGGAAATATTTTTTTACGGGTTCAACCATAAAGTCGTCCTGCTCAACATAGATTTCTCGGCCAAATGTAACTTTTCTTGTTCCAAGTTCCGGTTTGTCGGGATGATACTCAACCTCAAGTTCTTCCGTCTGCCCCTCCGGATAATTATCAATGATAACTTTAAGCGGGCGAAGAACAGTCATTACACGCGGTGCATTGACATTGAGGTTATCTCTGACACATGCTTCAAGAAGACCGAAATCAACAACACTGTATGCTTTGGAAACGCCGATTCGCTCACAAAAATCACGAATTGCGGCTGCAGGGAATCCACGCCTGCGCATTCCGCTTATCGTAACCATACGCGGGTCATCCCAACCGTCGACATAGCCGCCGTTTACAAGGTAAAGTGAGCGGCGTTTTGAAGTTACACAATAGTTGAGATTGAGTCTTGCAAATTCTATCTGACGCGGTCTGTGCCAACCGAGAACTTCGGACACTTCACACTCATCAAGCACCCAGTCATAAAGCGGTCTGTGGTTTTCAAATTCCAGCGAACAAAGTGAATGTGTTACTCCCTCTTTTGCGTCCTCGAGCGGATGCGCGAAATCATACATAGGATAAACACACCACTTATCGCCCTGCCTATAGTGAGACAGGTGAGCAATTCTGTAAATAACAGGGTCTCTCATATTCATGTTGGGTGAACTCATATCTATCTTTGCGCGAAGAACCCTTGAACCATCGGGAAATTCACCCTTTGTCATACGTTCAAAAAGCTCAAGGTTTTCTGAGATACTTCTGTCTCTGTAAGGGCTGTTTTTTCCAGGCTCGGTAAGTGTTCCGCGGTATTCCCTCATCTCTTCGGGAGAAAGGTCACATACGAAAGCTTTTCCCTTCTTTATAAGCCTTATTGCACACTCATACATAAAGTCAAAGTAATCCGATGCATAGAGTGTCGGCGGAAGCTCCTCGTCCATTAGCCACTCAATATCATGTCTTATGGACTCTGCATACTCGACATCCTCTTTGCCGGGGTTTGTATCATCGAGACGAAGGTTACACACACCGCCGTATTTTTTTGCAGTCGTAAAGTTTATACATATTGCCTTTGCATGACCTACATGGAGGTAGCCGTTAGGCTCAGGCGGGAAACGTGTTTGAACATGGTCATAGACACCCTCTTTTAGGTCCTCATCTATAAAGTCATGTATGAAATTGCCGATACTTTTTACTTCTTCACTCATTTTTATTTCTCCCATGCGGTTATTGCCGCATCAAATCTGTTATTTATCTCTTCGTTTCCGAGCACTGCCATAATTGCATGAAGATCCGGCGTGTTGGTTCGACTTGTAAGAGCAACTCTTATAATGGTGGATACATCGCCGACATGACCTTTGAACGCATCCGGGTTTGCCTTGTACTCCTTAACATTCGGTGTAAAGCCGAGAGGCGCACAGACATCTTTTATTTTTTGAAACCAGCTATCTTTGTCGTCGGATACATCGAATACATCCTTGTAGGCCTTTATAACCTCCACGGCATCTTTTCTGCTTATGTTTTCCGGCAATGTATCAAAGTCCGGTTTGTATGTTTCATTGTAAAAGTAGGATACATATCCGGGAACGTCAGCCCACCTTGAGATATCCTTACGGGGTTTTGAATTTTCACGGTCAATATTTAAGATATCACGGGCCTTTTGTCGATCTGATTCAATGAGGCTGTAAAACTCGGGATTATACTGTTTTGCCCACTCCTCCGTTTTTTGAAGAACCGTGTCCGCATCCATAATCGAGATAACATTTTTCGAAATATCGTTGAGTTTTGCAAGGTCAAACAGCGCACCCGATACGCTCATTTTCTTAAGATTGAACTGGAACTGCGAAAGCGGAGCCGTTTTGTTTGCACGTCTCCAATCCTCAAAGTTTGAGTTCGCAAGTGTCAGAAGATACTCAAGAACCGATTCTTTAGGGAAGCCCTCCTCGGCATAATATTCAACTGCTGCCTCCGGATCTTTTCTCTTTGAAAGCTTGCGCTTGTTTCCGTTGTCAAGCTTCATTATCGGGGCAATATGCGCATATTTCGGAACTTTAAAACCACAGCACTTGAAAAGTTGAATATGCGTCGGAACGGATGAAATCCACTCATCTCCCCTTACAACATGTGTTGTCCTCATAAGGTGGTCGTCTACACAATGTGCAAAATGGTATGTAGGTATGCCGTCAGTTTTTAAAAGAACAACATCTGTCATATTTTCGGGCATTTCTATCTTGCCCTTTATCATGTCATCAAACACTATCTTGCCGTCGGGGCGGCCGGGGCTTTTAAGCCTTAACACATACGGGACTCCCCGCTCAACCTTGTCCTGTATCTCTTCAAATGAGAGATTTCTGCACTTTGCATACTCACCATAATATCCCGGAGTAACACCGTTTGCCTCCTGAGACGCGCGGAGTTCCTCAAGCTCGTCAGCGGTGCAGAAGCAAGGGTACGCAAGACCTTGTTCCACAAGGTACTTTGCGAAGCAATGATAAATGTCTGCACGCTTTGACTGCGTATAAGGCCCGAAATCCCCGGCCTCACTGTCAAAGCCGGTAATTCCTTCTTCAACGTCAATTCCGAAGTCATGCAAACCCTTTATTATTCCGGTTACACCGTCTTCGACTTCTCTCTTTTTATCCGTATCCTCTATTCGAAGAAAGAACGCGCCGCCGGAAACATCGGCCGTAAGTTTTGCTACCAAGGCAGCAAAAAGCCCACCAATATGGAGATATCCCGTCGGGCTTGGGGCAAATCTCGTTACTCTCGCCCCCTCCGGCAAGTCTCTTTCACCGTATTTGTTTTCATAAAAATCAGGTGTCTCATTTACACCGGGAAACAAAAGCTTCGCAAGCCTTGAGTAGTCCATCTTTTCCTCTCCTAAATCATCAAAATTTCCCTTATCAATTAACTTATAATTATAAAGTATCAACATTACTTTGTAAAGGATTTAAAAGAAAACGCCCGCTTTTCACGGACGTTTTCAAAATTAGATTTTATTTGATAAAAAACTGCTTATTCACCTTTACCCATAGCTTTAAGTCTGTGAGTAAATACAGCATCATATGCCTTTGCCCATTTCTTTACTGCGAAACGGCTGTAATGCCTTGGAAGGAACTGTTCAACTGCAAGACATGCAACTATGTCAGCTACAACACCTATTCCTTTCTTCGTAAGGTCTTTATCCTTTAAGAGCGTTGCACCTCTCTTCGGAAGGTTAGGGTCAAAGTGAAGGAATTTCCAAAGACTTGTATGGTTTGCTGTGATGGTCATCTCATAGTGTGTAAGAAGTCCTTCGTTTATTGCATAAGCGATCTGATCCTGTGAAACTCTTGTAAGAAGAAGTTTTGCAAGAGCAAGCGGTGCAATATTTTTACCCATCTTCTGATAATAGTTATACTGATAATCCCAGAGTGTTTCAGCTGAATATGTCTCTGTCTTATCAGCAATAATTGTATCTGCGAGAATCTTGGAGTTCTTTATAGCATTACCTATACCCGAACCGATAATAGGAACAGTCATGAATGCCGAGTCACCTATTGCTGCGTATCCGTCGGCAACCATGATAGAAAGAGGCTGACGTACCGGAATAAGAACGAACTGTCCTCCGCGAAGAAGCTTTGTTCCAAGCTGCGGATTTGTTTTTCTGTAACGGTCGGCAATTTCCTCAACTTCCTCAATAGTAAGAGGATCCATATGACCGATAAGAAGATCTGAAAATGTATCTTCTGTCGCAATCCAGCCAATACCTATGGACTCTGAATCAGGATAGAGCATTACCTTGTACTTGTCCTCTACCGTGCTTGGGTCAACGGGAAGATCATAAAATGCACGGTAAACATAGAACTTTTCACCCCAAAGCGGATGCTTTTGAATACCGAGACAATCAGGAAGATTTTGGCGTACAGGTGATTCCGCACCGCATGCGTCAATAACCATGTCACCGAGGATATCTCCCTTATTTGTTTTGATACCTATTACACGATCGCCGGCCATAACAGGTCCGTCAATGTTTACACCGTACTCAAACTTTGCCCCGTTTGACTCGGCAAAGTTTATGAGAAGATCATAGATGTCTCTGCGCTCCATCTTTATCTCCATCTCATTTGGGTCGTTTGGAACTCTCTGACGAATCTTTGTGCTGTCCGGTGTGTCAGGTCCGAAGAATGTCATGTCAATCTTCCATTCCCATTTTCCGTCTGCAGGACGCGGGCAACCCACAACGTCGAGTGCCTTAGGATCAAAGATGTCTGTCCAGTCATATCCGAGCTTTCCTTTTTCTCCGCGCTCATAGACCGTAACATCATATCCCGCTTTGGCAAGAAGAGCAGCAGCGGTAATTCCGCCGTGTCCTGCTCCTGCAACAATAATTTTCTTTCCCATAATTATCACCTCTATAATATTTTCTTTCACGAATCATGTAGTATTTTTTATTCTACCATAATGCGCTTGCAATTCAAATAAAAACTTGTGTATACTGTACATATATTTTACACACGGAGCAAATGTTTTTTATGATTAAAAGAAAAAAATCAACATTTACAAACTTCAGAGACATGGGTGACGCCGAAGATAGATACATTGAAAAAGGCAAAATATTCCGCTCCTCAAAACCTGCCGACCTTGCAAAAGAGGATAAGCTACTCATTGAATCGCTCAAACTTGACTCCATTGTGGATTTGCGCTCAAAGGGTGAAATAAGAGAAAAGCCGGACTTTGTACCTAAAGGTACAAAGTACATACATGCACCTGTTTTCAGTGACAAAGATTTCCCCCTTATAGTTGTGACAAAGGTTGCGAAGCTCAAGGCATTTTTGATAAGGAACAAAGAGGGCGGACTTATCAAAAAAGACAAGTTTGAATCGTACCTTGCAATGATTGACAGCTATGCGTATGAAGAAATCTTCAAATGTATGGACCGCGGTGAGACATTTCTTTTTCATTGTACCGAGGGTAAAGACCGCACCGGTATCGCAGCCGCGCTTATAGAACTTTCACTCGGAAGGACACGCAAAGAGGCACTGCACGAGTATCTTGAATCAGACAAATTCAGGCCGAATAAGAACCGCGACTATCTCTATAAAATAGGGGTGCCAAAAGAATTTGTACAAGAAATTAATTATTGTGAACAGGTTCACGAGGAACTTTTCAACCTTGCGCTTGACTATGCCGAAGAAAAATACGGAAGCATAGATAACTACCTTGAAAAACATTTTGGGGTCACAAAGGAGAGGCGCCTTAAGTGGCAAAAAATTTACGGAGGAAAGATTCATGAGTGAGGAAAACAAGAAGAAGTCAAAAAAAGCTATTATTTTCACCATATGTATTGTTATTGCGGCAGCACTTTCGGTATTCTTAGTCTCTACACTTGTCACGGGAAATTCTTCAAATAACAACAAAAACGCGCTTGACAACAATAACACAACTGAGAGCCCTTCATCAACTGAGAGTAACACAGCACCGGCAAACGGACCGATAGAGGAGAAAAACGGCCTTACACTCAATTTATATGTGGGTCACGGTCTTGACGGTTCTTCATACGGAACAGAGGAAATTTTCTCAACGATGAAAAGCTCTACGCTCCCAACATACGGAGAATGCTTTATCGTTGCTGTAAACAATGAGATAACCGGTGAGGTAATAAAAATTTTCAGCGCAACGGGATACGAACTTAAAATGGCCTTCGCAGGCAACTCGCTTGACGATGTACTTGAAAAGTTTGACATCAACTGACAATCATACTTATAAGGAAAAGCAGCCGACAGTAATGAAACTGTCGGCTACAAAATTTAAATCATTTTTAACAAAACAAGTTGTAATACTAAAAAGTCCTTGTAATAAAAAATTCCCGGAAAAAATCCGGGAATTTTTATCTTTAAGTAATTATAATTACTTAAGTTCAACCTTAGCGCCAACTTCTTCAAGTTTAGCCTTAGCTGCTTCTGCGTCATCCTTAGAAGCTGCTTCCTTGATGGTCTTTGGAGCACCGTCAACGAGAGCCTTTGCCTCTGCAAGTCCAAGACCTGTGATCTCACGAACAGCCTTGATAACCTTGATCTTTTCAGCGCCAACTTCTGCAAGTACAACGTCGAACTCTGTCTTCTCCTCAGCAGCTGCTGCACTGCCTGCTGCCGGACCTGCTACTGCTACTGCAGCTGCAGCTGAAACACCGAATTCTTCCTCTACTGCGTGTACGAGCTCTGAAAGCTCAAGAACTGACATAGTTTTAATCTCTTCAAGAAGAGCTGTTACTTTCTCTGAAGCCATTTTTATTTTCCTCCATTATAAAAAATTTGATTTTGTTTTTAATTATTCTGCTGCCGGGGCTGCTTCCTCTGCTGGAGCCTCTGCCGGAGCTGCTTCTCCGTCCTTATCTACAACTGCCTGAATAACACGGGCAAATGCTGCGATAGGAGCGTTGAATGCGTTGCAAACAGTTGCAAGAAGGATATCCTTCGGCGGAAGTGCTGCAAGACTATTGATAGTTTCAATGTCTACTACCGCACCATCCATGTAACCACTCTTGATGTTGAAACCTTCGTGGCCGTCAGCAAACTTCTTAAGCACTCTTGCTGCTGCAACTTGATCATTGTTGCTGATTGCAATAGCTGTTGTTCCGTTGAGAACGTCATCAAGACCTGTAAGTCCTGCCTCATCTGCTGCTCTCTTGAGTAATGTGTTCTTTACAACCTTATACTCAACATCTTCAGCACGAAGATCAGCACGAAGTTTTGTGTCGTCAGCAACTGAAACACCACTGTATTCTACGATAACACCTGCTACCGATGCATTGAGTTTTTCAACGAGCTCGGCAACAGCCTGCTTTTTTGCTTCAAGTACCTTTTCGCTTGGCAAAATAATTCACCTCCCTGAATATTTAAAGCCCTTCCTCACACGTCGAGGAAGGGCTTGACAACATAATATGTTTTCGAGCGTCATTCCTCGGTAGGTAAGGAGAACCTGTTACGTCTCAAAAGAGACACCTACTGTCTTAGGTAATAAACAGCATTAGTATACTAACACACGGAAAATTCCATGTCAAGTACAAAATAAATTACTTCTTGTCTGTGCCTGTAACAGCATACTTAGAAGCGCTGTAACGAATTCCGGGGCCCATAGTAGATGCTACTGTGCAAGACTTGATATACTGTCCCTTTGTTGCCGCCGGCTTTGCCTTAACAATGGCATCCATAAGAGCATCAAGGTTTTCCGTAAGCTTATCAGCTCCGAAGGAAGCCTTGCCAATAGGACAATGTATAATATTTGTCTTATCAAGACGGTACTCAATCTTACCTGCTTTTGCTTCATTTACTGCCTTTGCAACATCAGGAGTTACTGTACCTGCCTTTGGTGAAGGCATGAGACCGCGAGGTCCGAGAACCTTACCGAGACGACCAACGAGGCCCATGCAGTCAGGAGCGGCAATTGCAACGTCAAAATCAAGGAATCCTTCGTTTTGAATTCTTGCAACAAGGTCCTCTGCACCGACAATTTCTGCGCCTGCTGCTTCTGCAGCTGTAGCCTGCTCGCCTTTTGCAAATACTGCAACACGAACCTTTTTACCGGTTCCGTTTGGAAGTATTACCGCACCGCGAACCTGCTGATCAGCGTGACGTGAGTCAACACCGAGACGAATGTGAGCTTCAATTGTCTCATCAAACTTAGCAGTTGCAGTCTTTACAGCGATTTCAAGAGCTTCAGTCGGATCATATAATTTTGTTTTGTCGTAAAGCTTTACGCCATCAACATACTTTTTACCATGTTTCATATCTGTTTTTATCCTCCCTTAATTGTGGTAAATCGGATTGTTCCTCCCACCAGGAAGCAATTAATCAACGACAGTAACGCCCATGCTACGAGCTGTACCAGCGATCATAGACATTGCAGAATCTATGTTTGCTGCGTTCAGGTCAGGCATTTTCTGTTCAGCGATTTTTCTAATCTGCTCACCGGTAATTGTAGCGACCTTCTTCTTGTTAGGTTCACCAGAAGCCTTCTCAATGCCGCATGCCTTCTTAATAAGGACAGCTGCCGGCGGAGTCTTAGTGATAAACGTGAAGCTATGGTCAGCATAAACTGTGATTACAACTGGGATTATAAGACCCATGTCGTTCTTTGTGCGCTCGTTAAATTCCTTTGTGAAAGCCATGATGTTAACACCATGCTGGCCGAGTGCGGGTCCTACAGGTGGGGCTGGTGTTGCCTTTCCAGCAGGGATTTGCAGTTTAATAAAACCTATAACCTTTTGAGCCATAATTTTTGCACCTCCAAAATAATGTGGTAATTGGCGGAACGTTTTTTACGCGTCCCTCCCACTGACAAATACAGAACAAAAAATATAATTTGCAATGTACCTGTCGTAATTAAAGTGCCGAAGCACTAATTACCAAGTTAAAAATGTTTAATTTTCTACGGCAAGTTCAACCTGACCGAGTTCAAACTCAACAGGAGTCTCTCTGCCGAACATGGAAATACGTACAAGAACAAGATTCTTGTCAACGTCAATTTCCTCAACGACGCCGGAGAAGTCCGAAAGCGGACCGTCAACAATGTTTACAAAGTCTCCGACACCGTAGTTTACTTCTACGATTCTCTTTTCAACTCCGAGTGCTTGCACTTCTTTGTCTGAAAGAGGAACAGGTTTACTTTCAGGACCGACAAAGCCCGTAACGCCACGTGTGTTACGAATAACATACCAGGCATCATCAGACATAGTAAGTTCATCCTTAACTTCAACAACAGCAAGCTTTACAAGTACGTAGCCCGGAAAAATCTTTCTCTCTACTTCCTTTTTCTCACCGTTATCTTTTATCTCAGTTACTATTTCAGTCGGTACCTTAACCTCGAGAATCTGGTCATGCATCTTGCGATTTTCAACAACCTTCTCAATGTTATCCTTTACCTTGTTTTCGTAACCTGAATACGTGTGAATAACATACCATTTAGAAATTCCGGCCATCTAAAAAGTCCCCCATTAAAACAAATTTGCAAGGTTTTGAACAGCTATCATAGCCGCTTCAGCCCCGCCATTGCCTGCAAGGGAGTAGATAAGCTCAACGAGCTGGCGGAATACAAGGTCGCATATCCAAACGCCGGCTCCGACAATTGCGGTAACCATAAAAACGACGCCCGTGTTCTTTATTGTGTCTGCTCTTGAGTTCCAAACAATCTTTTTTGTCTCGCCGCGAACATCTTTAAAGAACTGCTTAACCTTTGCAAAGCCTTTTTTTGCTCCGGATGATTGATCCTTTTTTGCAGTGGCTTTCTTATCGCCTTTCACACTTGTGTTTTCAGACTTAGAAGAAGCTTTAGGAGATTTATTTGTATCTGCCATAAAAATTCCTCCTTACTTTGTTTCCTTGTGGAGAGTGTGCTTTCTGCAGAATCTGCAGTATTTGTTCATCTCCATCCTATCAGGTGTGTTCTTTTTGTTTTTCATTGTGTTGTAATTGCGCTGGTTGCACTCTGTGCAGGCGAGTGTTACTTTAACTCTCATAACGGCACCTCCATTTAACGGATTATTTTCCTGTTTTGCCTCCCTCTTTGGGATACGTTTTTTATGCTGTCTCCATGAAAAAATGGACACAAAAAAATAGACCCCATCAAGAGGTATAAAGAGTTTACCACAAGTATAGGGTCCGGTCAAGACTTTTTTCACCCAAAACAAGGCTTTTCAAGGCCCTGCCTTGGGTGAATTGTATTCGATTTTATTACAGGCACAAAATGTTGTGGAAAAGGGATTATT
>CAVGIJ010000027.1:0-14050 GCA_963629305.1 Acutalibacteraceae bacterium
CAAAAATAAGGCGCTGCTGATCGGGAGAAATTCCCTCTATGTCCTGAATTTTCGCCTTCACGCTGTCAATGCAGTCTCCGCTCTCAACTTGGAGCGTGATGCTTTTGCCCGTAATCGTCTTGACATAGATCTCCATTGCGCTTACGTTTACACACAGCACGGAACACATAACCAGCGTAAGTAACACACTCAATAATCTCTTTTTCATCTTAGAGCCTCCAAAATTTTTAATTGTTGTTCGCGCAAAAAAACCGAAGGCAGGGCGCAATAAGCCCCGTCTTCGGCGATAAATGTTTTACTGTTTTTGGGATTGTTTGACACTGCCAACCCCCAACCGATAGAACTGTCAACTCTGCCAATCGTCATTGTCGGGTCCTCCCCTACATCTCTATGATTGTAGAGTAACAGATTTTTATCTTTTTTTCAACAGATTTTAAGTTTTTCGATGATGCCTTTAAGCCTTAGTCATCAATAGAGTTGTCTGTTGCCCTCTCAAAAAGCTTTTCAACTTCCTCTGACGGCTTTTTTGAAATGAGAGTAACAACAACGGCACAAAGAGCTCCGATAACAAATCCCGGGAACAGTTCATACACGCCTGTTTTTTCCGAAAGGAATATAAGCCAAAGGATGTCCGTAAGAGCTCCGCCTACAATTCCCGCTATAGCACCTTCGTATGTAAAGCGTTTCCAGAAAAGCGAGAGAAGTACAACCGGTCCGAATGCAGCGCCGAAAATACCCCAAGCGTTTTCAACCATGTTCATGATGGCCTGTGCCCCGGAGCCCTTTGAGCTTGCTATGAAATAAGCAACAACCGAAACAACAAGAACCAATATTCTTCCTACCCAGAGAATCTCCTTTTCGGATGCGTTCTTTCTGAGCGGTTTATATATATCACTCGTGAATGACGAACTTGCAACAAGAAGCTGCGAGTCAGCAGTTGACATGGAAGCCGCAATAATTGCCGCGAGAAGAACGCCGGAAAGGAATGCCGGGAAATAGCGTCTTGAAAGTGCGATAAATACGGTCTTTTGAAGTCCCTGTGAGAGAAGCTCTTCACCGAGAAGCACACGTCCGAAGTATGCAATTAAAATGGTTGCAACAAGAGAAATAATAACCCAAATGATTGCAACTGTTGCGGACTTCTTAACCATTGACGGCTTTTCAATAGACATAAATCTTACGATTATGTGCGGCATGCCGAAATAGCCGAGACCCCATGCAAGACCTGAAAGTATTTCCTGCCATGAAGCATCAAATACATTGGCAACAAATGCAGGATAAGTAGTGTCAGCCGAAACTATCTCGGCAAGGTTTGCGGGATCTGCTGCTCCGAGATCACCCGAAACAACAACAATTATAGGAACTGCTATAAGCGCAAAGAGCATGAGAAGCCCCTGGAAGAAGTCTGTCCAACATACTGCTTTAAATCCGCCGAGGAATGTGTATACGATAATAATTGCGGCAAAAATAAACATAGCGAGTCCTTCGGAAAGAGAAGGAACAAGTTGAACAAATACAGTTGTTCCGGCAACGAAAGCGGATGCAACATAAAGGGTGAAACTTACAAGGAATACCACCGCGCAGATAATTGCGAGTATGTTGTTTTTCGCATGAAATCTGTTTGTGAGATATTGCGGAAGTGTTATTGAGTCATCCGCAGCCTTTGAAAACTTACGAAGTCTCTTCGCAACAAGAATCCAGTTGGCGATTGTTCCGATACCGAGACCTATACCAATCCATGCCTGTCCGAGTCCGAACGCAAGGATTGACCCCGGAAGACCCATAAGAAGCCATGCGGACATATCCGATGCCTGAGCGGAAAGAGCGGTTACCCACGGCCCCATGGAACGGCCGCCGAGGAAATACTCTTTTTCACTGTTATTGTTCTTAGTCTTAAAGAAAAAGAACACGCCTATGCCGAGCATAAGCACGAAATAAAGCACGAATGCCAATATTTCATAATTCATTTTAACTCCACCAATCTTTTAAAATACCGAGGTATTGTAACACAGCAAAGGTGCAAACGCAATAGAGAACAAAGTATAATACTTTGTATAGACCATTATAACATATAATTACTAAAAATTGCGTAAATACCACATTTATTTAATAGACTTTACTTGGTATAATACAACGAACAAAAAAGAAAATCCGAACATTATGCTCGGATTTTCTCATCTGCTTACATGTCTTTTTATTTTGTAACAGCTATTAGGCTCTGATATACGAAAGAAGATTTCTAAGTGACTTCGTAGAGTAGTCCTTAAGCGGATAGTTACCGCCGCAGATACACCAATCATAAAGAAGTCCACGCTCAATAAGGGCATACATTTTAACAATTTCATTGCAGGATAGGTCCGAACGCAATTCTCCGGACTTTTGTCCATCTGAAACAACCGCCCGCAGAAGCTTGTAATAAATGCGTGAGTAATCAACAAATTGCTTCTCACCTTTTGTTACAAGCTGTGACGAATAAAGACGTGCGACCAGGTCAATTGAAATTGAGTCCTCAATCATTCCGAAAAGTCGTTCGTTCATATAGATAAGCTTTTCAAAAGCACTGTCGACTTTAAGAACATCCGGCCATATCTCCGTATACTTTTCATCAAAGAGATATGCAAGTGTTCCCATCAGTTCATCTTTTGTCTTGAAATAATGGTAAAATGAACCTTTGGATGTTCCGGATTCCTTTATAATTTCATCAACTGTAGTATCCTCATAGCCATATTCATAGAACAGTTTCCAAGCGGCAGATACTATTTTACTTTTTGTATTTTTTGAATCTTTTTTTGCCATCCCGAAAACCGTCCTATGGATTTGTTTTAGTTTTTATTCAACAGACTTAAGCGATTCAACCATCTTTATATGCTTTAAGTTAAAGTGCATAATGAGGTTTACGACAACAGCAAAGATAAGTGTGAGTGCCGCCGCAAACAAGAAGCTCGAAAAATCAAGCTGTGTACCGAATGTAACGGTATCAATATCTATGGCTGAAACGATAAGTCTCTGAACCGGTATACCGAGCACCAGACCGAGAAGAATTCCGAGAAGAGTAAGCACGATATTTTCGCGGTAGATGTATGCCGACACCTCTCCGTCATAGAAGCCGAGAACCTTAAGCGTTGCAAGTTCTCTTATACGCTCGTTTACGTTTATGTTGTTCAGGTTATAAAGAACTACAAAGGCAAGAGCTGCCGCTGCAATTATAAGCACAATGATAACCATATTGAGTGAATGAATGATATTTTCAAAGCTGCTCTGCACAACAGATGTGTAAACGGAACCGTTTACTTCTTCATACTCGTTTATTTCATTTTCGAGCTGAATCTTTTCAGCCTTTGATACTCCGTCCTTGAGCCTTGTGTAAAGGTAGGTAAACTCAGGTGCATTGCCTGTAACCTCTTCATAATAAGACGGCGTCATATATACATAATGGAAAGTGTAGTTCTCAACTATGGCAGCAACCTTGACATCATAGGATACATCCTTTGAGCCCTCTGTCCATGAGATTTTTACGGTATCTCCGACTTTGGTGTCAGTCTTGTCGGCAAATTTCTTTGTTATTATTGCACCATCGTTTGTAAGAGTCCGGTCTTTGCCGCGCTTGTTCTCAAGTTTGACAAAGTCACCGAGTTTCGATGCATCCTCCGGAACAAGGACATCAACTTCAAGTTCATTATCTGTTCTGTCTGATGTGCCTTTGCAAACCTTCAGTTCTGCAGGCATTGTGTCCTCAACAACAGCCATATCGTTTATGTCCTCAACAATGATGTCATCGGATGTAACCGGATTCTTAAGAACTACCTGTAAGTCGTACTGTGCAATACCGTCATTTCCGTATTGCTTATCAATAACCGCGCTTACTGAGTCTGACAATCCGAATCCCGCAAGAATAAGTGCGGTACATCCGCCTATTCCCACAAGAGTCATTATAAATCTCTTCGGATTTCTGAAAAGGTTTCTGACCGTAATCTTTGATGTAAAGCTGAGTTTTGACCAAATTGCGTCAACATTTTCAAGAAGTACACGTTTTCCTTCCTTCGGCGGCTTCGGTCTCATAAGAACGGCAGGAACAGCCATAAGTTCGTTTCTGCACGCCCAGAGTGCGGCGCCACATGTTGAAAGAACGGCTATTGCCATTGCAAGGACAATGTATCCGAAGATGTAGTGAATTCTGAGACTCGGAAGGTCGTACATAATTCCCCATGCGGCAAATATTGCTTTCGGGAAAATAATGAATCCGACTGAAATTCCTATTACGGAACCGATAAGTGACGCGGAAAGTGCATAGAGAAGATACTTTGATACGATTGTTTCGTTTCCGTATCCGAGTGCTTTAAGCGTACCGAGTTGTGTTCTCTCTTCCTCAACCATTCGCGTCATGGTTACAAGACATATGAGTGTTGAAACTATGAAGAAGAATGTCGGGAACACCTTTGCAAGAGACTTCATGTTATAAGAAACAGAACCGTATCCGGTGTATCCCGGAGAATCATCTCTTGTATATACGTTAAGATATGCATCGTCAAGAGAATCGAGAAGATTCGTTGCCTTGTCGAGCTTTGTTCTTGCGGCAAGAAGCTGTTCATTTACGGAAGCTTCCGTTGCGGCATATTTCCCCTCATACTCTTCAAGGTTCTTGGCTGCAGCTTCAGCCTGTGATTTTTTAAGTTCCAGTTGATTCATCGCCTGCTGATAAGAAGAATCTGCCTCAAGTTCGCCCATTTTAAGGTCAATATTCGCGTCCTGAAGTTTTTGCTTATATGTTTCAAGCTGGGACTTCGCGCTCTTAAGCTTTGCATTTGCAGTGTTGAGATCGGTCTTTGCCTGAGTGAGCTGTGCATTTGCCGAATCAAGCTTTGCTTTTCCGGCACTGTACTCATTTTGTGCATTTTGCAGGTCTTTTTTTGCCTGTGCAAGTTCCGCATTGTAATCGGACATGGCATCACTTATTACCTGAGACGCATCTGCCGCCATTCCCTGTCCGGTAACTCCGGCTGCCGCACGAAGTCTCTTCGCAAGGTCGGGGTTTACATCTTCAACCTGCTTTGCAAGTCCCTCAAGATCAAGGTCCTCCATATTTTGATTGTAATTACTCAAAACTTGGTCGGAAACCATCTGTGTTGTAGAGAGCATCTGCTCGGTTGACTTTATCTGGTTTTCCGCAGATGAAATCTCTATTTTCGCATCTGTAAGTTGATCCTTTGCGTCGTTGTATTCATTCAGTTTTGTGTCATACTCCTGCTGCTTTGCAGACAGAAGAGCTTCATAATTTGTAACCTGAGAATAATAAGAATTATACTTCTTCAGTTGGGATGAATACTTTGAGTTTCCGCTGCTTATTTGAGAAAGTGCAGCTGCGTATTTGGAATCAATCTCATTTTGATACTCCTGGAGAGCGGCATCGCCTTCATTTGCATATCTTCTTAAAGTTTCAAGTTCCTCTTGAGCCTCGGCAAGTTTGCTCGTTGCGTATGCTTCAGCCTTTGAATAAGTTTCTTCACCGTCCATAATCTTTGCGGGAAGAGTGATATAAAGATCAGCAACCGTATCTGATACTATCGAATCGGTCGCCTCACGTATTCTGTCGGCAACAGGTTCTATAAAGTCATCATACTCATCTGTGTACGGTTCATACTCATCGGAGCCCGAAACCTTGATATACGCTTCGCTGTAGTAGTTTACATCTTCTTTAAAGGTCTCCTGTGGGATGTATATGTAGTCACCGAGTTTTCCGGAGCCCGCAGTTGTCGAACCGCGTTCAAAGGAGAGATAATACGGTGTCTCAACTATACCGACAATTGTAAATTCGGTTGTTTCAAGAGAATCGCTCATACTCTCGCCGTCTCCGGCAATTTTTATAACCTCTCCGACTTTGAATTCCTCAGGTGTTGTAAGACCTGAATCCGTAATGACACATTCACCGACATCATCGGGCCATTCACCGTCTATGAGTGAAAGCCTGTTGATGTATGTCGGATCATCCTCGCCGTTTTGAAAGGCAATAGCCTTGTCAACATCAAGGGCATATGCTCTTATCGTAAGCTGGGAACCGTCAATATCTACAAGTCCCTCGAATTGCGGGTCATCCTCATCATTGAGCATCTGTACGAATCCGTCTGCAAACTTCTGGCCCACGACGGTCTCAACACCGTCAATCTGAGAAATTTTCTCAATTTCATCATCATAAATACCGATATTCGACTGAACGCGAAGATCCATAAGGTTATTTGTTTCAAAATACTTCTCCGCAGTATCTATCATATCCGGGTAAGTTGCCTTGAATCCGACAAAGAAACTGGTTCCGAGAGCAACTATCGCAATGATGGAAATAAATCTGCTAAGGGTATTTTTTACAGACCGTCGGGTGTCGGTCTTATACGCTTTAGTCATATTAATCTTCATTTCAGTTACCACTCAATCCTTTCAATAGGCATCGGATTTTCGTTAACTGACATATTCACAACACGACCGGATCTCATTTGAATTACACGGTCTGCCATAGGCATAATAGCTGCATTGTGAGTAATTACAACTACTGTCATGCCGGTTTCACGACATGTATCCTGAAGAAGTTTAAGTATTTGCTTACCCGTATTGTAGTCAAGAGCTCCGGTAGGTTCGTCGCACAGAAGAAGCTTCGGATTTTTCGCAAGCGCACGCGCTATTGAAACACGTTGCTGCTCACCTCCCGAAAGCTGAGCCGGGAAGTTATCCATTCGCTCCTGAAGACCAACGCGTTCAAGCACCTTTTCCGGATTGAGTGACGCTCTTCCTATCTGTGTTGCGAGCTCAACATTTTCAAGAGCCGTAAGGTTCGGAACAAGGTTGTAAAACTGGAATACGAAACCAACGTCAAAACGTCTGTACTCGATAAGTCTCTTGTTGTTGTACTCATTTACAAGGTCACCCGCAACACGAACCTTACCGTCGTCACAGGAGTCCATACCTCCGAGTATGTTAAGGACGGTTGTCTTACCTGCACCCGATGCACCGACTATAACACAAAACTCACCCTGCTCTATGTTAAATGTTACGCCGTCGGCTGCGTTTATGACAACCTCACCCATTTTGTATCTTTTATAAACTGAATCAAATTCAATAAAGCTCACTTATGAAAGCCCCTTCCGTTTTTCGTTTTTATAATCATCTATCAATCAACCATCAAGGCTGCAAGAATCGTAGAATAGACTCTTGCCGGATCCTCGATGAAATTTTCTTTGAGTCTTTGCGCCTCATCACTGTCCGGTACGAACATATGAAGTTCCATAAGAACGGTGTTGCCGTCACTCATTGTAAATGACATATTGTATCCACCGTCTGTAGGGTCGATTTTTACATTGTTCTCCCTTTCATTGCGCTCAAGAGTCAGAAACTTAACCATGGACCTGACTGCCTTTTCACGCACCGTTTTCGGCAATGTATGTTCTATCTGCAGCACCGCCCGACTTCCGCTGTCGGTTATTTCAAGAAACTCTTTTTCGTCTTCAAAGTTACCGGTTATGTTCCCACTCTGAAGAAGATCTGAAATCGCATCCATAGCTTCAAAGTAATTAGCAATACCCTGATCCTGCATGACATTGCCGATGAGATCCCTTGAAACCCTGCCGCGTGCGGACTTGAGAAGATAACAGATAAGCACCTTGATGTCATCTTTGCTCCGGAGTCCGCCCGGCTCAACACCGTCACTGAGTGCGTCAAACTCAAACATATCAGTAATCCTCCTTTTCTTCCTCAATACCGCCCGTGATATCCTGGCGTGATTTGAAGAGGTAACCGTTTTCGGCAAGGAAATACATGTCGCCGAGAACTTTTCCTATCCCGTTGACAACGCAGTTTACAGGGTCATCCGCAACACGGGTTTTAACGCCTGTAAGTTCTTCTATAACCTTGTCCATCCCAAACAGTCGGGAAGTCCCCCCTGTCAGAACAATACCCTCACCTATGATATCCGAAACAAGTTCCGGAGGTGTTGCCTCAAATACATCCCGCACACCGTCAAGTATCATATTTATGTGTTCTCTCATAGCGAGGTAAACTTCATTTGATGTTATTTCAAAATCAATAGGCATACCGGTAAAGTAATCCTTTCCCTTTGCAAACATGCCTATTTCCTCTTTACGCAGATAAGCACAACCTACACGTTTCTTTATTTCCTCAGCTGTAAGTTCACCTATAAGGATGTCTCGTTCACGTCGGCAATAGCGGACAATATCCTCGCTTAAGATATTCCCTGCAACCTTTATGCTGGAGGCAACCGCCATGGTTCCCATAGTTATAACCGCAATATCCGTCGTTCCGCCGCCAAGATCAACAACCATTGTACCGTTTGGATGAATGATATCTATCCCCGCTCCAATAGCGGCAGCAAGCGGTTCCTCAATAAGGCAGGCCTTACCCGCACCGCTTGCGGTTATAACATCAAGTATCGTACGCTTTTCAAGGTTGGTAACCGTCCCCGGCATACTGACTATGATGTTTGGTTTAAAAATCTTGTTTCCGCAGATTTTCTTTATGTAATAACGAAGCATTTGTTCCGTTACGGTAAAATCCGAGACCACACCGTCCTTCATGGGGCGGACGACTTGTACGGAAGAAGGTTCTCTCCCGATCATTCTGTAAGCAGCTTTTCCGAGAGCCATCATCCTGCCCGTACTTTTTCTGTAGGCAACAACCGACGGTTCGGAAAGTACAATACCCTCTCCCTCAAGGCACGCAATTACAGATGTAGTTCCCAGATCAATTCCAATATTGATTCCGAGCATTTTTGCACCTTCCAAAATGTATACAAACGACTTTTAAAAACAAGTCAGGAAATTTGCATGATAATAAACATGATCACTGCTATTATATAATAAAACTGTCCTGATTAAAAGAAAAAAGTTCACAATTCAGTAAAAACTCTTATACTATCTTCCGGCCATTGCCGCAACGGCCACATACACCGCTTTAGCGCCGTATTTTTTCAGCTCTCCCGCACAAGAATTTACCGTAGAACCGGTTGTAAAAATATCATCCACCAGCAAAATGGTTTTTCCGGAAATATCTCGTCCCGGCGACACATGATAGGCACTTGCGATATTTTCACTTCTGCTTTGTGCCCCGAGCAAGTGCTGAACCTCCGTAGCCTTGTCCTTAAACAACAAATTGCAGTCGGTTACGGGATAGCCGCGCCTGCTGTAGTCAATTCCATTGTCAATGCAGACATGTTCAAGAATACTCCTGCTCTGATTGTATCCGCGCTTTGACACGCTTTCACGCGTTGCGGGAACACATGTAAGGATATCAAACTCCACGCCGAAGAACCTGCTGTTTATCTCTCGGCTTAACTCTCTGCCGAGGAAGACAGCGACACGTTCTTTTTCCGAATATTTCAAACGCAATACGGCATTTTTTATACTTCCGCTGTAATAAAAAGGAGCCACCGCACAGTCAAAGGCTCCATGGAGCCGTCGTGAATTGTACGGAGGCTTTATTCTCTCTATCTCATTTTCGCATTTTTCACAGAAAAATCCCGATACACTGTCATCGATAAAAGCACCGCATGAAAGGCATTTTTCAGGGAACAGCACCGAGAGAAAATCATATTTTTTCATACCTATTCCACCTTAAGAAAAAATTTCAGGGCGGAATATCTTTTTATTTTTCTGTCATTGCTTACCATCTGAAGTATTTGATTTTTACTTCCTATGGTTATCATTTTTGAGCGGGCACGAGTTACTGCCGTATAGAAAAGGTTTCTGTAACAGAGTTTCGGCGGAACATCTATAACAGGCATAATAACTGCCTGAAATTCACTTCCCTGACTCTTGTGAACAGTCATTGCATACGCAAGCTCAAGCTCGCTTAGATTCGACGCACTGTAGGTCGCAATTCTGCCGTCAAAATCAATTTTTAAAGTACCGCTTCTACGGCTTATTTCCAAAATGATGCCGGTATCTCCGTTAAAGATACCCTCACCGTCCTCTGTCCTTCCTGCATGGAGATTCCGTGTCCAGGGTATGTTGTAATTGTTTTTCATCTGCATGACTTTATCGCCTTCGCGAAAAGTTCTCGTTTTCAGTTTTATCTCATTCTTCCCTTTTGCAGCCGGGTTGACCGATTCCTGAAGCAGTCGGTTGAGATTCACGGTTCCCACATCCCCTTTTTTTGACGGGCATAGAATCTCAATGTCCTGTACGGGATTGTAGCCGTAAGCCTTCGGCAATCTGTCATTATAAAGAGAAATGATGTCATTTGCGGTTGTATATGCATTTTGTCTTTCCATATGGAAGAAGTCATTATCAACGGCTGCAAGCTCCGGCATTTCACCCTTTACTATTTTGTGAGCATTTGTAACAATGAGACTCTCCATTGCCTGTCGAAAAACCTCATCCAGTCTGACAACGGGCAAAAGTTCAGACTCAATAAGGTCATGAAGTACATTGCCGGCACCGACGGGCGGAAGCTGGTCGGCGTCTCCGACCATAATAAGCCGACAGCCGAGCGGCAGCGCGGAGAGGAGCGCGGAAAAGAGTACAATATCTACCATGGAAAGTTCATCGACGATAACGACGTCAGCGTCAATCGGACTGCGCTCGTCCTTACAAAAGCATGTTCTTCCGCTGCCGTCGCTTCGCTCCGCGCCAAGCAGGCGGTGGATAGTTTTAGCTTCCTTTCCGGTTATTTCAGACATGCGCTGCGCTGCCCGCCCCGTTGGTGCGCAAAGCACAACGGAAAGACCGTCATTTTCAAACAAAGACAGGATACCGTTCACCGTAGTGGTCTTTCCGGTGCCGGGCCCGCCGGTCAAGATGAGAACTCCACGCTCGACAGCCGTCACAATCGCCTGTCGTTGGAGTTTCTCATACTTTATTCCGTTCACACGCTCAAGCTTATCTATTTCATCTGCTATGGCAGCCCTCCCGGCGGGCGGGTAGCTTACCATAAATTTTATTTTTCTCGCAGCTTTATACTCAGCCTCGTATATGTACGGCAAAAACAGAAACTCCGTACCGTTCATTGTGGCTGCAATGAGTTGTTTTTCATTCGTCAACGTATCAATTGTTATGTCAACCGTATCTTTGTCTACACCGAGAAAATCCGCACACGGGGAAAGTATTTTTTCCCTCGGGAGACACGTGTGTCCGTTTCCGAGATTGTGAGTTATCATATAAAGAATTCCGGCTTTTATTCTGTATATGGGAAGAGGCTTATCCTCAAGGGTCAACGCTATTTTGTCAACACGCTCAAAGCTTATACCTATCTCGGAAATGCATAAAAGATAAGGATTTTCCTTAATCTGTTTTACGGAATTAATCCCAAACTTTTTGTATACGGAAAGGCATTCACTTGTTGAAAGTCCAAACGCCTCAAGCCTTATTATAATTTCTCTCACCGCTCTTTTTTCGGAGAAGTCTTTGAAAATCTCCTGAGCCTTATTCTTCGTTATTCCTTTGATTTTCGCAAGTTCCGAAGGTTGATTTTCAATTACGTCAAATGTGCGCTCTCCGAATTTTTCAACTATTCGTTCGGCAAGTGCGGGCCCTATCCCCTTTATTGTACCGCTTGAAAGGTACTTAAACATCTGGGCGGCGGTTGTCGGCATGGAACGGTTGCAAACCTCGGCTTTAAACTGCCTTCCGAAATTTCTGTGAACATCCCAATGCCCCTCAAAATGAACCTCTTCTCCCGGAGATAAGTCAGGCAAAACACCGACTACGGTTATGAGCTCACCATCCTCAGTTGAAACATCAAGCACGGTAAAGCCGGTATCCTCCCGTCTGAATACGACTTCTTCGAGCGTTCCGTAAAGATTCTCCAATTCCTCAGCCATGTGTTTTGTCATCACCTCTCTCTTTTTTTATGTAGAAAATACTTATAAAATTCGGTGCATATCAAATAATGCGAATTTAGAATTCATATTCGGCTATTGTGAAAGAAGGGCGCGAACAGGCGCCCTTCTTTCATGTATACGGATTTTAACCGTCAGATGTGATAGGATCTGTAAGCCGAGTTCTGTCTTTTAAGGCAATCATCTATCTAATCTTCACATTGCTGTGAAGCTCAAGCCACCCGTCTGCTTTAAAGCGGCCGAGCAAGCCTATGCAAGTCGGTGTTGCTCCGGATAGGGTTTACAGAGCATGCAGACGTCTCCGTCGCACCGGTGAGCTCTTACCTCGCCTTTCCACCCTTACCTCATAAAATGAGGCGGTTTATTTCTGTTGCACTGTCCCTGGGGTCACCCCCGGCGGCCGTTAGCCGTTATCCTGCTCTTCGGGGCTCGGACTTTCCTCTCGTACACAGCAAGCTGTGCACCAGCGACTGCCCAATCCAATCACATTCGTTATTTTAACTTTTCCACTTGTAAAAATCAAGTATAAGTCGTAAAATGTAGTGATCAATGTGCAGAATACATTTAAGTTGACAAAAAGCCGAATTAAAGGAGTTAAGTCAGATGGACAAGATGTATTTTAATAAGAATGCCGGTAAGCCCAAAAGACCATCCGGACGCAGTGACGGATACAAAGATTCTTTTGAGGATATCAGCAGTTTCAGTAAAAACTATGTTGAAGATGAATATGAAGATATAAGCAGCGGTCGCAACATGTACGACTTTGATGACTATAACGGCGGAATACCTATGGACAGGCCCGCAAGACAGAACAGAAACGCATCGCATCAAAGAAGAAGCCGTGGGGACAGCTTCGACGATATTTCATCAAATTCCAACAAAAACGGAGGAAAACCAAAAAAACGTAAAAAGAGAAAGCACAGAGTTCTCAAAAGTATCTTTATAATCATACTGGTAATCATCCTCGCCATAGGCGGTATAGGATATTCACTCCTCGGTAAAATGAAGGGGAACTCCGGAGAGGAACACCAAAACCAATACGTCTCAGATGATGAATTGTATTCCGATAAGAACGTTACAAATATACTTCTTCTGGGAGTAGACGCGCGTGAAGGTGAAACGGTTTCACGTTCCGACACAATGATGCTCATTTCCATTGACAAGAACAACAAAAAAATTAAGCTTACATCGTTCCTGCGCGACAGTTATGTTGAAATTCCCGGATACGGATACAACAAACTCAATGCTGCCTGCTCAAAAGGCGGAGTTTCTCTTGTATGGGATACAATCGAGTATAATTACAAGATAAAAATTGACAACTATATGATGGTTGACTTTAAAGCTTTTGAAGAGCTTATCGACGCAATAGGCGGCGTAGATGTCGAAGTAACCGAAAGGGAAGCAAATTACCTTAACGACACATGGGCCATGTGGTCACTTACCGGCAATCCTCTTCACTTTGATTCGGGAGAATCCGTTCACCTAAACGGCGAAGAAGCGCTCATGTTCTGCCGTATAAGAAAGCTTGATTCGGACTTTTACAGAACAGAAAGACAGAGGAGAACCATTGCAGCAGTCAAAAAGAGTCTTATGAGTTCAAGTCCCAAAGAACTTTACAGCATGGCAAATACTGTTCTTCCGCTTATTGAAACGGATATCTCAAGCAATGAAATGATGGCTCTTTGTCTTAAGGGACTGTTCTCATACTTAAAGTATGACATGGCATCAATGGGTATACCGGCTGACGGCACTTGGCACAGCGAGAGAAAATCATGCGGTGACTCATTGGTATTCGATATTGATGAAAACGCCCAAATTCTTCAAAAATACATATATCTTGATGAATATGAAGGAAAAGAAGATACAACGCAGTCCCGATAAATTGCAATACATTTATGAAAACATATATCATAACAACCTTTACATTTGTATATTTATTTGGTAAAATGTGTTTAATTGTAGCTCATGGCGGAGGTGAAAATGAGTGAGAACAAATGAAACCGAAATCAAGACACCCGGTAAGGTATTGGCTTTTTTCACGGTCTTTTTCTATGACGTTTCAAATTTCGTTTTTCTTGCAACCATCTTTCTGCATCTTCCTTTTTTGATTGATACAATCAATTTTGATACCTCCGCATCATTTTTTGATTTTTTATGCAAGACATACTACCTGTTTGATATTGGTGCGTCATTATTGCAGCTTGCATGTATCATTGC
>CAVGIJ010000028.1:0-13860 GCA_963629305.1 Acutalibacteraceae bacterium
GCGTATGAGTAAAACGAAATTACAAGCAATATTATAAGGATAAACAGTACTGAATTTTTATTCTTCATTTTTAAACCTCCCGACAAATATATTTGTTGACATACAATTATTAAAAATATAAAATGTTTCTATAAATGTAATGCATTTGTTGTGTTTGAAGGAGATATTTGACATGAAACTTGCAGCTGATCACATCAAAAATTTTGGCGTTACTGAGGATATCATTTGTCCGCAGTGTCAGAAGACTGTTTATATGAACATTCTCAAGGCATCAAACGGAATCGGAGCATTTGGAATCTCTCTTTACGACTACAACCATGACCTTTTTGTTATTTGCCCTGAGTGTATGGCTCTCTACAGTGTTGACCATGAAATCGCAAAACGCGCAGGCAAAGAAAAATCAAACAATTATTCAATGATAAATGAGGGAAATATCACATTTATCCGTTCACTTAAATAATATGGACAGGGGAATTGTGTTATTGTACCTTGCAGTATACTTAACCGCCATATCTCTTGTGGCGGTTATTATTACAATAGCCGACAAATACAAGGCAAAGCATGCAAGATGGCGTGTCCCGGAAGCGACTCTTTTTACAGTAGCATTTCTCGGAGGCTCACTTGCCGAATATATTACAATGAGGGTTGTACATCACAAAACCCTACATAAAAGATTTATGATAGGATTGCCGCTTATATGTATTGTTCAGATTGTTTTGGTTTTTTTATTTTTATCTGTTGACTTATGATAGCAAAGTGATAAAATTGTTTTCGCTTTAAATGCAAATTTTTGGAGGAGAAGGTGGAGATAATGGTAGTAGCAAAGGTACTTGCAGTTGCCATTTTCCTGTGTATGTTCGCCCTTATCATTTCTGAAAAGGTTGAACGTCACTATGTTACTCTTGCGGCGGGAGCACTTATGATTATACTTGTTTTCGGTATATGTATGCGCTCACCCGAAGCAATAGTCAGAACACTTAATTACAAGAGCCTCGGGACGATTGGCTTCTGGTATGGAGCAAGTGATGAGTCCACCGGCATAAACTGGTCGACAATCATATTTATTGCCGGAATGACAGTCATGGTTGAGGGGATGGGGCACGCCGGATTCTTTAACTGGCTTTGTCTTAAGATTGCGAAGCTTGTTCATTATAAGACTACATCGCTTCTTGTTTGTTTCATGATTATGTCAGGTGTGCTTGCAATGTTTATTGACAGCATAACCGTAATTATGTTCCTTGCAGCGGTTTCCATAGAACTTTCAAAGACCTTGAAATTCGATCCGATCCCTCTCGTGCTTTCGGAAATATTCTGTGCAAACCTCGGAGGTTCGGCAACAATGTGCGGAGATCCGCCGAACATCATAATCGGTACCGCACTCGGATACACATTCTTTGACTTTATTTCGAATACCGGTCTTATAGTTCTTATCTGTTTTATCATAATCGTTCCTTATTATTATTTTGTAATGAGAAAAGATCTTAAGGAAAGTGAGAAGAACAGACCGGCTGACATTATTTATCCGAATCCGTCGGATTCTATAAATAACAAAAAGGGATTTATCGGCAGCGTTATTGTTTTCGCAATAACCGTTGTTCTTCTTGTTACTCATGCTCAGACAGAGCTTTCCGTTGCAACAATAGGTGTTATTTCAACATTTCTTACACTACTCTCCACAGTTATTGCTTACGGTAAGAATGCTGTTATGGCAATTCTCAAAAAGGTTGACTATAAGACATTGCTCTTCTTTATCGGACTTTTCGTTGTTGTATCCGGCCTTGAGGAAACAGGAATTTTAAGTGTTATCGCTTCCTTTATTGATAAGGTTTCAGGCGGCAATATATTCGTCATGATTGCCATCGTTCTTTGGGTATCCGCATTTGCATCCGCATTTATCGACAACATCCCGTTTGCCGCAACAATGATACCCGTTATCCAATCAATGGCCGCTTCCACGGGAGTTCCCCTTACTACACTTGCATGGACACTCTCTCTCGGAACGGATATCGGAGGTTCCGCAACGCCTATCGGAGCATCTGCAAATGTTGTCGGAACAAGTCTTTCCGCAAAAGCAGGCCATCCGATAAATTGGAGTAAGTACTGCAAATACAATGCACCGGCAACTATTATTACAGTAGCTGTTTGTATGATTTCACTTTATATCAGATACACTTAATGAATGGGAGGTTTAATTAATGGCTAATGATAATGGTCAAATCATTATTACCATAGGACGTGAATACGGCAGTCTCGGACATCTGATTGCGGATAAGGCAGGAAAAAAACTCGGGCTTCCTGTTCTTGATAAGGCTATACTCCATAAGATGGCTGAAAACCACGGATTCGATCCGAGATTCATAAAAGATTACGATGAAAAGAAAAGAAACCCGTTTACTTCAAGAAGTATAAAGGGCAACACAAACTCTATAGAAGATGTTCTTGCCGAAATGGTATTTAAGTACGAGAGAGATCTTGCCGATACCGGTGAATCGTTTATTATAGTCGGACGCTGCGCCGAGGAAGTACTTAAGGACCGTCCGGGTCTTATTCGTGTCTTCATAACGGGCGACTATGACACAAAGCTTACTCATCTTGTAAAAGACAGGGGCTTTACCGAACGTGAAGCTGCAGATCTTATGAAGAAGATGGATAAGAAAAGACGCGCATACCACAATTATCACAGCTCAAACAAATGGGGAGAAGCGAGCGGTTATGACCTTGTAATTAACTCATCTGAGCTCGGTATTGATAACTCTGCCGAACTCATATGTAAATACGTTGAACTCTGGAAGAACAAGGATATCCTTGAAGAGCGTGATTAACGGCAAAACTCCTCATTTTCCTGCGAAAATGAGGAGTCTCTTTTTTTATTGACTTTTTAGTTTATTTACTCTATATTTTAATTTGCAACTTTTTTTCGAGAGGAAGTGCATAATTGGAAAAGAACGTTATAATTGAACTTAAAAATATCTCCGTAAGCTTCGGAGAAGAAACGATTCTCAAAGACCTAAATCTCTATATTCGCGACGGTGAATTTATTACATTGCTCGGACCGTCCGGCTGCGGTAAAACCACAACGCTTAGGATAATTGCCGGCTTCCTTGAACCGGATTCCGGAGAGGTCATCTTTGAGGGAAAATGTATCAATGGTGTACCGGCTCACGAGAGGCAGGTTAACACCATTTTTCAGCGTTATGCACTTTTTCCGCACCTGAATGTCTATGAGAACATAGCTTTTGGTTTAAGACTTCGCAAAATGCCCGAAAAGCAAATCAAAGAAAAAGTTGAGGAAATGCTGTCACTTGTTGACCTTAAAGGCTTCGGCAGACGTTCCGTTGATTCGCTCTCAGGCGGACAGCAGCAGCGTATTGCTATTGCCAGAGCTCTTGCCGTAAACCCGCGAGTTCTCCTCCTTGATGAACCGCTCGGAGCACTTGACCTTAAACTCCGCAAGGATATGCAGGTTGAGCTTAAAAATATTCAACAAAGGCTCGGCATAACATTCATATATGTTACCCACGACCAGGAGGAAGCTCTCTCCATGTCCGACACCATAGTTGTTATGGATCACGGTGAGATTCAGCATATAGGTTCTCCGACTGACATTTATAACGAGCCGAAAAACGCGTTCGTTGCAGACTTTATCGGAGAATCAAATATCCTTGACGGCGTTATGAAAAAGGACTTCAGGGTTGAATTTTCCGGTCATGTATTTGACTGCGTAGACAAGGGCTTCAAAGAAGATGAAAATGTTGACGTTGTTGTAAGACCGGAGGATGTCGATGTATGTGATCCAAAGGACGGAATGATTTCCGGAACAGTTACATCGGTTACCTTCAAAGGCGTTCATTATGAAATAATAGTAGATATCGGCGGCTTCAAATGGATGATTCAGTCAACGGATTATCAGAAGGTCGGAGATGTCATAGGACTTCTTATCAAGCCGGATGAAATTCATATCATGAAAAAGTCCAAGTACTCGGGACGTTACGGTGACTATTCGAGCTTCTCGGATGAGATGGATTACATCTCCGATGTTAACGAGGTGCTTGTTGAAGAACCGGAAGATGAAGAAGAATAAAAGGGAGGGGAGACTGTGAAAAATAAAACATACAATGCTATCTCAGCGCCATATGCACTCTGGTGTGTTATTTTCATTGTTGCTCCGCTTCTGATTGTTGCATACTATGCCCTGACAGACGGAAACGGCAATTTTTCATTTGCCAATATATCCTCACTTACAATGTATACAGATACCATTGCAAGGTCCGTTTACTTCGGAATCATCGCAACTGTTATTTGTCTGCTTGTTTCATATCCGCTTGCATACATTATTTCAAGAACAAAGGCATCAACGCAGAAGATAATGATAATGCTTATAATGGTGCCGATGTGGATGAATTTCCTTCTTCGTACATATGCCATCATGGTTCTTCTTGAGGACACGGGCATTATAAACACACTTCTCGGAAAGATAGGACTTAAAGCAGTTCATATGATTAACACACCGGGAGCCGTTATTTTCGGTATGGTCTATAACTATATCCCGTTTATGGTTTTGCCTCTTTATACATCTATGACCAAGCTCGATTATAAGCTTGTTGAGGCTGCAAAAGACCTCGGCGCAAACGGATTGCAGGCACTCAGTAAGGTTGTGATACCGCTTACATCGGCAGGAATCGTTTCAGGTATCACAATGGTTTTTGTTCCGTCTGTTTCGACATTCTATATATCTCAAAAGCTCGGCGGCGGAAAGTACACACTCATCGGCGACGTTATTGAGATGCAGTTCCAGACAGCATACAATTACAATCTCGGCGCGAGTATTTCGCTTCTCCTTATGATTCTTATTCTTATCTGCCTTGCAGTAATGAATAAGTTCGGTGATCCTGATGACGGAGGTGTTGTGGTATGAGAAATAAGACAAACGTTGCTTCAAAGATTTACCTTGTCCTCATTTTCATTCTGCTTTATGCACCGATTGCCGTGCTGATATTCTATTCGTTCAACTCATCAAACAGTACGAGTGTTTTTGAATCATTTTCGCTTCATTGGTACAAAGAACTGTTTCGTGATGAAAAGACAATTGCGGCTCTTAAAAACACCGTTGTTTTGGCCGTTCTTTCTTCAATAATATCTACGGTTGTCGGAACAATTTCCGCAACAGGTCTTTATTATTCAAAAACTAAACCGTATAAAAAGCTTACAATGACGGCAACCAATATCCCTATGATGAATCCGGATATTGTTACCGGTATTTCAATGATGCTGCTTTTTGTATTTATTGGTTCAATTTTAAAGATGTCCGGAGTACTGGGCTTTACAACAATGCTTATTGCACATATTACATTTGAATTGCCGTATGTAATACTCAATATTCTTCCGAGATTCAAGTCAATGGACCGGTATCTTACCGAGGCTGCCTGTGACCTCGGCTGTACGCCTGTAAAAGCCTTTTTTAAGGTTACATTGCCATACCTTAAGTCTGAGATACTTGCGGCATTTATCATGGCATTTACGCTTTCTCTCGACGATTTCGTAATAAGTTATTTCGTTAGCGGTCCGGAGTTCCAGACACTTCCCATACGTATTTATTCAATGACAAAGAAGCGTGTTACACCTGATATGTACGCTCTTTCCACGCTTATCTTTGTTGTAGTATTTGTGCTTCTCATTCTTCTCAACATTGCACAGGATGAAAAACGCAAGGAAACGCGTCGTCTTCGCAGAGAAAAAAGGAGGATGGGCTCATGAAAAAAATCACCAAAGCTTTATCTGTTGTTTTTTGCCTGTCATTTGTGCTTTCTCTTTTTGTCCCTGTCGCTTTCGCTGCAGAGGATGAACCGCACTACTATTTGGATGATTATAAAATTGACGAGGAATATTACAAAAATAATCCTTACCGCGGAACGACACTCAATGTTTACAACTGGGGCGAGTATATCTCTGACGGTTCGGAAGATTCGCTGGATGTAAACAAGTATTTTGAAGAGCTGACCGGAATCAAGGTTAACTATACAAACTTTGACAGCAATGAGGACATGTATGCAAAGCTTAAAAGCGGCGGCGCGAATTACGATGTAATAATACCGTCCGATTATATGATTGAACGACTCGTTGACGAAGATATGCTTTTAAAGCTTGACTACGAAAATATCCCGAATTTCAAGTATATTTCCGATGACTATAAGGGATTGTATTTTGATGAAAATGATGAGTATTCGGTTTGCTACAATGTTGGCTATGTTGCCCTCATATACAATTCAAAGCTTGTAGATGAAATACCTGACAGCTGGGAAGCCCTCTGGGATGAAAAGTATACCGGCAATGTACTTATGTTTAATAATCCGCGTGATGCTTTCGGAATTGCTCAGCTTATACTCGGACAGGATCTCAACACCACCGATCAAAAGGATTGGGCTCTTGCATATGACAAGCTTCTCTCCGGAAAAAGTGTTGTTCGCTCATATGTAATGGATGAAATATTCAATATCATGGAGAGCGGTGCAGCTGCGATGGCTCCTTACTACGTCGGAGATTTCCTTACAATGAAGGAGAACAATCCGGATCTTGAAATTGCCTACCCGAAAGAGGGTGCAAATATATTTGTTGACTCTATGTGCATTCCGAAAACAAGTCAGAACAAGGGTGCTGCGGAGCTGTATATAAACTTCATGGAGGAGCCTGAAATTGCTCTTGCGAATGCCGAGTATATTTGTTACGGCACACCGAATAATATTGTAAGGTATCTTGATGAATACTCACTCAGAGACAGTGAAATTATTTATCCTGACAAAAGCGTAACGGAAAATTATCAGTACTTTCACAACCTTGATCAGGCAACTCAGACACTCATGAGTAACTACTGGAGTGATTTAAAGGTAGACGGTACATCAAATGTATCAACATATGTCGGTCTTGCGGTATTTGCATTGCTCGCAATAGCATATGCAATATTTGCTTTTGTACGAAAAAAACACCGTGAAAAGTACTACGATTGACAGATAAAAAAATGCCATTGAAAAAGTTGATTTTTTTAGCAAATTTTTGTTGACATGAGACGAAGGCTTTGCTATAATAAACAACGTTGCGTGAGGGAAATATCCCATGCGTGGCATGCGAGAGTGGCGGAATCGGCAGACGCGCACGTTTGAGGGGCGTGTGGGGCGACTCGTACGGGTTCAAGTCCCGTCTCTCGCACCAAGGTCCGGTTCGTGTGAACCGGACCTATTTTTTACAAAGTGAATAACCGGGTGTGGCGAAGTTTGGTATCGCGCTTGAATGGGGTTCAAGAGGCCGCTGGTTCAAGTCCAGTCACTCGGACCATCTAAATGGCATCTCTTAACGAGATGCCATTTTTCATGTCCTCGCTTGACTTGAACCAGCCGCCGGCTCAAGGTACGCGTCCGTTTCACTGCCGCCCAACCCCTTTGTCACTACGTGACATTTCCCCTGACAGGGGAATAACCGGTCACTCGGACCATCTAAATGGCATCTCTTAACGAGATGCCATTTTTCATGTCCTCGCTTGACTTGAACCAGCCGCCGGCTCAAGGTACGCGTCCGTTTCACTGCCGCCCAACCCCTTTGTCACTACGTGACATTTCCCCTGACAGGGGAATAACCGGTCACTCGGACCATCTAAATGGCATCTCTTAACGAGATGCCATTTTTCATGTCCTCGCTTGACTTGAACCAGCCGCCGGCTCAAGGTACGCGTCCGTTTCACTGCCGCCCAACCCCTTTGTCACTACGTGACATTTCCCCTGACAGGGGAATAACCGGTCACTCGGACCATCTAAATGGCATCTCTTAACGAGATGCCATTTTTCATGTCCTCGCTTGACTTGAATCAGCCGCCGGCTCAAGGTACGCGTCCGTTTCACTCGGTAGGGGCGGACACAGGAAAAATAGCTTACAGTAAACATTCTTTTTTATTATAATCTTGCTTTTTCTCACACAAATGTTATAATTTTTAATGTCTGTTTAAATGACTTTTTAAACAGACATTAATTTTTAAAGCGAGGGAAAACAACAATGCTTTACGATGTTATAATTATCGGCGCAGGTCCCGGAGGAATTTTTTCGGCGTATGAGCTTGTACGTGAAAATCCGGACATGAAAGTTGCCGTATTTGAAACCGGTCATGAACTTTGCAAAAGGAAATGCCCTATAGACGGTAATAAGATAAAATCCTGTATAAAGTGCAACACCTGCTCTATTATGAGCGGATTCGGCGGCGCAGGTGCGTTTTCTGACGGTAAATACAATATCACAAATGATTTCGGCGGAACTCTTTATGAGTACATCGGAAAGAAAAAAGCGATTGATCTCATGCGTTATGTTGACGAGATAAATGTTAAGTTCGGCGGAGAGGGTACAAAGCTTTATTCCACAGCCGGAACACAGTTTAAAAAGATATGCATGCAAAACGATCTTCATCTTCTCGACGCGTCTGTAAGGCATCTCGGAACAGATATAAATTACGTAGTTCTTGAGAATCTTTACAACTATCTCAAGGACAAAGTTGACTTTTATTTTGACACGCCGGTTGAATCGGTAAATGTTTCTGACAACGGCTATGAGATAAGGACAGCTGATGACAATTATTTGTGTAAATACTGTATCATCTCAGTGGGAAGAAGCGGAAGCAAATGGCTTGAAAAAGTATGCGATGATCTTCAAATTGAGAGTGAATCAAATCGTGTTGACCTCGGTGTACGTGTTGAGCTTCCCGCGGAGATTTTTTCACACATTACCGACGAGCTTTATGAGAGCAAGATTGTTTACCGTACTCCGAAGTATGAGGATAAGGTTCGTACATTTTGCATGAACCCGAAAGGCGCTGTCGTAACGGAAAATACTAACGGAATCATCACAGTAAACGGTCACAGCTATGAAGATCCGTCAAAGCAGACACAGAATACGAACTTTGCACTTCTTGTTTCAAAGCATTTTTCCGAGCCGTTCAAAGATTCCAACGGCTACGGTGAGTCCATAGCGCGACTTTCAAATATGCTCGGCGGCGGAGTTATTGTGCAGAGATTCGGTGACCTCATAAGAGGACAGCGTTCAACAACAAAGAGGATAGAGGAATCGTTCGTTGTGCCGACCTTCAATGCAACTCCGGGTGATTTAAGCCTTGTACTTCCGAAGAGAATCCTTGACGGAATTATCGAGATGATATACGCGCTTGATAAGGTCGCTCCGGGTACTGCAAATGATGACACGCTTCTCTACGGCGTAGAGGTTAAGTTCTACAACATGGAGGTCAGCGTTGATGAAAATCTTGAAACAAAGTATGACGGACTTTATGTTATAGGGGACGGAAGCGGTATTACGCATTCGCTTTCTCATGCATCGGCAAGCGGAATTTACGTTGCAAGAAAAATTACCGAAAAAGATTAAAATGTAAACTAAATTTCAAATTTAAAACAGCCATAAATTGCGATAAAAAATTTACGTATTTATGGCTGCTTTTTGTTGCTTTTGTATCTTTGATTTTGGTATAATAAAATTGTTTATTTTATAACGATTAGGTTTACTTGTTTTATTTAAGGAGAAGTAAAGATGACACAGTATATCAGACATAATTTTGATAACACAGTTTCAGAACGTGAAATCAGACACAAGGAAATTGCTTACAGAGCTGCGTGTGAGGGAATTGTCCTTCTCGAAAATAACGGTGCGCTTCCTATAAAACCGCAAGCAGTTGCACTTTTCGGTATTGGTGCAAACCAGACAATAAAAGGCGGTACAGGCTCAGGTGAGGTAAACGAAAGACACAGCGTAAGTATTTATGAAGGATTCATAAATGCCGGCTTTACCATTACCTCAAAGGCGTGGATTGAGAGATACGACAGAATTTACGAGGAGATAAAGAACGGCGGTTCCGACAAGTTCACTGAGGCTTTGAAGAAAGGCCAATTCGGAGATATCATGGCTCTCTTTATGGGAACGGCCGATTATCCGTATCTTGATGTTACTGATGACGACATGAAGGCTGCACCTGCGGACACGGCATTTTTTGTTGTAAGCCGTCAGGCAGGTGAGGGCGCAGACAGAAGAATAGAAAAGGGAGAAAATGACCTTACTCCTGAGGAAATATCTACTCTTCAGAGAATGATTAAATTTTATAAAAATGTTATTCTTGTTATAAATATCGGTTCAAGTCTTGACATGTCCTTCCTTGAAAAGACTCCGGGACTCGGCGCAGTAGTTTATTTCTGCCAGCAGGGAACAGAGGGCGGACATGCGTTTGCGGACATTGTTACAGGCAAGGTAAATCCATCAGGTAAGCTTACTGATACTTGGGCAAAAAAATATTCTGATATACCATTTTCCGATGAATATTCTTACCTCAACGGAAATCTTAAAAATGAGTACTACAAAGAGGGTATTCTCGTAGGATACCGTTACTTTGACTCATACAGAATTGAACCGCAGTATCCTTTCGGCTACGGACTTTCATATACTACATTTGATGTCAAAACAACATATGTTTCTGTTGATAAAACAATAGTTAAAGTAGACGTTGATGTTACCAATACCGGTTCGGTTCACGGCAAGGAAGTTGTTCAGGTTTATCTTTCAGCTCCGAACGGTATACTTAAAAAGGAGTATAAATCGCTTGTTGCGTTCAAAAAAACCGGTTTAATTGAGCCGGGTGATACCGAACATGTTGTACTTACATTTGATCTTTATGACTGTGCAAGTTATCAGGAATTCGGAGCAAGAAATATTCTTGATGCCGGAGAGTATATCGTCAGAGTCGGTAATTCTTCTGCAAACACTGTAGACAATGCCGTTCTTACTCTTGATCGACTTGTTGTTACGGAACAGCTTAAGAATATCTGCCCGGTCATCCATGAATTCACTGAAATGGAGATACCGGAACGTCCGTTTGAGGACCTCTCACAGGTTCCGCATATCCCTGTAAATCCGGATGACTTTACGACAATCATTCACGATTACAGTGCACCGAAGCCGTACCACGATCCTGAAGTTGACGCAGTTATGGATAAGCTTTCATTTTCTGATAAAACTATCATTTGCATTGGTGCCGGAATGATGAACGGAAATCGTGTAATAAAGATTGAAGGCGCTGTCGGGCACTCAACCTCTAAAATGATGAAGAAGGCCGGACTTCCGTCCGTTGAATTTGCCGATGGCCCTGCCGGAATTCGTCTTACAAGATATTCGGGAGTATATCCAAACGGCAAGGTAAAGATGCTGGAAGGCTTCATGGCCGGTATAAACTATCTTCCGAAACCGATAAAGAAATTTATGTTTGCTGACCCGAATAAATCAAAGGTTGCTTACCAGTACACAACAGCGTTCCCGGTTGAAGTTGCGCAGGCACAGACATGGAACACAGATCTTCTTCATGAAATCGGTGTTGCAGTTTCAAATGAAATGGTTGAATTCGGTATAACATACTGGCTGGCTCCCGCTCTCAACATTCACAGAAATCCGCTTTGCGGACGTAATTTTGAATACTATTCAGAGGATCCGTTCCTCACGGGTAAATGCGCTGCAGCCATAATTTCCGGCGTTCAGTCTATACCCGGTAACTATGTTGCCGCAAAGCATTATTGCTGTAACAACCAAGAGGATTCAAGAAACTTTGTTTCTTCAAATCTTACTGAACGTACACTTCGTGAGATTTATCTCAAAGGATTCGGAATTGCGGTAAAAGAGGCAAAATGTTCGGGAATTATGACAAGTTATAACAAAGTAAACGGTGTAAACCCGCCGAACTCATATGATCTTTGCACAACTGTTCTTCGTAATGAGTGGGGCTTTGACGGTGTTGTAATGACCGACTGGTTCGGAAGTGTATTCTCAGGAAGTCCTATTCTTTCTATGAAGGCAGGAAATGACCTCGCCATGCCCGGCATTCCGACACAAGCACTTCAAATTGTTCTCGGAACAAAGCTATCATTTGTTCATGAGATAGACGTTGACAGATGTTGCAGAAATATTGTTCGTCAGGTTATACACAGCAATGCCGTAGCTCAAATGAAATCAGGTAAATTTACAACCAAAAAATAATTCTTCAGAAAGTTTAAAATGGTGGTTTTCATGTCTTTAAGGGCAAAAAAGATTTTAAAAATTGTATTGATTATTTTGCTTATTATACTTTTGATTGTCGGCGGATACTTTGCATATGTATTGATTTCGTATCACAGAATTGACGACAATCAAATACTTGAAATCAATGATGAAATAGGCAGTACCGCTCAAGTTGATGAGGAGTATAAGATTATTTCTTACAACATAGGCTTTGCGGCTTATACACCTGATTTCGGTTTCTTTATGGACGGCGGAACGGAAAGCCGTGCAAAATCGGAGGATTCCGTTAAAGAGGTAATAAGCGGAATAGGGAAATTTTTAAACGATGAATCCCCCGACTTTATGATGATTGAAGAAGTAGACAAGAAGGCTACTCGCAGTTATCATTATGATGAGGAAGCTGCCCTCAGAAAATCATTCAGCGGTTATGACTCTGTATTTGCCGTAAACTACGACAGCCCATATCTTTTTTATCCCATAACCAAACCGCATGGTAAATCTTACGCCGGAATGATGACTCTTTCGAAATACAATATTGAGAGTAGTGTAAGAAGAAGTTTGCCTATTGAAACAGGTCTTATGAAACTTGTTGATCTTGACCGCTGTTATACGGTTTCACGTGTGCCTGTAAGTAACAACAAAACTCTTGTACTTTATACGCTTCATCTTTCCGCATATACATCTGACGGAACTATCGCAACTGAGCAGCTTCAAATGCTTATCAAAGATATGCAATCGGAGTATGAAAAAGGAAATTATTGTATTGCCGGAGGAGATTTCAACAAGGATTTGCTCGGAGACTCAAGCAAGATATTCGGTAAAGACGGCTCAAAGTATACGTGGGCTCAGCCGATAGATACATCGCTATTCAAGGGAACTGATCTTCAACTGGTAGCGCCTTTTGATGAGGATGATCCTGTACCGTCTTGCAGAAATGCCGACGGACCTTACAACGACGAGCAGTTTGTTTTGACGGTGGACGGTTTTATTGTTTCAGACAATATAACTGTTTCCGGCAGCAATGTATACGATCTCGGATTCAAATATTCCGATCACAATCCGGTGTATATGACGTTTAAACTGAATAAATAACTATTGCAACTGTAGGACAGTATATAATAGGTGTACAGATGGCATCTGCATATGTCGGAAGTCTTCTTATGCCGCCGCTCTTCGGTTTTCTCGGCAAACACATAAGCATGGGACTTCTTCCGGTGTATATACTGATCATCCTCATACTGATGATTGTAATGCATGAAATTCTTTGCAAGAAATCTGAAAATAAAGTTTGAAACAAGTTTTCATGTGTGTTATAATTTTTGAGTTGTTTACAGCATAAAAGTTAATAAGCGGACGTGGCGGAATTGGCAGACGCGCAGGATTCAGGTTCCTGTGGTAGCAATACTGTGTGGGTTCAAGTCCCATCGTCCGCACCAAACACCGGAATAGTTCCGGTGTTTTTTTATGCGATGGGAGCACAACCCACACAGTTGTGGGTTCAAGGTACGCGTCCGCAAAGCTTCCGCCCAACCCTTTTGTCACTTCGTGACACTTCCCCTGACAGGGGAATAACTCATCGTCCGCACCAAACACCGGAATAGTTCCGGTGTTTTTTTATGCGATGGGAGCACAACCCACACAGTTGTGGGTTCAAGGTACGCGTCCGCAAAGCTTCCGCAGTTTACACATTTGTCACAATATTTTTGATTATAACGACCGAATGAATCGTTTTTTCGACCTTTCATTCTTTTTTTGTCTGATTTTGGCCTCGAAAAGTATTCTATA
>CAVGIJ010000029.1:0-13627 GCA_963629305.1 Acutalibacteraceae bacterium
GCTATAATATATTAGTTTTATAAGAAGTATATTTAGGGGGATTCTAAAATGAGTCTTAAATCTTCAAAGAAGATAGAAACGAATCTTTACGAGCTTGAGCTCAAAATTGAAAAAGAAGCATGGGAGGCCGCTATTGAAAAGGCATTCCAAAAAAACCGTAAGCAGATTAGTGTTCCGGGCTTCCGCAAAGGTAAGGCTACACGTGGAATGATCGAAAAGATTTACGGCAAAGATGTATTCTACAATGATGCTTTTGAAATTGTTTATCCTGAAATTATCGAGTCAGGCGTTAAGGAAGCTGAACTTGAACTTGTTGACTCACCTTATGACGTTGATTTCAAGGAGATCGGCGATGACGGTGTTGTATTTACAATCAAGGCAACGGTAAAACCTGATGTTGAGATAAAGAACTACAAGGGACTCAAGGTTGAAAAGTGCTCATCGGAAGTTACCGATGAAGACGTAAACGCACAGATTGATCAGATGAGAGAGCGTTCAGCACGTCTTGTTGAGGTCGACAGAAAAGCAAAGAAGGGTGACCTTGCAACAATTGACTTCGAAGGCTTTGTAGGCAATGAGGCATTCGATGGCGGTAAGGCAGAAGAGTACGAGCTTGAACTCGGCTCGGGCTCATTCATCCCGGGCTTTGAGGACCAGATTATCGGTCACAAGGCGGGAGACGAATTTGATATTCAGGTTAAATTCCCTGAGGAGTACAATGCTGAGAACCTTGCAGGCAAGGACGCAACATTTAAGATTAAGCTTCACAACGTTAAGGAAAAAGAGCTTCCCGAGCTTGATGACGAGTTTGCAAAGGATGTTTCTGAGTTCGACACACTCGCAGAGCTTATTGAAGATACAAAGAAGGGTCTTGCTGAACACAAGGCCGAACATGCAGAACAGGATGTTGAGCAGGGTGTACTTACACAGCTTGCCGATCTTGTTGAGGGAGAAATTCCGGAGTGCATGTTTGAACATGCAATTGATGATGCCGTAAATGAATTCGGTTATCAGATTCAGCAGTCGGGTATGAACCTTGACATGTATCTCTCATACACAGGTATGACATCTGAAGCAATCCGTGAGCAGTTTAAGCCTCGTGCAGTTGCGCAGGTTAAGTGTAAACTTGCACTTGAAAAGATTGCAGACCTTGAGAAAATTGAAGTATCTGACGAGGACGTTGAAGCTCGCTATAAGGAAATGGCTGACCAGTACGGTGTTGAGACAGACATTGTTAAAAATGCATTTCCTAAAGAGAATGTCGCAAAAGATATGAAGTCTCAAAAGGCTCTTGATCTTGTAAAAGCAGCAGCAAAAGTAACCGAAAAGAAGGCAGACGCAAAAAAGACCGCTGCAAAGAAGACGACTGCTAAAAAGCCGGCCGAGAAGAAGGCGACAACAAAGAAGGCTGATGCTGAAAAGGCACCTGCTGCAAAGAAGGCAACTGCAAAAAAAGCAGATGCAGAGGGAACAGAAAAGAAAACTGCCGCAAAGAAACCGGCAGCTAAGAAAACAACTAAAAAGACAGAAGAATAATTTTAAAACCACGTTTAATATTTTTCTTTTGACCAATAATAAGGCGACGGGGGTTTGCCTCGTCGCTTGCGGTTTATAACAGGGAGTATTGCTCCGGGAGGATTAAGATATGAGTTTAGTACCGTATGTTATTGAACAGACAAACAGAGGCGAACGTCAGTTTGATATTTTTTCCCGTCTTCTTGACGACAGAATCATAGTTTTATCAGACGAGGTAAATGATCAAACCGCAAGCCTTGTTGTAGCTCAGCTCCTTTATCTTGAAGGACAGGATGCAGAAAAGGATATCAATCTTTACATCAACAGTCCGGGAGGATCCGTTACAGCCGGATTTGCTATCTATGACACCATGCAGTATATCAAATGTGATGTTTCAACTATTTGTATGGGTCTTGCGGCAAGTATGGGTGCATTCCTTCTTTCCTCCGGTGCAAAGGGTAAGAGATTCGCACTCCCTAACAGTGAAATAATGATTCACCAGCCGTCGGGCGGTGCTAAGGGTCAGGCAACCGATATTCAGATTGTTGCCGAGAATATCCTTAAGACAAGAGAAAATCTTAACAGAATTCTCTCGGAAAATACCGGTAAGTCCATAGAGGAAATCGCACGCGATACCGAGCGTGACAACTTTATGAGTGCCGAAGAGGCACAGGCTTACGGTCTTATTGATAAGGTTATTACCAAGAGATAAAAATACACGGAGGTGTAGACTGTGGCAAGAGACAATATGCCGCCTATTTGCTGTTCTTTTTGCGGAAAAACGCAGGATGAAGTTGATAAGCTTATAGCGGGACCGGGTGTCTTTATCTGCGATGAATGTATTGAACTTTGCAGTGATATGCTCGGCGATGAACATGTGCCTACAGAAAAGCTCCGGAAAAAGAATGCGGCACAGACAAATGGAAAAATTCTTCCGAAACCACAGGAAATAAAAGCAACTCTTGATGAATATGTTATAGGACAGGACGAGGCAAAAATTGCTCTTTCTGTAGCTGTATACAATCACTATAAGAGAATTTTCTACGGAGATAAAACGGATGTTGAACTCCAAAAAAGCAATGTTCTTCTTCTGGGTCCCACAGGCGTGGGAAAAACAATGCTTGCACAGACTTTGGCACGGGTTTTAGATGTCCCGTTTGCAATAGCTGATGCGACAACCTTGACAGAGGCAGGCTATGTAGGCGAAGATGTTGAAAACATTCTTCTTCGGCTTATCCAAGCTGCGGATTATGATATTCCACGTGCAGAGCGCGGTATCATATACGTAGACGAAATAGATAAAATAGGAAGAAAATCAGAAAATGCATCTATCACGAGAGATGTTTCCGGCGAGGGTGTTCAGCAGGCTCTCCTGAAAATTCTTGAGGGCACTGTTTCAAACGTACCGCCGGGAGGCGGAAGAAAGCATCCGCAGCAGGAGTTCATACAGGTGGATACCTCAAATATCCTGTTCATATGCGGCGGTGCATTTGACGGAATTGAAAAAATAGTTGAAAAGCGTGTCGGAAAGGGAAGCCTCGGATTTGGTGCTGAGATAAAAGAGACAAAGCACATGGATCTTTCAGCGGCAATGGCTCAGGTCATACCGCAGGATCTTGTAAAGTTCGGACTCATACCTGAAATAGTCGGTCGTATACCGGTTATAACCGCACTTTCCGATCTTGATGAGGATGCACTTGTACGCATACTGAAAGAACCCAAAAATGCTCTCACAAAGCAGTATATTGAGCTCTTTAAGATGGATGGAGTTGAACTCTTGTTTGAGGATGATGCTCTTCGTACAATTGCAAAGGAAACCCTTGAAAAGAAAACCGGGGCGCGCGGACTTCGCGGTGTTATGGAAGACATCCTGAAACCTATTATGTTTGAAAGTCCGTCTGACAGCAAAATTGAAAAGGTTATCATAACCGCAGATGCAGCCAAAAAGAAGTGTGAGCCTGAAATCATAAGAAATGAAAATAAAAAGGCAGTACCACCTCTTTATATTCAGAACGTTGACACCAAACAAGGGGCGCGCAAACGTTCAAATGTCGGTTAATTACGTTATATACTATTAAGAGTGGGGAATTGTCAAAACGAATTTGCTTTGACAGTTCCCTTTTGAGTCTGGAGACCTTAAATTATGGAAAAAAAAGATCTTGAAATAATTGCAATACCTGTTGTACCGCTCCGCGGGCTTGTTGTTTTTCCGGGAATGGTGCTCCATTTCGACGCGGCACGTGAGAAATCCGTAGGGGCTATAAAAGCCGCTATGAATTTTAACCAGCAAATATTTCTTGTTGCTCAAAAGGATTCCGCTATGGAAGATCCCGGAGTAAAAGATGTATACAGAATGGGCGTTCTTGCTAAAGTACGCCAGATAATAACCATACCTGAAACGAACAATGTACGTGTTATAGTCGAGGGTGTTTGCAGGGCTACAATAAAAAGCGGAAGCGCAGACGGCCCGTTCTTTGTTGCGGATATTGTTAAAAAGCCCGAAAAAGGCTATGCAAAAAATAAAGAAGAATATGCGCTCGCACTTCTTCGAAAGGCCCGCGACATATTTGATGAATATGCAAAATATTCTCCGAAAATGGCACCTGATATTTTGCTTCGAGTTATAAGTGACGATACTCCCGGAGCGGTAGCCGATTACATCGCCTCGGTCGTTTCGCTTCCCTGTGAGGAGAAGCAACAGGTACTGAATGAGACACACCCTCTTGACAGACTCGAAAAGCTCTGCGAGGTTATGTCCTCTGAGATAAGCGTGCTTAAGCTCGAGGATAAAATTGCCGAAAAGGTTGAGCAGGCAGCGAGTGACAATCAGAGAGAATTCTATCTGCGTGAACAAATAAAAGCCCTTTCCGAGGAGCTTGACGGTGAAGATGCAGTTGATGAGATTGATACATATAAACAAAAAATAAATGCCGTTTCACATATGAGTGTGAAGTCAAAGGATAAGCTTCTCAAGGAAGTGTCAAGGCTGCAGAAAATGGGCAATGCATCAGCTGCCGAATCAACCGTTATCAGAAATTATCTTGATACTGTTCTCTCACTTCCGTGGGATACCGTGACAAAGGATAAGCTTGACCTTAAAAAGGCACGCAGAGTTCTTGATGCGGATCATTACGGTCTTGATACAGTAAAGACAAGGATTATTGAGCTTCTTGCCGTGAGAAAGCTCGCTCCGTCCGTAAACGGACAGATAATATGTCTCGCCGGACCTCCGGGTGTCGGTAAGACTTCTGTCGCAAAATCCCTTGCCGCCGCACTCGGCAGAAATTATGCACGTGTATCTCTCGGCGGCGTGAAGGATGAGGCGGAAATTCGCGGACACAGAAAGACTTATATCGGATCAATGCCGGGCAGAGTTATCTCCGCTGTAAGTGATGCCGGATCGAGAAATCCGCTTATCCTTTTTGATGAAATTGATAAGATGGCGTCAGACATGAGGGGAGACCCGTCGTCAGCTATGCTCGAGGTTTTAGATGCGGAACAGAATAAGGCATTTGTCGATCATTATATTGAAGTTCCTTTTGATTTGTCGGAAGTTTTGTTTATAACTACTGCAAATGACAAAAGTAACATACCTGCGCCGCTTCTTGACAGGATGGAAGTAATTGACCTTTACAGCTATACCGCGGAGGAAAAATTCCATATCGCAAAACGTCATCTTTTGCCTAAGGCACTTAAAAAGCACGGCCTTACGGACAAAAATCTTCGTGTAACCGATGCGGCAATAAAGGAAATAATTGATTCCTACACAAGAGAGGCGGGGGTTAGAACTCTTGAACGTCGGATGAATGATCTTTGCCGGAAGGTTGCCGTTTTGGTTGTTGAAAACAAAAATTTCTCAGTCAAAATAACACCTAAAGACCTTCAGGAATACCTCGGTTCCCCGAAGTTTAAGGAAAAAATCACCCTGAAAGACGAGGTGGGTGTCGTAAACGGTCTTGCATGGACGTCTGTCGGCGGTGAAATGCTTAAGGTTGAAACAGCGGTTATGCCGGGTAAAGGAAATATTGAACTTACCGGTTCACTGGGCGATGTAATGAAGGAGTCCGCAAAAGCCGCTGTAAGTTTCATACGTATGCATGCGGATGAATACGGCATTGACAGCGAATTCTATAAAAATAAAGATATACATATCCATGTGCCCGAAGGCGCTGTTCCGAAGGACGGTCCTTCTGCCGGCGTTACGATGGCTACAAGTGTTCTTTCCGCTTTGACCGGCAGAAGGGTGTGCGGAACAGTCGCTATGACCGGAGAAATTTCTCTGACCGGCAGGGTTATGCCCATAGGCGGTTTGCGTGAAAAAACCATGGCGGCTTACAAGGCAGGTATAAAGAAGGTTGTGATACCAAAGGAAAATGAGCCTGACCTTGATGAGGTCGTGGATGTTGTAAAGAAAAATGTTGAATTTGTTCCGGTAAGCCGCCTTGCGGAAGTTTTCACGGAGGCTATACTATGAACCTTAACAATGTGACTTATGAGATGTCAGCCGGCACGTTTTCACAGCTGCCGCCGTGTACCATGCCGGAAATTGTTTTCTCCGGTCGTTCCAATGTCGGCAAGTCGTCTCTTATAAACAAATTGCTCGGCAGAAAGAACCTTGCGCGCGTCAGCTCGCAGCCGGGTAAGACAATAACAATAAACTTTTTTAAAGCTGATACCGCGCGCCTTGTCGACTTGCCGGGATACGGTTACGCAAAACACTCGTTTGACGAGCGTAACCGTTGGGGTCAGATGATAGAAAAATATCTTGCGTCCGGACGTGACATAAGGCTTCTTATTCAGCTCATAGATATGAGACATAAGCCCACAAAAGATGATATTCAGATGCTTGATTATCTTTGTCAGACGGATATGCCGTATATGGTTGTCCTCACAAAGGCCGATAAACTCAACAAGAAAGAGTACGCGGAAGCACTCAGCATGCATGAGGAGATTATATCGCCCTATAATCCTATTTCCATTGTTCCGTTCAGTGCGGTTACGGGAGCGGGTGCGGATGAAATAAACTGTCTTATGATTTCATCCGTTGACGGAAATTTTGAAGCTCTTGAAGATGTTCATGAGACTTCGTATAATGAGAACCTCGTAAAAAGCGATGAAGCTGTGCGGGATGCAAAAACAAAAGAAAAAAAAGACACTCAAAAAAGTACGTCAAAAGTGAAAGTGAAAATTAAAAGGAAGTGATTTTAGTGTTTGTTTCAGAAAGTCTTGGTATCAATGAATCCGGAACGCTTACCATAGGCGGAATGGATACGGTAGAACTTGCTGAAAAATACGGTACTCCGTTATACGTATTTGACGAGGACGGTATAAGGGCAAATTGTCGCGCATATGTAAAATCAATTGAGGATAATTACGGCGGCAATGGTTTGGCTCTCTACGCAAGTAAGGCTTTTTCATGTCTTGCAATGTACAGAATCGCAAGAGAGGAAGGCATGGGAGTAGACGTTGTTTCGGGCGGTGAACTCTATACTGCCAATAAAGCCGGATTTCCCATGGATCGTGTTTATTTTCACGGTAATAACAAGACCATTGAAGAGATAAAACTCGGAATCGCACTTGGCGTCGGTGTGTTTGTTGTGGACAACCTGTGTGAACTTGAGCACATTGATTATTTTGCCGCAACGGAGCACAAGAAAGTAAATGTAATGCTTCGTATAAAGCCCGGCATTGACGCACATACACACAGCTTTATACGCACCGGACAGATTGATTCAAAATTCGGATTTGCTCTTGAAACGGGAGAAGCAATGGAAGCTGCAAAGCGCGCCGCGCGTATGAGAGGTGTGAATTTTGTAGGTGTACACTGCCACATAGGCTCACAAATATTTGATATTGAGCCGTTTGTCCTTGCCGCAGAGGTTATGGTAAACTTCATGGCAAAGGTAAGGGAAGAAACCGGAAAAGAGCTTTCTCAGCTCAATCTCGGCGGAGGTTTCGGAATAAAGTATACATCGGATGATAAACCTGTGCCGTATGGAGAGTATATGACAAGGGTTGCGGACGCAGTGAAGGCGACCTGTGAGAAAAACGGAATCACACTTCCGAAAATAATCATTGAGCCGGGTCGCTCTATTGTCGGCTCAGAGGGAATCACCCTGTACAGAATCGGCAATGTAAAAACTATCCCGGATATTCGCACATACGTGTCTGTTGACGGAGGTATGGGCGACAACCCAAGATACATCCTCTATCAGTCAAAGTATGAATTTATCTGTGCGAACAAGGCAAGCGAACCGAAAACAAAAACTGTAACCGTTGCGGGAAAGTGCTGCGAAAGCGGTGACCTTCTCGGTGAAAATGTTGAGCTTCAGGACGTTTCGGGTGGTGATTATCTCGCCGTTCTTTCAACCGGTGCTTACAACTATTCTATGGCGTCCAACTATAACAGAATACCGAGACCTGCGGCAGTTATGATAAAAGACGGTGAGGACAGGCTTATCATAAGACGTGAGTCGTATGAAGACCTTACTGCGAACGATCTCTGATTACTGAGATAGATCACAGACACCCAACACATACCTTTGTGTGGGGTGTCTTTTTTCTTCTTGCTTTTTCACTTTACCGCTTTACTTTGTGAAAAAATGGTGATAGAATGTAATAACTTGGTAAAGGACGTATGAAAGAGGTGTTTTTATGTCCTCAAATCTAAATGATAAGAATATTGACTTTCTGTTTGATGCAATTCTTGAAATAAAGAATAAAGAAGAATGCTACAAGTTTTTCGAGGATCTCTGTACAATAAATGAACTCAAATCCATTTCGCAGAGAATTGTGGTTGCAAAAATGCTCACAGAGAAATGTGTTTACAACGACATTGTAAGCGCAACCGGAGCGTCTACCGCAACTATTTCAAGAGTCAACCGTTCGCTTTCTTACGGTGCGGGCGGTTATGATGAGATATTTGAGAGACTTGAAGCAAAGAAAAAGGAAAACAAATAATGGGAAAACTTGTTCGTCTTATTTCACGCGACGGTGATCTCACCATCATAGCGACCGATTCGACAAATATTGTCCGTGAAGCACACAGAATTCACGGTACGACCAATGTCTGTTCTGCGGCTCTCGGAAGGCTCCTGACGGCTGCATCACTCATGGGAGCAACGCTCAAGGGCGAGGATAACTCGTTGACTCTCAGAATGAACGGAGGCGGGCCTGCCGGGTCTGTTATAGCCGTATCCGATTATATGGGCAATGTAAGAGGCTACATATCAAATCCCGCTGTGTCACTGCCGCTTAATGTTAAAGGAAAGCTTGATGTCGCAGGTGCAGTCGGAACAGACGGTACGCTTACGGTTATGAAGGATCTCGGACTTAAAGAGCCTTACATTGGCCAGACACCGATTATTTCAGGTGAAATTGCCGAGGACATAACGAGCTATTTTGCCGTGTCTGAACAAATCCCGTCAGTGTGTGCACTTGGTGTTCTCTGTGCGCCGAAGACCGAAGAAATAATTACCGCCGGAGGATTCTTGATTCAATTACTTCCGACAGCGACAGATGAGACTATAGACAAGGTTGAAAAGGGCATTGTCGGCATACCGTCTGTGACAAGAATGCTTACCGACGGATTGTCTTCAAAGGAAATTGCACAAAAAGTATTGCCTGAGTTTTCGCTTGAGGTTTTGGATGAGTCCGAAACAGAGTACAGATGCAACTGTTCAAAGCAACGCGTTGAAACTGCACTCATAAGTATGGGCGCGGAAGAGCTTCGCAAGATGAGTGAAGATGAAACTACAGAGGTTTGCTGTCATTTTTGTGACAAAAAATATATATTTTCATCTGATGAAATAAGCCGTATTCTCAAGCAGGCGAGTTCGTGATATGCGGTGCTTTTTGATAAAAATTTTTCTGGATTTTTTTCAAAAAAACTTATTGACATATCACCTTGGATGTTGTATATTATAACACGTCGCCGATAGGCGTCTCGGTGTGGGAGCATAGCTCAGCTGGGAGAGCATCTGCCTTACAAGCAGAGGGTCACAGGTTCGAGCCCTGTTGTTCCCACCACCCTTTTTAAATGGCGAAGGGAAATATGGCCCGGTAGTTCAGCTGGTTAGAACGCTAGCCTGTCACGCTAGAGGTCGACGGTTCGAGCCCGTTCCGGGTCGCCATTTTTTTTTATGCTTCTGTAGCTCAGTCGGTAGAGCAGAGGACTGAAAATCCTCGTGTCGATGGTTCGATTCCGTCCGGAAGCACCATGTGCGGATTTAGCTCATCTGGTAGAGCGCCACCTTGCCAAGGTGGAGGTAGCGGGTTCGAGCCCCGTAATCCGCTCCATTTTTTTATACGGCACCATAGCCAAGTGGTAAGGCAGAGGTCTGCAAAACCTTTATGCCCCAGTTCAAATCTGGGTGGTGCCTCCAAGAAAAAGCCCGTAGGTACGTCGCTTGTGACGCCTACGGGCTTTAAATATTTTTCATTTTTTAATGGTAAAGTTGTGAAAGAAATGAAAACTTTTTTTATTGTTGAAAACTGTCGTGAAAAGATGTAGAATATTGCTCGCACTTTTTATACGGGGGATTTTCAGTGGGATCATATACTTTCAAAGAGGGACTTCGTGACAGTATTCCAATCTGCCTTGGGTATTTGTCTGTCTCTTTTGCTTTTGGAATTTTTGCTTTTCAGAACGGACTTTCCGCGCTTGAGGCACTACTTATATCTATGACAAATGTTACATCGGCAGGTCAGCTTGCGGGCGTACCCATAATTGCAAGTGGCGGAACACTTATTGAACTTGCCATGACGCAGCTCTTTATCAATTTAAGATATGCGCTTATGTCTGTTTCATTGTCACAGAAATTCGATAAATCTGTTTCAAAGTTTGACCGTTTAATTATTGCTTTTGTAAACACCGATGAGGTTTTTGCGGTTTCAAGCGGAAAAGAAAACAAGGTAAGCAGAAATTACATGTTCGGTCTTATTTTACCGCCTTTTCTCGGGTGGAGCTTCGGTACACTTCTCGGGGCTCTTGTGGGAGATATCTTCCCGGCTGTTGTTATTGCGAGCCTTGGGGTTGCAATATACGGCATGTTTGTAGCCATCGTTGTACCTGTTGCAAAGCGTGAAAGGAATGTTCTTTTGTGCGTGATTATGGCAATGGCTATGAGTTGCGCATTTAACTTTATTCCGATGCTTTCAAGTGTGCCGTCCGGATTTGTGATAATTATATGTGCCGTTGTTGCCAGTGCATTTATGGCGGCTGTGTCTCCTGTCTCAAAGGATGAGGAGGTGACGGCATGACACCGAATTTTTTCATATATCTTGCCGTCATGGCAGGAGTAACATATCTTATAAGAGTGATACCTCTTATACTTGTGAAGCACGAGATAAAGAATAAGTTTATTTTGTCGTTTCTCTATTATATGCCATATGCGGTTCTTGCCGTTATGACTATACCGGGAATATTCTTTGCAACAACGTACACGGCTTCTGCAGTCGTAGGATTGATAGTTGCCGTTTTACTTGCGCTAAGAGACAAAAGCCTCACGACGGTCGCACTTTTTTCGTGCCTTGCGGTACTGATTACAGAATTGTTCATTCAGTACGTTTCGTGACGGTATTTTTCAGCAGATCCTTTATCACTTCGCCGCCAATCATGAATCCTGCTACAGGAGGGACGAATGATACGCTTCCGGGTGTCTGTTTTGTGTAACTTGCAGGATTTTGAGAACTTTCTTTATTACACGCAGCCACGGGTTTTAGCGGCTCCTCTTTTGAATAGAGTACTTTAAGCTTCTGTATACCTTTCTTTTTGAGCTCACGTCTCATGACTCTTGCGAGAGGGCATACGGAAGTTTTATTTATGTCTGTAATTTCAAACATTTCGGGATTTAGTTTGTTTCCCGTTCCCATAGAACTGATTATCGGAATTTCGCACATGTTTGCTCTTTCTATGAGTTCAAGCTTTGCCGTTACCATGTCTATGGCATCGACAATGTAATCGTATTTTGATAAATCAAAGTCGGCGGCGGACTCCGGCGTGTATAGCATCGGGTACGTGCTGACGCTTGCAGACGGATTGATGATGAGAATTCTTTCCTTTGCGGCATCAACCTTGTTCATGCCGAGTGTCGCGTGCGTCGCAAGGAGCTGTCGGTTAAGATTTGAAATACTTATAGTGTCGCCGTCTATTACATCGATGCTTCCGACGCCGCCGCGTGCAAGTGCCTCTATAACGCCACCGCCCACGCCGCCGGCACCGAATACCGCAACACATGAGTTTTTGAGTTTTAGGAGCGAGTCCTTTCCGAGGATCATTTCGGTTCTTGAAAATTCGTACTCGTCGCTGCAATTTTCAGCGGGATTACTGCCGCAACTTTTAATGTCTTTATTTACTTTGTTGCCTGAACATTTTTCACTCATATACCTGACTCCATATTTTGAATTGATGCAATTCTATCATTTTTGAAATAAAATGTCGACATATTGTCGATAATTATAACCGGTTATAGGTTTCACACTCTTTAATTTGGTATAAAAAGGTGCTAGAATGTTAGAACAAAACGACGAAGGAGCACAGTATGTCTTTAAAAAGCGAAAAATTAATTAATTTGATACATAAAAAACGTATCTATCTTGACGGCGGAATGGGAACGGTGCTCCTGTCCGTAATTTCCGACGGGGTGCCGCTTGAAGATGCTGTTATACATTGTCCCGAGATAATAACATCCATACACAGAGCCTACCTTGATGCGGGGAGCAATGTAATAACCTCGGACACATTTTCAGTGAACTCAGACAAATATGATGACTATGATGAGCGGATAAAGCTTGCGATGGATGCTGCGAAAGCGGCTGTTTCCGGTTTCGAAAACGGCATGGAAAAGGATGCCTTCATTGCTCTTGACGTCGGACCTACAGGCAGACTTATGAAACCTATGGGAGATTTATCCTTCGAAGATGCCGTCGGGATATTCGGTGACAGCATAAAGTGCGGCGTGAAATACGGAGCAGACCTTATAATCATAGAAACTATGACAGATATAACTGAGTTAAAAGCCGCAGTAACAGCCGCCAAGGAATTTTCGAATCTGCCCGTTTTTGCGACTTGTGCTTTTTCGGAAAACGGCAGGCTTCTGACCGGTGCCTCGGTAAAAGATATTGTTTTTGAACTTGAAAATCTCGGCGTGAGCGCCCTCGGCACAAATTGCTCATTCGGCCCTGACAAAATGCTTTCTGTTGCGGACGAGTTTGTAAAATATGCATCTGTTCCCGTAATAGTCAGTCCGAACGCCGGCCTGCCTGTTATAGAAAACGGTGTGGCAGTTTACAACATAACTCCGGCGGAGTTTGCCCGGCAAATGATTGCTATAGCAAAAACGGGAGCGCATATCCTCGGCGGATGTTGCGGAACAACACCGAATCATATACGTGAGCTTGTTGCCTCCACGTGTGATGTTTCCTATTTTTATCCTGAGAAAAAGGATTCACTGATTTTTGAAAAGAATGCAAATCAAAGCAATTCACAGGTCGGTGCGACAATAAAAACATCCCTTATGGATGCGATTTTAAATGGCGATGACACGAAGGCGGTAGAGATTGCCGATGAACTTCTTAAAAAACGAACCGCTCTTGATATTATAAATAATGATGTCATACCGGTTCTAAATAAAGTTGGCACAGATTTTGCTTTGGGCGAACTTTTTCTTCCTGAACTTATGATGTGTGCACAAACGGCAACGGCGGTTTGTGATAAACTTAAAGAAAGCATGGATAGGTGCGACGAATCAAAAGAAAGGGAAATAATTCTTGCAACGGTTAAGGGAGATATCCACGACATAGGAAAAGACATTGCCAAGGTTCTTCTTGAAAGTTACGGATTTGAAGTTTATGATTTGGGAATAGATGTACCTGCTCAAAAAATTATTGATAAAATAAATGAAACAGGCTGCACTCTTGTGGGACTTTCGGTGCTTATGACGACTACTGTTTTAAGTCTTGCAAAAACAATAAAAACGGTACACACAGTGCTCCCGGATGTTAAAATAATTGCCGGAGGTGCGGTTTTAACCGATGAGCTTTGCAAAGAGATGGACGCGGACTATTATGCGCCTGACGCCATGGCGACTGTTACGCATGCACTGCAGTTCTA
>CAVGIJ010000030.1:0-13313 GCA_963629305.1 Acutalibacteraceae bacterium
CAGGTATGTAACTTCATTACCACCTCAAAAGCGCCATAAAAAATAGCGGCATTCTTCTTACAACAAAGAAAATAGCCGACAATCAGAGCTATACGCCGTATCACCACTATAATAACGATTCACCTGTAACATCCTTGTTCTTTTTACCGATGTTAAACTCGGTTATGCATTCATCTGCAAGGAGAAAAACAGGCATAAAAATAGACCGTAAAATCTTTACATGGAATAAAGAAATTACGGTCTATATATATCTTTAGTTCAAGTCCGGGTGGTGGGGCAGCAACAATTTCCCACATAAAAAGAAGACTGACTTTCAAGGAATACATATTTTCTTGATTTAATTCCTTTTGTCTGAACATTCTATTCAATTTTGTGCCCTAAAATTATCTTTTGAAAATTGCCCCTAAAACAGCGAAAAACCCTTGATTTCTCAAGGGTTTTGGGCTTTTGTGCTTTATAGTCGCACAATTATGTATGTGACTGCGTGACGGAATAGCACAATATGTAACTGATGTGCGTTTACACTGCGCGAAGCACTTATTATATTATAAGATAAAGTAACCAAGTGATATGCCTCTCTTCGTTCGGCGTGATATTTTTAGCTTTAGGCCAAAAGTGATATTGTTCGCTTTGCTCACAGTGATATTATATTCGCGCAGACACTCGCGAAGCGAATACCACTCGGTAAAAAACCGAATATCACTGCGCAGCAATATCACTCGCCGTAAGGCGAATATAACTGAAAAAAGCAATTGCTCTTTGCAATTGCTTTTTTCATGGCGCGCTGAAAGGGACTCGAACCCCCGACCCTCTGCTTAGAAGGCAGATGCTCTATCCAGCTGAGCTATCAACGCGTACAGCGCAAAAAAAATGGAGCAGGTGATGGGAATCGAACCCACGTAACCAGCTTGGAAGGCTGGAATTCTACCATTGAACTACACCTGCATCTCTCTTTGCGACGGTGATTATTCTAACACAACCACCGTCGCGTGTCAATAGAAAATTAAAGACTTTTCACAACGATTTCACTGCCCTGTACACTGACATTTATGCAAGTTACTGAGGCTCCGTCCGCGTCGATAATTATGTCGGCAATGCGGTTTTCAATGTTTCGTCTTATAACATTACGAAGATCTCTTGCACCACGTACTCCGGAGTCCATCTTAGATACAATCGCAGTAGGAACATCCTCAGTATATTTGAGTGTAATACCCTTATCCATAAGAGGCTGTGAAAGCTCCGAGAGCATGAGAATTGCAATATCCTTGTAGTTGTCCTCGGTAAGCTCGTTAAATACCACTATCTCGTCAACACGGCCGAGAAATTCCGGACGAAGGAATTCACGAAGAGCCTTCATAGCCTTGTCGCGGTTTATGTCATTCTGTTCTCTTGCAAATCCGAGTGCATTTTCCTTACGCTCCGAGCCGGCATTTGAAGTCATGACTATGATACAGTTTTCAAAGTTTACCGTTCTTCCCTGAGCGTCATTTATCTTACCCTCGTCGAGTATCTGGAGAAGAATATTCATAACATCCGGATGAGCTTTTTCAATCTCATCAAACAAAAGGACCGAATACGGTTTCCGACGAACCTTTTCGGTAAGCTGTCCGGCCTCGTCGTATCCGACATATCCCGGAGGTGATCCGATGATTCTTGAAACACTGTGTTTCTCCATAAACTCTGACATATCAAGCCTTATGAGAGTTTCGGGAGTATCAAAAAGTTCTTCGGAAAGTCTCTTTACAAGTTCGGTTTTCCCGACACCTGTAGGACCTACAAAGATAAAGGATGCAGGTCTGCGTCTTGTGTTTATCTGGATACGGCTGCGTTTTACAGCAGCGCTTACGGAGGCTATTGCTTCATCCTGTCCCTTGACATGTTCTTTAAGGTGTTCTTCAAGATGAGCGAGTTTACGAAGATCAGACTCTATTACCTTTGAAGCGGGGATACCGGTCCAAAGCTGAATAACCTTTGCAAGATCCTCTTCCTTTACGCTGTTATCCTTAGCGGCCTTCAAAAGTGCCGGAAGTTTTGCCTCTATGGCAATTATTTCAGCCTTTGTCTTTGCCTGCTCTTCGTAATCCGGATTTTCAGTATCCTCCTCCATATCACTTAAATCCGCTTTTGCATCTTCAAGTTCTTTTTCGGCAATTTCAGCTTCGGAAATTGCCTTGTTTCGAAGATTTGCACATGTGCACGCCTCATCAAGAAGGTCTATTGCTTTATCCGGCAAAAATCTGTCAGTGATGTATCTTTCCGAGAGAACAACAGCTCTGTGTACAAGTTCATCTGAAATACTTACTCTATGGTAATCCTCATAGTAGTTCTTTATTCCCTTGAGGACTTCAAAGGTTTGCTCAATTGACGGTTCGTCAATTTTTATCGGCTGGAAACGGCGTTCAAGAGCCGCATCCTTTTCAATATGCTTTCTGTACTCGTTGAATGTCGTAGCGCCTATAACCTGTATCTCGCCGCGTGAGAGAGCAGGCTTCAGTATATTGGCAGCATTCATTGTGCCCTCGGCGTCTCCCGTACCGACAAGATTGTGAACCTCATCTATAAAGAGAATTATATTGCCCTCGTGTTTTACCTCTTCAACGAGGCCTTTTATGCGGCTTTCAAACTGTCCTCGGAATTGTGTTCCGGCAACAAGTGCCGTAAGGTCAAGAAGGTGAATTTCTTTATCCTTAAGCTTTGCAGGCACCTCGCCTGACGCAATTCTCAGTGCAAGTCCCTCGGCGATAGCGGTTTTACCAACGCCCGGTTCACCGATAAGGCAGGGATTGTTTTTTGATCGTCTGCAAAGTATCTGGATAGCACGGCTTATCTCCTGATCACGTCCTATGATACGGTCAAGCTTTCCGTCACATGCTTTTTCGGTAAGATCAGTGCAATAGGTGCTGAGGTACTTTCTTTTCTTTTTGTCAGGCTTAGCACCTCTGCGGCGGCGTTTATGCTTACCGTCCTTTTCATCCTTACCTTCGTTTTCAGATATAATTTCATCTGTCTCGGAAGAAGGATTTTGTTTCGGCATAGCGCCGAGCGCACCGAAAAGATTTGCAAGTGACGGCATTTCCTGTGCACCGCCGCCTTCAAAATCTTCGTCCTCACCCATTCCCATAAGTGAGTTAAACTGCTCGGATACGGTGTCAACGTCCTCAGGACTTATACCCATATTGTCCATCATCTGTTTGACAGGACCGATATTAAGTTCCATAGCACATTTTATGCAGTATCCGACAGGTTCTTCCTTACTGTCAATACCATCTATTTTAGATACAAAAACAACCGCAGGGTTCTTCTTGCATCTTGTACACATTATCTGTTTCATACTCAAGTCTGCTCCTCGTTTTCTTTTGACTTTGCTTTAACCTTTTCTACTGTGTCCGGTATGTACGAACAAAAGGCAACTATGGTCAGTATAGCCGAGATTGTCACAAGTACAACTATAGCCTGATGCGGCAATGTAACATACGTTGAAAGCGCTCCGAATCCCGGTGCGAACAGCAACAGCAGTCCCATTACACAATAAAATGCAAATGTAGCAACCTTACCGTAAATAACCGCTGCCTGCGGGACAATATCCATACTGAGAAGGATAAAGCTTCCTATTATCATAGTCAATTCTTTTACACAAAAAAGTAAAAAAACATAACTGAAAACCTTCAGTACTTCATCGTCCGAAGCATGGAAATGGAAGAAAAGAACCACGGTAAGCGCAATCTGCGTAAGCTTATCGGCTGCCGGATCAATCATTTTACCAAGCTTGCTTATCTGGTTAAAATGCCGTGCAATCTTTCCGTCAAAAAGGTCTGTCAGACCGGAGGCAAAAATAACTATAACCGCCGGAATGTACTTTCCCGACTGAAAAAGCACAACAAAAACCGGAATCAGAATAATTCTGATAAGCGAAAGCAGATTGGGTATGGTAAAAGCGTTCTTCTCCATATCCTTAAACTGTTCTTTAAGTGTTACTAGACTTGCTTTATTGCTCATACATATCTCCTCTTATTTTTCTTCTGAGCATTTTTCTATTTTTCCGATAGCATAAACATAGGTTTTATTTCCCACGTTCATAACGGAAATAGCAGTATTATCAGCCGAGAATTCTCTGAATTTTGCGCCTGAGCTTCTGTAAACAATAACCTTGTCTTCAAGCAGTACGCTTACTTTTCCGTCAGCTGCAAATACTGATTTTACACTACTTGTGTATTTTTCTTCAAAATTCTTCGAAAATGACGAAGAATATGATGTCAAAATCTGTGAATTTGTACTTCCGTGTTCTGAAAGTATCAAAATAAGATCTCCTTCATCGGAAAACGCATAGTTTAAAAGCGTATCCGAATCAAAATTCTTATCTTCTTTTGTCTTAAGATTTTTTATGAATGATACCATGTTGTTTCCAAGAGCCACAACATTGTCGTTTGCAACAAATTTGACTTCAATAACAGCAGTACCCGGATACTCAAACTCGGCTTTCGGTTCCGCATAATCAAAATCAAAGATATACACCTTCGAGTAAATCTCCCCGTCACGTGCGCCGACAACTGAAACGACGGCATACTTACCGTTATCTGAAAGGTCTACGGATACAATGCTGTCATTTGCACAGTTCCATACAAATTCTTCTTTTTTGTATGAGCTGTTTAGAACTGTGAGCTTAGAAACAGACGAGCTTGACAGCGTTGCAAGTGCAAGATTTCCCTTTTTCCCGAGTGCCGCAGTAATTATTTTTTCATCCTCGGGGGTCTCTCCCGTATAAAGAGTATCCGTTCTGTTTTCAATTCTGTAACGGTTGCCCTTTTGATCAAATAAAACGACCTTGCCGCCTTTTTTTGAAATAATGGGATTTGAGAATGTATGCTGCGTTGCCTTGACCTGTTTTGCGGTTGTGTCAAGTGAAAGCGTCTTTTCATCCGTAAGAACGAATATATTGCCGTTTAAAACCGTCATTCCCTCAACCGAGCTTGAATTTATTTTATACGGATATCCGTTTCCCGGAGACAGTGTCAAAAAGAAGTTTTTTATACTGTCATTTATGTTTGAAACAGAGGCAATTCCCAAGGTTTCAGTGGCCATAAAAAGAAGTACCAGTATAAGAATTATAACTGCAGCCGCACGTAGAACGGCTTTTTGTTTACCCGATATCCTCAGGTGTTTTCGCTTCTGATTTTCCGACACTTAAAACCTCACCTCCGTAAAAAACTTTGTTCAGATAAAGACCGCATGCCGGTGCGGTTTGACCCGCGAGACTTCTGTCCCTTCCGGCAATCATCGAAGGAATACTGCCCTCTTGGCGTTTGCCTTCATTTATAAAAAGAAGCGTACCGACAATTATTCTCACCATGTTGTAGAGAAAACCGTCGCCTGTAACAGATACGGTAACAAGTTCTCCGTCTCTGTTCACCGATATATTATAGATAGTTCTCGTGCAATCTTCAACATCCGTTTTTGCGCCACAGAACGTAGTAAAGTCATGCGTTCCGATAAAGGCCTGAGCCTCCCTTTCAAGCATTTTCTCGTCAATGTGCGGCTTATACTGCAAGGCACGTCCGTAAAGAAAGGGATTGCGAGATACAGAATTGTGAATCTTGTAAACATACTGTTTTGCGGTGCAACTGTACCTTGGGTGAAAATCATCCGGGACATCTTCTGCCGAAAACACCGAAATATCACAGGGAAGTTTTGAGTTAAGAGCGCCCATTAGCTTGTAATTTTCTATGGTACTTTCCGTTTTGAAAGTGCAACAATACATATTGGCATGCACTCCGGCGTCTGTCCTTGAACACCCTTTGACATCTTCGCGCTTTTGAAGTATTTCCTCAAGAGCGTCCTGTAGTGTCTCCTGAACGGTCGATGCATTGCTCTGAACCTGCCAGCCGTGGTAATTCGTGCCCAGGTACTTGAGTTTCAACAGAATATTACGCATACAAGGCTTCCTTTATATAACAAAATACTTAAATTAAAGTTAAAAATTCGGTCGATTCCGAAAATCAGATGATCGGAGCAAAGAATTTGTTAAGAAGAACAACTCCGCAAAGGAATGCCGCAACAAAAATGAATCCGATAAGGTCAAGATATGTATACTTCATCTGCTTCATGCGGGTTCTGCCCTCAGCGCCGTGATAGCAGCGACACTCCATGGCAAAGGCAAGCTCATACGCTCTTCGAAACGATGTTATGAACAGCGGTATGAAAACCGGCACAAGTGCTTTTGCACGTTTCGTAAGACTGCCGGTTTCAAGGTCTGCACCCCTCGCCTTTTGTGCATTTGTTATCTTTTCAAACTCATCTATAAGAGTAGGAATAAACCTAAGTGCGATAGTCATCATCATTGCGACAGTATGGACACTGTTTTTCATAAACTTCAGCGGTGAGAGAAGTCTCTCCATACCGTCAGTGATGAGCGTCGGACTTGTTGTATACGTTAAAAGCGAGCTTGCAATTACAAGAGCGATAATACGTATGATCATAAAGATTGCCGTATATATGCCGCCCGTTGTTATGTGTATGAAAGCAACATCAAGAATCGGTTCTCCCTTGTCAATGTAAAATATATTGAGTATTGCCGTAATTGTAATGATTATGGCAATAGGTTTTATGCTCTTGATTATAGTCCTTATCGGAATCTTCGAAAGAAGAACCATTATGATAAGCGAAAGAACCATTACTCCCAGCGAGTAGAAGTTTTTACAAAGAAAGATTGTGACAATGTATACGAGAGTAAGTATAAGCTTCATTCTCGGATCCATTCTGTGAATCGGAGAGTTTCCCGGGAAAAACTGACCGATGGTAATATCTTTTATCATAGCGTACCTCTCAGTCTGTTTATCTCCCTTACACCCTGTTCAACGGTGAATATGTCTGTCCTGACATCAAGTCCGCGTTTTTTCAGTCCCATAAACACCTTTGTTACCTGCGGAACATCAAGACCTATGGACATAAGTTCATCCGCACGGGCATATGTCTCTTCAACAGTCGCATATCCGAAAACTTCGGCATCATTCATAACAAGAACTTTTGTCGCAACCTTTGCAACATCCTCCATGCTGTGGGAGACGATCATCACCGTGCTGTTTGTTTCTTCCCTGTACTCGCGTATAAGGTTCAGTATCATGTCACGACCTTTCGGATCAAGTCCGGATGTAGGCTCATCAAGAATGAGTATTTTAGGTTCCATAGCCATTACACCTGCTATGGCAACTCTTCTCTTTTCACCGCCCGAAAGATCAAACGGGGATTTTTTCAGCATTTCCTCTGTCACACCTGTAAACTCGGCGGCACGGCGAACACGTATGTCAATCTCATCATCCGAAAGTCCCATGTTTCCGGGACCGAACGCAATATCCTTGTACGCTGTTTCTTCAAACAGCTGATACTCCGGATACTGAAAACAAAGCCCCACCTTAAAGCGAGCCTCACGGAGAAGCTTCTTATCACTCCAAATATCTGTGCCGTCAACAATGACCTTTCCTTTAGTAGGCTTCAAAAGTCCGTTAAAGTGCTGTACAAGAGTGCTTTTTCCGGAACCCGTATGCCCTATTACGGCTACCAATTCTCCCTCGTCAATATCAAGAGAAACATCTTTTATTGCCGCAACTTCGAAAGGAGTTCCCTGCGAATAAAGATATGTTAAATTTTCAGTCTTAAGTATGGACATGAAATTTGACTCCTTACATGGGTTTACTTATCAAATAATTCCGCAATTGCATTTATGCAATCATCTGTTGTGAGAACTTTTTCTTTAAGATTCAGTTCCATTGCAAGCTCAGTTGCCTGTGGAACATCAAGGCCGACTCTTCTGAGAAGCTCCACATTTCGAAAGACATCCATAGGTTTTCCTTCAAGCAGGATTTTACCTTTTTCCATAACCACAACTCTGTCCGCAAGCACTGCTTCATCCATGAAATGGGTGATATAAACTACAGCCATACCGAGTTCATCATGCAGTTTTTTTATGGTTGCCATAACTTCTTTTCGACCCCTCGGATCAAGCATGGCTGTTGATTCGTCAAGCACGAGACAGTCAGGCCTCATCGCTATGATACCCGCTATTGCGACACGTTGCTTCTGTCCGCCCGAGAGCTTGTGCGGTTCATGTGTTCTGTACTCATACATACCGACAGCTTTTAGGGACTCATCAACACGCCTGCGTATCTCCTTTGGCGGAACTCCGAGATTTTCGGGGCCGAATGCAACATCCTCCTCAACTATCGTGGCAACTATCTGGTTGTCCGGGTTTTGGAAAACCATTCCGACATGCTGACGAATTTCCATTGTCTTGTCGTCATCTGCCGTACTCATACCGTGAACAAGGACTTCACCCTTATCCGGTATAAGAATGGCATTTGAAAGTTTCGCAAGAGTGGACTTTCCCGAACCGTTGTGTCCGAGGATGGCAATAAAATCACCGGAATTTACGGTAAGGCTTACGCCGTTCACGGCATAGTCGTTAACGTCACCGTCTTTATTCTCATTTTCAGGATTTTCGTCGTACGTAAAGTAGACGTCTTTAAACTGTAAAATTTCCATTATCTGCTCCAAATTGCCGATGCACCGCATGGCAGGCATAGTCCGGTTTGTGTAGTTTTGAGCCCTATCTCATCACAGGATACATTGCCTCCGAATTTCGGACTTATAACCGTTGCAAGTATATAGCTCATTACCGACGGTGAAAGGCCGGTCGTATAAGAGTTTATAAGAACCATAAGCGGATTGTCCGAAAGTACATTGCTCACAAGTTCAACAAGATCGTACACCTTGTTTTCGAGTTGCCAAACCTCTCCTCCGGGGCCTCTGCCGTATGATGGAGGATCCATGATTATGATGTCATACTTGTTTCCTCGACGTATTTCACGCTGTACAAATTTCTCACAGTCATCGACAATCCACCTCACAGGCCTGTCAGCAACACCGGAAAGTGCAGCGTTTTCCTTGGCATACTGAACCATACCCTTTGATGCGTCCACATGAACAACCGATGCACCCTCTGACAGCGCCGCAATCGTAGCTCCGCCGGTATAGGCAAAGAGGTTTAAAACCTTTACCTCTCCGTTTTCGCCGCAGCCGAGACCGTCCGCCCGAGCCTTTCTTATAACCTCGCGCGTAAAGTCCCAGTTTACTGCCTGCTCCGGGAAAAGTCCGGTATGCTTAAAGCCCATAGGCTTTATCTTAAACTTAAGATCTCTGTAGAAAATAGACCACTCATCCTTGTATGGCTTGTATATCTCCCACTGCCCACCGCCTTTCGCGGACCTGTGATAACGGGCATTGGCATTTTTCCATGCAGGATGTCTGCGCTCTGTTTTCCATATAACCTGTGGGTCGGGACGTATGAGGATTACGTTCCCCCACCGCTCAAGGCGTTCTCCGTCGGAGCTGTCGAGTAATTCGTAATCCTTCCAGAATTCTGTCGCGCGCATTTAGATAAGTCTCTCCCTAACAACAGCGGAAATTTCATCCGCAAGTCTGTCAATTTGTTCTGTGTCCTTGCCCTCAAGCATAACCCTTACAAGCGGCTCTGTGCCCGAAACTCTTACAAGAACACGGCCTGTGTCGCCGAGCTCGTCCTCGGCCTTTTTTATGGCAATTTTTATTTCATCATCATCATCAAAGCGTGCCTTACCGAAAGCCGATACTTTAACATTTTTGAGAACCTGAGGATAAACATCCATAACGCTGCTAAGCTCTGACAGTTTCTTTCCGGTCCTCTTCATCGCACGAAGAATCTGTATGGCTGTAAGCTCGCCGTCACCGGTTGTTGCATAGTCAAGAAAAATAACATGTCCCGACTGCTCGCCGCCGATTGAGTATCCGTGCTCAAGCATATTTTCAAGAACGTATCTGTCACCGACTTTTGTCTTTTCGCAATGGATATTGTTTTCTTCGGCAAATTTGAAAAATCCCATGTTGCTCATAACAGTAACAACCGCCGTGTCTTGTTTAAGGCGTCCCGTTTCTTTCATGTCAAGTGCGCAAAGAGCGATTATTTTGTCGCCGTCTACCACACATCCGTTTTCATCAACGGCAATAAGTCTGTCGGCATCTCCGTCAAAGGCGAACCCGGCCTCGCAACCGTGTTCAAGAACAAATTTCCGGAGCTGTTCAACATGGGTTGAGCCGCAATCAAGATTTATGTTTTCACCATTTGGCTCTGCGCCTCTTACAAAGCATTCACAGCCGAGTGATTCAAAGAGTTTGCGGGCAATAAGACTTGCCGAACCATTTGCACAGTCAAGCGCAATCTTCATTCCGTTGTACCTGTACTCCGAGGTTGACAACAAATGGTTGATGTAATCCGGATGAGCCGTACTTGAGCGGCGTGCACGTCCGACAGATGCTCCGACTTTTACCGGAGGAACCTTTGCTTCATCAAGAATTATGCTTTCTATTTCCTCTTCAAGTGCGTCGGGAAGCTTGAATCCGTCCGATTTGAATATCTTTATTCCGTTGTATTCAAACGGGTTATGACTCGCGGAGATCATTACTCCTGCGTCGTATCCGTACTCTTTTACAAGAAAAGCAACCGCGGGAGTCGGTACAATGCCGAGGTCGAGAACATCCGCCCCGACCGAGCAAAGGCCTGCAGTAAGTGCCGCCTTGAGCATATCGCCCGATAGTCTGGTATCTGCACCGATAAGAACTCTCGGTCTGTTGTCTCCGCTTTCTATAAGTACCATGGCAGCAGCTCTGCCTATCTTCATTGCAAGTTCCGGAGTAAGTTCTGTATTTGCCACTCCGCGTGCACCGTCCGTGCCGAAAAGTCTACCCATGTTTCTGAGTTCTCCTTTTATTGTTAGTTTTGCCGTATTTACGGTTATTTTCAAATCATTCTTTGTAAGGAATTCCGAGATGCTTATACCCCGCCGGTGTCACCATGCGTCCTCGCGGCGTTCTGGATAAAAATCCTATCTGCATAAGATACGGCTCGTAAACATCCTCTATGGTAACCGGCTCTTCACCTATTGCCGCAGCGATTGTGTCAAGTCCGACGGGACCGCCGTTGTAATTTTTTATCATTGCGGTAAGAAGAAGCCTGTCAATGTTGTCAAGTCCGAGTGAGTCAATCTCCATACGTGAAAGAGCAAGGCTCGCGGTATCCGCATCAATAGTTCCGTTTCCGATTACCTCTGCAAAGTCCCTCGCACGTTTAAGAAGCCTGTTTGCAATTCGCGGCGTACCTCTTGAACGACTTGCTATCTCCCTTGCGCCCTCGGGTTCAATACCTATTTTGAGGACATCGGCGCTGCGTTTTACAATACTGCAGAGCTCATCTGTCGTGTAGAGTTCAAGTCTTAAGATAACGCCGAATCTGTCACGAAGCGGTGCCGAAAGCTGTCCCGCTCTGGTTGTAGCGCCCACAAGAGTAAACCGCGGCAAGTCAATACGTATTGATCTTGCCGAAGGACCCTTGCCGATGATTATGTCTATAGCGTGGTCTTCCATTGCCGGGTAAAGAATTTCCTCAACCTGCCTTGAAAGGCGATGTATCTCATCTATAAAAAGTACGTCTCCGTCGTTGAGATTCGTAAGCAGTGCCGCAAGATCCCCCTGCTTTTCAATCGCGGGTCCCGAAGTAACTCTGATGTCAACTCCCATCTCAGCCGCAATTATTCCGGAGAGCGTTGTCTTTCCGAGACCCGGAGGCCCGTAGAGAAGGACATGATCCATAGCCTCACCTCTGCGTTTTGCAGCATCTATATATACTTTAAGGTTTTCCTTTACTTTTTCCTGTCCAATGTAATCCGAAAGAGTTCTCGGCCGAAGCGACGCTTCTGTTACATTGTCCTCACTGTCAACATACTCAGGTGTAACAAGACGGCTTTCAAAATCCATCTCATCTGAGAAACTGTTTATCAATTTAATTCCTCCCGGTTATGAAAACTGTGTTGTCATCTTATCAGCCCAGAGCCTTTAGCGCCTGTTTTATCATCTCTTCAAGAGTCAGTGTGGGGTCGAGCTTCGAGACTGCAATAGACGCCTCTGACTGACTGTATCCGAGCATAACCAAAGCGCTGACCGCCTCCGACAATATACCTTTTTGAGTTTGTGCCATAGTACTTGAAGCGGCAAAAGCATCAGCGTTACCGCCTACACCAAGTTTTTTCACCCTGTCTTTAAGGTCAACAAGAATTCGCTGTCCGACTTTCGGACCTATTCCCTGTGCCGCAGTGATACTTTTAAGATCCCCGTTTGCAATGGAGATGTAAAGCTGTGCCGGCGTGAGCTCAGACAAAATTGAAAGAGCCGCTTTCGGGCCGACACCCGAAACCGTTATAAGCATCTTGAAAGCCTCGAGTTCTTCTTTTGATGCAAAGCCGTAAAGGTCGAGTGCCTCCTCCGAAACCTTAAGGTATGTATAAAGCGTAACGTCCGAGCCTGTCTGTCCAATAGCACAAACTGTGTTGAAACTTATGTTGCAAAGATATGCAACTCCGTTTACATCGACCGCCGCCTGGTTATTTTCAAGGTATGTGAGTTTTCCCGTAAGACTGTAAAACATATACCGCTCCCTGTTTTGTTACAAAACCGATAAAGAATCTGCTTTAATTTCTTCACTAATCGGTCTTGCAAATATTTCAACTGATAAAAATCAAATGCCGTTTCTCTCTTTGAATACCTTTTTCCCGAACTTAATGAGACCGTCAACAACTTCTCCGGCATTAAGTTCGGCATTTTGCTTGCCATATGCCGCTTTGCCGGAAGCATATGACATACTTCCCAGCCCCGACGCACCTATGTGCGCATGGCATATGGCCATAGCCAGGGCGTCTGCTGTGTCGTCAGGCTTCGGAACTTCGGGAAGTCCGAGAATATTTTTTGTCATCTCCATGACCTGTCTTTTCTCAGCCTTTCCGTAGCCGACGACGCCCTGCTTCACCTGCAAAGGCGTATACTCAAATATGTCAATGCAGTGCTGTCTTGCCGCAAGCATCAACACACCTCTTGCCTGTGCAACATCAATGGCTGTTTTCTGATTGTTCTGAAAAAACAACTTCTCCATTGACAGTGCATCCGGGTGCGTGCTGTCCATGATATACGAGATATCCTCGTATATGGTCATAAGTCTGTCCTCAAAAGGTTCACCGGCTTCTGTAGTAACAGCGCCGAAATCAACAATGGAAAATTTATTCTTTTCGTAGTCCAGCACGCCCCAACCTATGGTTGCGTAACCGGGATCAATTCCGAGTATCCTCAAAGCAGGCTCCTCCTTTTGCGACAAGTCGGTTTTATACAAATATTTTTCTGCAAATAACAGTACTGACCCATTCTAAAAATATCATCATATTTTATCACACTCGCTATATATATAC
>CAVGIJ010000031.1:0-11255 GCA_963629305.1 Acutalibacteraceae bacterium
CTTTAAGTATCTGTTTTCTTTTAAGCGGTTCAAGGTCACGGTCAAGTATGTTGTCAAGAAACCCTACTATGGTTTCGTCATTTTTATCCTCAAAGTTCCCGAGTCCTATGAAGATAATGTCTATGAGGTCATACTTTTCTCTGTTTCCTTTATAACATCCTAGCATATTTTTCTCTTGAAAACAATATTCCGTAACCGTATTGTGAAGCTGTTTTTCTCCGTTTATACATATCCATATACTGTATACTTTTCGCAGCTTATCATAATCGGCATTTTTAAACTCCATGCCGTTTTGTGCGGAGATAAGTCTGCTTGCATAGTATACCGCCCTTTTAAAGGGCGGTTCCTTTTTACCGTGAATGGTTTGCGCCTCTATGTTGATTATGAGTTTTATGTACTCATCAGTTCCGGGAACAAGAGTATTGAATCTTATGTCATAGTAAACAGTACCCTCTCGTTCCAGCTTATCAACAGTATCAGCACCTGTGATATGCGGATTGTTTTCATCATGCGGATAACTCTCATCGGGATTTACACCGGTACTGAATGAAACGGTATTTCCCTCTATACACTGTTCCTCTATGAATTTCATATCATAATTTTTATACTCGCTTACACAGGATTTGAGTATCTTTGCAAGTATCGGCTTTTGAGATAAAGCCTTTTTACAGACAGTATCATACCTGGATTTTTTTAATTTCAGTTCCTCATTATTTGGATTCATAATCAGTTATTTTCCCTCTCTGAAAAAGTTGTCACAAGTATATGATAACGCCGTAGGTATGGGAAAAACAAGTAGGGAGTATGAAAGGTAAAATAAGGTATGTTTTGTGTCGCAATGTACGAATTTGAAGTGTAAAAGAACCGGACTTTCGTGCCGTTCAAACGAAAATTCTATCAATTAAATGCGTAAAGAGACACCGTTTTATATGAAAGACGAAGCGTCGCTCACCTTTTAAAAATAGAATGGGGCGCTAGCGGAGTATTGAGTAGAAAATGATGTCTCTTCAGAAAGCTTTACCTTGAAAAAGTATCATTAAAAACCGCTCCACAAAAAGTCTTTCAAAAAAGATCCCTCTATATATAGAATACTTTTCGAGTCCAAAATCAGACAAAAAAAGAATGAAAGGTCGAAAATCTGCTATGAACGGTCGGAATGCTGTTAATAAAGTGTAAAAACAAAAAAGCAGCTGACAGTTAATTCTGCCAGCTGCAATTTTAGTAATTATGATGTTACAGAAGATCTGTCAATCGTACTTCCTGTCGGAAGCGGTACCCAGATTTTATCCTCGGTGGTATCTATAAGGTTAAAGAATCCCTTTGACGACAACCTGCGTGTCTCAATATCCTTAACCATTGCCGTAGATGATGTCCATCCCGTCAAATCAAGAGGTACAGGAGTATTTTTGCTTGAAATCCATGTTACTCCCGACAACGCCGATGAAACTCTGGTTGATGAATCCGGCAAGTAGTACCATGTACTTCGTTTCGGGCTGTATACAATCCACGCAAGGTTGTAAGAACGCAAGCTCGTGCTTACATCATTAACCGTATACTTTCCTTTAAGTCCGAGAACCTGGTCGGCATTGTCACCGGAAATCTGCGTGATATTTTGTCTGTTCGTAAACAGGCTTGCAATACCGCCGATAACCTTGTTGAGAAGTCCGTCCTGAGTTGCCTTGTACCACGAATTCCAGTCAACACCGTAAATGAAGTAATCCTTGTACTGGTGTCTGTTTATGGTGTAAGTTGAAACTCTTTCGGTTGAAGCAGTTGCACTTTCAAGTTCTTCGTACTGTGCCTGCTCGTAACAAAGCAATTTACACTGATAATGATAAACATAAACGTAAATCTTTTTTCCCTTCTTAACAGCAATCTTATTTCCGTCAGTATTCGTTTCTGCATCAGTGTCAGCCTGAAGGTAGAATATATGATTTCCTTTAAATGCTCCTCCATCGTCTTCTTTCAGATAATACCAGCCCTCGGGAATATCTGTGTTAGCAGTAATTGTATAACTTGTTTCATACTTTTCTCCACCATAACTGCCATCATTTGTATTCTTGCTTTGACTGCCAACACTCGTTATCAGTTTAAGATTACTTCCCATTCTCTTTGAAAGGGCACTCCATGTTTCGGAGTATGAATCCCAACCGTATGAAAAAAGAGAAAGTTGCTCTTGATATGTACCGGGTGTAGTGCTTGAACCGTTGTTATTATACTTATAATAACCAAAATCCTTTCCAAATCCCGGAGATCCTCTGAGTGAAAGTAACGGTGTGCCACCGTTTATAGTGCTGACATTTGTGTATCCATAATAACCCTTCGACTCACCGCCAAAAGCATTTGGATTGTTTGAAACATAATGAACTGCTGTCTCGTCGTATGCGGTTCCGGCCTTGTCATATATGTAAACATCTCTTTGGCTTGTTGTAAACAGCTTTGAGTAGTCGTCATTCAGACCGTCTTTATAATAAACAAGGTTTACAATTCCGTTTGAACTCGGGTCAGCATAACTGTTCATAACTGTTCCGCTGAAGAACTTTTCGTAGTCCTCCTCATGCGGAAACTCTGCCTTTGTTACCTTACCGTCACCGTTTTTATCATAATAAGTGAGGAGGAATCCCGTATAGAGTTCTTCTTTATCGGCAACAACCTTATAGTAAACGTTGTTTGAGTCACTTATTGTGGTCGGTTCAAACTTGAGAAGTTCTTTTATCTTTTCCTGGTAATGAGCTCGAAGATTTTTGTAACCTGTGGCGTCATCGCCTTCCCATGCGGTTGTTGAAGATCCGTCGCCATAAATGGCAAGCTGTCTTACACTCTTTAATTCCGCAAACTTATCCTTCTGAATTCTCTTGCCTTCTGCATCAGCATTGTCTTGGAGAGGGTCGTTGAAGTAGTTGTTTACAATGCCGAGCTTTTGCCAATATTCGGAAAGTATTGCGTTGTAGCGGTCCATGTACTCTTGAACCTTGTACTCAAAGGCCCATGCATTGTCGCCGCCCGCAATGGCAAGCTCGTCAACGGTGAAGTACAAGTATTGGTTGTAGGCATCTTCGCCGCTTGCGCTCTTGTCCATGCTTATTGTATTTTGGTTGGAATTGCTTCTGATAAGTGAAAGGTTAAGACACTTTATAACGGCATCCTTTGAAAATACGCACTTGCCGTCTCTGTAAACCTCAACAGTCATGTCAACGTGTCTTTGGTCTTTTCCCGTTTCAACAATCCTGTACTTAACAGTTCTTGAGTTGTAGAAGCTGTCCGAATAAAGTGAGATATACTCCGATGCGTTTCCGTCATCGTCTGCCTTTTCTCTGTACATAAGCTTTCCGGATGTTGTATCGTTATCCGAAACAGAAATCATGATAGACTGCTGCTTGTTGGTAGTCTTCGGAGTCGCGGAAATTGTGAGACTCGTTGAATACTTGAGCATGGATTCAAGTGTAGAATATACAGAGTTTCCGACCATTCTGTCGAGAGCCGCCTGACTGGTTGAAACAAAGATATTGTTACTTGAAATAATCATTCCCATTGTGGAAGTCATAAGAATACTGAGTATTACAAGAGAAATAATCATTTCAATGAGTGTCATACCACGTTTATCATAACGAAGTTTAAACATTAGTCATGCATCCTTTCAATAATACTTCAGAATTCTTCAGTCGCCCGTTTCTTCAGCGTTTATAACGAATTCAAAAGTTCCCGGAAGAAATTCTCTGTAAGTGAGTTTTGATTTTCCGGTATCAGTGCTGACCATCAATTCACCGTTTACTGTTTTGTTAATGGCTGTTCCGTTTTGCTTCTTTCCGACAATTCTGATTGTCTTTACGCTTGTGTCGGTTGAAAGGTCTACGGAGACGTCACTGTCTCTTGATTCCTGTTTTTCCTGAAGTTCAATAGACGAAGATGTTGCGTCGCTCGCGTTTTTGTAGAGGGTTGCTCTGTTGATGATATTGGCACATGAGGCAAAGCTCTGTACAAGCATAATTCCCGCAATAGCCAAAAGCGTTATACCGATAATCATCTCAACGAGAGTCATACCTTTTTTGTTATTCAAAGCCTTCATGAAGCATGTCCCTCCTTAGTCAGAATAGTTAACAACTGTCCAATACTCAGCAACCTTTTGCTTTGCAATCTGTGAGCCGCTTGAGTTTGTATATGTTACATTGGCATTTCCGTTTACTATGAGGTGATCACAATAAATCTCACCGAGAACCGTTACCTTGTCGTTTAAGATAACCGTTGTGTTGTCGCCGCCGTAGATGGAGTATGCGAATACCAAGTCCTGAACATTGTCCGTTCTGCCGCCGACCTTACAGCCGAGCTCTATGGACGAGTTTTCTTCAAGGTAAACTATAACATATGCCATGTTGTTCTTTATCTTGAACCAGTTTTCGAGGTTACCCGAAATCCAATTTTCAATGTTTTCTATTCCGCCGTAGATAACCGACTGCTTTGCGGGGTCTTTGCCGTACTTAACTCTGACCTTGAGGCCGTCCGTTGTTCCGCCGTCTACAAAGAGATAAACAAGCGGTATAACGTCGTCGCTGCGTGTGTTTTCATCAAGTGCGTTAAACTCAATGTACGAAACGTCGAAAACACGAAGGCCGTTATTTGTGATATACTTTCCGATAACCTTATCAACAATATCTGCTGAAATCTGCTCGAACCAGTTACCGTTTTGCTTTTTCTCCTCAATATCCTTTTTCAGTTCATTTGAAAGAGAGAGAAGCTTGATATACTGAATAGCGAGAGCGTCGCTGTTTTGTTTTGTAAGACTCATGTTTTGGTTTTGCATGTCGGAGTAGATATTGTCAAGTCCGAGCCAATCAATAACCTTCTTAAGTGAGCCGTCCTCGTCAAGTCCGAAATAACCGAAATGGTTCGATGCTCTTGAGTTGGAGTTGTTACAATACTTGAGTGTATAGTTTGTTATGTTCTTGAGTGTGTTTATAACGGACGATGTATACTCGGTGCTGTCATCGTCGCCTGCTTTCAGGGTCTTGTTGGAAATGATATACTCCTCAGGACCCCAAATCTTCCTTATGTATCTTGAGCCCGATGCTCTTGAAAACTTAACCGTGCTTCCGAACTTATGACGGGCAACCGTTGCGCCCGCAAGGATTTGAGCGTCACCCTTTGTAACGAGGTTACCGTTGTCAAGGAGAACGTTGCAGCCGTTCATCGTGGTCTGGAACATGGTGTTTGCATTGTTCCAATAAAGGTCTGTGTTGTCACCGAGTTTAAGTGATGCGCCCGCACTGCCTGCGGAAATATTCTTTACGGCAATTCCCGCAAAGTAAAGAGGCTGTCTTACAACCGTACTCTTTATTGTATACTCCTCATCCGCATACTTTGCCGTAACGGATAAGTCTACCTCGTCGCCGTCACCGCGTTCAAGCGTTGCGGTTGCGGTACCCATCTCTTTTGGGAAGTTGAAGTCCGTTATCTCTATGGTTGAGTTTCTGTCCGGAAGTATGTCCGGGTCAAGATCCTCATATGTTGTGTATCCGTCAGATGCGACAACTGCCTTTTGAGCCTGATCGGAAAATTCTTCTATAAGCGCATTGGTAGCACTCCTTGCAGTGAAATATGCCTGCTGACGCTTAACCGTATACATGGTGTAATTAAAGTAAGCATACGACGCAGTCAATATACTACCAAGTAATATAGTCAAAATAACAGTAAGAAGAATCGTCCAAAGTATAGCCGATCCTTTTTTGTTATTTATTACTTTCATAGTTAAGAACCTCCTTAAACGATTGGAGAATTAGCTGTGCCAACATTTTTTCGGAGTTGGTCGGAGTCGACAAACTTCGACCAACTCCATCTTCATTTTAATTATATACTAATGGTTCTGAAATGTGAATAGTTTTTTAACAAAATTTTAAGCAAATGTTTCCGAAAGTGCCATGAAGAAGTCAACCGATACTGCTGTGCCCTCTGTTGAGTTTGCAAAACTTGTATTCTGGATGTAAATACCTTCGTCGGCATTTAACTTATCAATAAAAGTAATTATCTGATCTGTTGTGCCCGAAACATTTACTGTGATATGAGCAAGTCTTGTATTTGCTTCTTCTGCCGATTCTCCGCCTGTTCCTACATTTTCACCGTTCTCACCGGCAGCAACCGTATAAGGTGAAATGGATGTTTTTGTTACAGGTGACGGAGAGATTGAAAAGCTTGTAACAGAAAGTCCGCACGGAGTGATGAGAGTATCAACTACCGCATCTTGAATCTTGTCGTTTGTAAGGTCTCCGTAAACTCTGTCGGCTGTTTTAGCATAATCAGCCTTTGCTGTCTCGTATCCCTTTTCATAAGTCGGGATTGCGGCAATTTCATTTGACATTTCAGTTTTCTTTGCGGAAAGTTCCTCAATCTTACCCTTTGCTTCGGAAATTCCGGTAACTGCCGGTTTGATTCCGAAGAAGCAAATTGCAAATGTAAGAAGAAGAGCCGCTGCTATGATAATTAATTTTTTATCGTTTGCACTCATTGTTTTATGTCCCCTTTCTTACTTTGCTTCAGCTGCGGATGCAGTGCATACGCATGTTACTGTGAATGAATATCCGCCTTCTGCCTCGCCGTTGAATGAGTTGTACTCAACGTCTGCGAAAAGTCCGGTAGCTTCCATTGCTCTTACAAATCCCGAAATTCCGCCTGTTGCCGTTGCGGTGCCGGAAATTGAGAATACTCCCGTGTCACCTGCGTAACCGTATTGACCGATTGTAACGCCGTTATCCGTTGCACACTTGCTTATTGCACTGAAGAATGCCTTGTTTACATCCGGATAAGAATCAATGGCCTTAATGAGTGCCTCAAGATTTGTCTTTTGAGTGTTTACATTGTCGGTCTTTTCTTTGAGTGCGACAGCCTCATTGTAAGAAGCGACATTGTCAGGGTCGTTGATGTAATTGTTAAGCGACTTTACCTTCTGGTTCATGAAAATCTTGATACCGGTAGTAAGAACAAATACAATTACGGCAACAAGAAGGATGATGATAAGAGGCTTTACAATCTTTGAAATGTCTACATTGCTCTTCTTGCCCTCAACAACTATTTCGTACTTCTCGAGGAAGTTCATCTGATTCTTTTCAAGGTATTGAAGCTTTGGCTTCTTTTCTTTTTTCTCCTTTTTCTTCGGAGCGGGAGCTATACCCTCTGCCTCAGGAGTTGCATTTTTATTTATCATGTCTGCCATTTCGTATACACCCCTCTCAAGAAATCATATTGCCAAGCGGATAAGAATAATCAGACATAAGGAATGTAGCTTTTTCTTTATCCTTTGTGCAAGTAATGTTGTCACATGCCGGAAGTGTAGTTACCGGGCAACCGAGCATTGCGGAAATCTTCGGGCAAAGTTCCTCTTCGCCCTCAACAAGGCCGCATATGTAAATTGCTTTCATAACCTTCTGAGAGTTCTCAGAACGTGCGAACTGGATGAGTGAGGAGAATGCACGAACAAGCTCCATGCGTGAGCCCTCACTGCCTCTTTCCTCAAGAAGACGGCTGCGGCTTGAGAAGCTGTATTTGCCGTCAATGTAAAGCACGCTTGTGAGCGATGTATTGTCAAGAACAACAACAATCTGATTCTCTTTTGCGGTAGCCGGATTGAGCTTTATAAGAGAAATCTGTGCGTTGAGGCTTGTGTTTATGCTCTTGAGTGAGATGTCGAGTCCCTTGAATACACGGATATAGCTTGCGACAAGTTCCTTTGAAACCGCATTGCAGAAAATCATCGGATCGCCGTCGTGTCCGTCCTCGAGGACCGAGTAGTCAAAGAGGAAGTTTGAGAAGCCCTCAACATCTTTGAACTCCTCCTCTACGAGAGCCGGGATAGATGCTTTCGGAAGAACGGGAACCTTCATCTTCTTGTTGAGGATTGTTCCGCTGTCTATTACGAGGCTTATTCCCTTCTTCGGGAGATTGTACTTGTCCCAAAGCTTTTGAATGGATTCCTTTACGCCGAGCTCGTTGGTGATAACACCGTTTACGATTGACTTTTCGGGAAGTGTAACGAACATACAAGCCTTAACGTCCAGGTGATTCTTTGAAAAATCACCGGTGAGTACCTGTATCTTCTCACTTGAAATGTATACAGAAGTAATCATATTTTAAAGTCCCTCCTACTTAAACAGAAGTTGCGCCGATTGTGTCGTACATGCCGTACATCGGAACCATTACGCCGATAAGAACCATGCCGACCAATACTGCCATTACAACGAGCATTACAGGTTCAATAAGAGCCGTAAGTCTTCCCGTTGCCTGATCGGACTCGTAGTCAAATGAGTCCGCGGTTGAGTTGAGCATTTCATCGAGCTTACCTGTTTCCTCACCGATAAGAATTGTTGCGGAAAGCTTTGAGTCAAATCCGTCAACCTTACTTATAACCTCCGAAACAGTGGCACCGCCCTTTACCTCTTTAACGAGGTCTACAACCTGCTTTTCAATGTATGTGTTTCCGATAGTACCCGATGCTATGGTAAGACAGTCAACAAGCGGAATACCGGATGCATAAAGAGATGCTATTGTACGAGAAAAACGTGCCGTGTAGATGATTTTGAGAAGAGGTCCTATCTTCGGCAAGCGAAGCTTGAACGCATCAAATTTCAACACAAACTCAGGATTTTGATTTGCAACCTTCCACGCAAATATGATACCCAAAACAACAGGTACATATATATACCATTTCTTTGTTATGAAGTTTGAAAGTCCGACCATTATCTTTGTTATGGTTGGGAGCTCCGAGCCCATGCTGTCATACATCTCAAAGAACTGAGGAAGTACGAACGCGAAAAGAACTACGATAACGAGTACTATGATAACAACGAGAATCTTAGGATAAGTCAAGGCACTCTTGATACGGGAATTGAGTTTTTCCTCTTTTTCGTAGTGCTCTGCCATTCTCATAAGAGTCTGGTCCATGGTACCCGAAGCCTCACCTGCTTTGATCATGTTTACGAGCATTGCCGGGAAGGTTCCCTTTTGCTCCTCCATGGCCTCCGACAGTGAGAGACCTGCTTTGAGTGAGTTGTGAAGTTCTACATAAACTGATTTGATTTTGGGGTCGATTCCGTCACGGTTCATTATGATATTGACCGCTCTGACAATTACAACACCGGAACCAACCATTGTTCCAATCTGACGGCACATATCCGCAAGGTCAGTGGCTTTAAGCTTAGCCTTGGTAAGGCTCTTGCTGCCACCCTTTACCCTGTAGTCTGATACATAGAGGCCCTGATCCTTTAGTCGCTCGGTGAGCTTCTGAGGGCTGTCCGCCTCCATGGTACCGCTTTTCTTGGCACCTTCGAGAGTTACGGCATTATATTGATATACAGGCACATTACCACTCCTTTGCCAAATATATTTTTCCATAAGATGCATGCAAGGCATACATTTCACAATGCCTTGACTTTAAGTCTTGAATCCTCGGACATTCTGAAATATATGCCTATAACGAGAACATCCCCAAATAAAACGAAATGAGTGCATCAGAATAAAGATAAGAAATAAAGATACCGAAGCTTAAGTACGGTCCGAACGCAAAAGGCATTTTAAGCGCCGCGTTCATTCCCTCCTTGAATGACGAAACTTTTTTCCTCGCAATATTTACCGTGGCATATATGAGTATATATATACAATAAAATAATGCGGAAAAAATCCCGACCATGAATGCGCAAAGTATTCCTTTCCAGCCGAGCAGGAAGCCTGCCGCAGCCATGAGCTTTATGTCTCCGCCGCCGAAGCCTCCGGTAAGCGTTGCCAAAATGAGCATTGGGACACTTACGCAAAAGAATCCGATAATGCGTGACACCAAGCTTATCTCCGGCCCTATAAAAATACTTGCCATACCCGCAATGAGAATTGCAATATGAAAGCCGTCCGGTATTTCCATGGTCGCCTGGTCAATAACTCCGAGCGTTATAAGCACCGACACGAGATAAAACGCAAGCAATGCATCCCATGTAAACCAAAACTTCCATATGCAAAAGAGTGCCGACAAACCGCCGACAAGTTCCATCAATGGGTAGCGTATGGATATCTTTTCTTTGCAATAGCGGCATTTGCCGCGAAGAAAGACGAAACTGAAAAAAGGTACAAGGTCGAGTGCCGACAACTGATGTCCGCACTTTGGACAATGGCTACGCCCTTTTGTGAAGCTCTCCTTTATCGGAACTCTCATCGTAATGACATTGTAAAAGCTTCCGATACAGGCACCCATCATAAACACTATGGCGTAAAGCAAAACCTTTGCTAAAATAATAGGCATTGTTCTCTCCCAAAACGAGCCCCGCGCTGTTGGCACAATAGCACGAGGCTCAAAAATTTAGTTTAGAATATGTTTAAGTTATGTGTTGAAACTTATTCGCCAGCTTCGTCTGAAAAAGTCCAATTAGAATTTTCAAACGTAGCGCAATACGAACCATTAGCAACGATCATTTTCGTCAAATCATTATCAGCTGTAGTGTAATATACAGTGTATGCATTCTTTGTTCCATTGTCAACCGGTCCAGTAGGTTCATTCGTAGTGTCATAAGTAATTGTCACACCGCTTCCTACCAGTGCCTGAACCTCCTCTGCGTCCGGAGCAAAACTTCCACCTGTTCCGTAATTTTCTGACATATTTGAAAGAGTAGAAGTCTTAATTGTGTTAGCTGCTTCAAGGAATGATTTCTTGTTTGCATTGTCAACCCACTTAAGAAGTGAAGGAACAAGCATTGCAGCGAGGATAGCTATGATAACGATAACGATAACGATTTCAATAAGTGTGAAACCTTTCTTATTCTTTAAATTCTTTAACATTTTCATACGTGATTTACTCCCTTCAAGTAAATATTTGTTTTTAACGAATTTAAACAATGCCTTATTTTTAAAGTCCGCGCTGTGCCTCACGGACATAAGTCCTGTTTTCTTTTGGCTTTGCACAGATCAAACTAAATCAACCTAAAACAAAACCTCCTTCGTCATTTCTTATTTGCTCTTCCTGAGCACATCCTCATAATACACCACAAAAAAACAAATTTCAAGTACTTTTTACTAAAAAATTCAAAAAAGTTGAAAGTTTTTAGCAAAATATCACAAAAAGTTTCAAAAAAATTACAATTTTCGCGTTTTCGGAGGTGAATTTCGGTCATTTCGCTCCGGATTTTGCGGTTTTCGACGGCGTGGGGCGGACGGCTTTGTGAATATAAAATCTCTGAAAAAATCCCGTAAGCTTCGGAAAATATGATGCTTTCTAAGTTTAATCCATTTAA
>CAVGIJ010000032.1:0-7271 GCA_963629305.1 Acutalibacteraceae bacterium
AAATAAAAATATTGAAAACGAAGTCGAAAAAACCGTTGATGAGCATGAGGGCTTTACAGTCGGCCTTGCACTTGTTGATGCGCTTCCGGTTATTTTCTTTTCGTGCAGTCTGATAGTTATAGCCACGGCGCTTGCCGGAACCGGCGCAACTTTTTGGATTGTGCTTATAGGTGCACTTATGATTGCACTAGCAGGTCTTTGCAAGGTTGCGTGGAAACTGTGTCTTGGACTCGGAATAGGAGATATTAAAGTTCTGAATAAAATTTTTGTACCGTTCATGGCAACCGGTTTTATGGTTGCAATCTTCGGCGCGGTATTCGGAACAATAAAGCATATTATAAAGTGGAATGCTGTTTTGAAATCCGTTATAACAATTCCTGCGATTATTTTCTTTGTTCTCGGATTCCTCGGCATGGGTGTTATGAGCTTCCTTCGCAAGTCAACAGACAGAGAATCCTTTAACAAGGATGCGAAGAAAAACTGGATTGCACAGTTTGTAAACGGATTTGCGCAGGGTATGATGTTCCTCGGAATTCTCTTTGCAAGCAAACATTGATTAAAAAAATCATCTCAGGCAATACTTTGCTTGAGACGATTTTTTTTGCAATACAGCAAAGTTGAGATATGCGGAGATAACAAGGCAAGGGATGAATTGGTAAAGGGGAATCTGAGACTCGTGCTGTCCGTGTATCAAAATCTCTGCGTGACACTGCATATCATGCAATGCAGGCAAAAGAGGAAATAGGGATTACATAAGGGCTATGCTGTTTTTCTTTCTGATTTTTGTGAAAATGAAATTCATTCCGAGAATTCCGACTCCGGACACGAAGAGGATGACCACGAGAGGAACAATAAAGCTTGCCGAGAATGGGTCGCTTACATTGTAACCGATCATCGTAAATGATATAATTTTCAGTGAATATCCGAGAAGGGAAATGGCAAGATATTTCCAAAAATTGTATCCCATTTTTCCGTACATCTGTGATACAGGGCCTATGGGTACGGACGGCACTATACGAAGGAGAAAAAGAACAATCGGGTTTCCCGTTCCGTCACCGTTTTCGGTATCTTCGATGAGCTCCCAGATGACATCCGATTTTTTTGCAAGCTTTGAAAAATTTCCCTCTCCGATATGTTTTCCCCAAAAGTATTTTATAGTAAGAATTATTGTCACACCGACAAAGTTTATAAGCAGGGCAATAGGAAAGGGAAATACAAGACCGCTGATAAGGCAGGTTGCCGCAAGAGGAACAAACGAAATGACTGATTTTATGGCATAAAGCAGTAAAAGTGCTGTTACTATAAGGGCATAGTTATCAAATTTTACAATGGAGTTTTCGAGTGCTTCCATATATCCCTGAAACTTGATATAGTACTGCTGAGCTTTTGATAATCCGGTGATATCCATTGCAGTTTCCACACCGTTTATAACTTCATCTTTTACATGGACGCCTTCACTTTGTGTACTTTGCTTTGATTTTACAAAATTTTCAAAAGGTGCGGTGATGTCTTTGAAATCTATTACATGGCCCATATAGGCAAGGGCAAATGAAAAAAGTATCAGAATGAACGCAATCGTGTTCATAAATCTGTTTGCTTGTTTGTTTTTCAGCAAAAAAGACTGCACCTCCTTACAAAAAATGTTTCTTTTAATATATGCATGTTATTATCGATTATTATATTCCATTATCAAGAGGCGGTCAACAACAGTACTTGTACTGTTTGGATATACAACAGCATAAAATACGGAAAAGAGATGAAAACAAAAAGGAGAGATTTTTATGATCAGTTTAACCGGGAAAATTATGTCCGCATACCTCTACAAATTTGCAAATATCAATCCGGAGCGGGTTGATTCCGGTATTCCCGGCGCGAAAGGGCTTGATATTCTGTTTTTCAAAAAGCCTAACAGAAATATGAAGCATTGGAGTTCAAAAACGAAAAACGGAACAAAATATGAGGTTTATGTTCCAAAGAAAGACGTTCATCCTGACAACGTTGTCTACTACCTTCACGGCGGTGCATACATAGGAAAACAGAACTGGATTTACAGATACCAGTCACGTTATTTCAGCAAAGCGGCAGGCGGGGCAACGGTTGTGTATGTTGATTACGATGTTGCTCCAAAGTATGTTTATCCAAGACAGCTTGATCAAGCTATGGATGTATGGAATGAAATAACCGGAAAACTTGGATTCAAGGCTGAAAATGTTGTGTGCGGCGGAGATTCTGCTGGCGGAAATCTTACTCTTGGTCTTATGCTAAAACTCAGGGATGAGGGCAGACCTATGCCGAGTGGTGCATTTTGTATCTCTCCGTGGGCAGATATGCTCGCTGAGGGTAAGTCGTATTCAGAAAACTACAATGTTGATGTTCTCTTCGGAAATAAGACAGGATACCTCGATGATGAGAAGAAAAAACTTCTGATGGACTTTGACCTTTATTGCTGGACAAAGGGAGCGGACAGGAAAAATCCGTATGTTTCGCCTGTGTATGGGGACTATCATGGTTTTCCACCAATGTTCTTTACGGTGGGATGTGACGAAATGCTTCGTTCAGATACGGAAACTATAGTGGACAATTTGCGAAAAAACAAAGTTCCGGTAGGAGTACACAGAGGAAATCATATGTGGCACGCATTCACTATTTATCACGGCATTGTACCTGAAGCAACTGCCGCATTTTCGGATGTTATATCTTTTATAAGCGACAGATTTGATTATTACGGTTATACATATCCCGGCAGGGAATACAGACTTTCATAAATAACAAAATTAAAGACAAAAAAAGGACGGATAAAAAATCCGTCCTTTTTTATTTATCAGGAAATCTGATTATTTTATTTCATTTGTTGCAACAATGTCGGCACCTGTTCCGAGAATGTTCTTTATAACTACATCTCCGATGTGTACGGGAGCCTTTATGGAAGCGGCGTTAACCTCTTTCATTGCGTCAAAGAGCATTTCCTTTGGTATAGCCGTGCTTGATTTTACGGGAACAACGTATGCGCTTCCGCCGATAACCTTAACGGTAGATGTGAGAGAGCGCTCGGGATGTGTTACTTCGGCTCTTGCATACTCATCGCCGCGTTTACAGGTATTTCCCGTTACCTCGGTGATTTCACCGTTGTCGTTCATTGTAACCTTTATCGGGCATCCACGAGGACATGCAACACAAATTAAATCTCTTGTAATCATTGTTTACGCCTCCTCAATGCTGACGATTATCTCGTCGCCCTTGTTCATGTTCTTAAGATCCTCTGCTTTGATGATAACATTTTCCATCTCACCCGGAGCAAGCTTGATCTTCTTTTTGTTCCAAAGTTCTTTGTCACCGCATTTTACAACGATTCTCTTATCCTTGTAAACGTTGGCAACACGGAAGTAAATCTTTACGTCTTCTGTCTGGTTTTTGTTGATGTGCTGCGGAACAGTGTAACGTACACCGTTTATTCCTTTACACTCAACGTACTCGGGAGCTTCAATGCCGTGGATATACTGAGCGGCACCCTTACCTGCAATCTGTGATTCCTGCGTAACGAAGTCAACGAGGTCATGTACCTGAAGAACGTTACCGCATGCGAACACACCGCTGTGAGAAGTTTCACGCATCTCGTTTACCTTAGGACCTCTTGTTACCGGATCCATCTCAAGTCCTATCTGCTTTGAAAGCTCGTTCTCGGGAATGAGGCCGACTGAAAGGAGAACGGTGTCGCAAGGAATGTATTCTTCCGTTCCCGGGATAGGGAGCATATGTTCATCGACATTTGCGATAGTTACGCCTGTAACTCTGTCTTTTCCGTGAACCTTTATAACAGTGCAGGAGAGGCGAAGCGGAATACCAAAGTCTTCAAGACACTGAACGATATTTCTCTGAAGTCCGCCTGAGTAAGGCATTACCTCGCATACAACCCTTACCTTTGCACCCTCAAGTGTCATACGACGTGCCATGATAAGACCGATATCACCCGAACCGAGGATAACAACCTCATGTCCCGGCATGTATCCGTCAATGTTTACAAACTTCTGAGCTGCACCGGCACTCATTACGCCTGCAGGACGTGAGCCTGCAATGTCAAGTGCTCCGCGCGGACGCTCACGACAACCCATTGCAAGGATGATTGCTTTTGCGTTTATTATGAGAAGTCCGTCTTCTTTGTTAGTTGCAATAACCTGATTGTCCTTGTTAAGGTTAAGAACCATTGTATCTGTTTTTACGGTGATTTTTGTTTTTTCAACCTGCTCAACAAAGCGATGAGCATATTCGGGACCTGACAATTCTTCACCAAAGTATGTAAGACCGAAGCCCGTGTGGATACACTGTTCAAGGATACCGCCAAGTCTCTCGGCTCTCTCGAGTATGATGATGTTTTCTTCCGAAATACCATTGTCACGAGCGGCAAGGGCTGCTGCCATTCCCGCAGGGCCGCCTCCGACTACGACAAGGTCATAATTCAAAATGTTATTCATAATTACTTTGTCCTTTCGTAAATAATGTCGGATTTACCGCCGAATTTTGTTATCTCGTTGAGCGGCTTATCGAGTTCTTCTGAAAGTATTTCAAGAACTTTTGAACCGCAGAAGCCGCCCTGGCAGCGACCCATACCTGCACGTGTACGTCTCTTTACACCGTCAATATCTATTGCGCCTGCGGGTGCTTTTATTGCCGCACGGATTTCACCTTCGGTTATTGTCTCACAGCGGCAGATAATACGTGCGTAATCAGGATTCTCAGCGATAACCTTTTCCTGCTCCTCTGTGGAGAGTTCACGGAAGATGATAGGTTTTTTTCTTGAAGGATTGAAGTCAGCCTTAACATCCGGTTTTTCCCCGATTGTCTCAAGGACCATAGTCTCAACATACTCTGCAATGGCAGGAGATGAGGCAAGTCCCGGTGACTCGATACCTATAAGGTTTATGAAATGATCGTTTGTTTTTGATTTTGCTATCTCAAAATCGTCTGTTGTACAGTGTGAACGTATTCCCGCAAATGAAGTTATCATGTCTCTCATTGAAACGGTCGGAACAGATTTCTGAGCTGTTGCAAATACTTCACGGAGTGCGCCGACACGTACGGATGTATCATCCTTGTCCTCAATGTTTATCGCACTCGGTCCTACAAGAATGTTGTGGTGACAGGTAGGAGTAACAAGAATACCTTTACCCATTTCGTTAGGACACTGGAAGATTGTATGTGTGCAGAGTCCGGCACATGCACGGTCGAGAAGACCGTATTCGCCGAGACGTGGGATTATTTCAAATTCCTCGCCGTCAAATTTCTTTGCGATAACCTCTGCATAAAGACCTGCGGCATTTATAACGAGCTTTGACTGAAGTTCTTTTTTGTCAGCAGATTTTATTGAGAAAACCCCGTCGCTGAATGAAATCTCTTCAACAGGGAAATTTCTTTCAAATTCTACTCCGTTGCCTACAGCACATTCTGCTGCTGCAATTGCAAGCTCATATGGGCTTACAATACCGGCTGATTTTGCCCAAAGAGCTCCTACTGCATTTTCGCTGATATTCGGTTCAAGTTCCTTAAGCTTTGCAGCGTCAATGATTTCCATTGAAGGAACGCCGTTTGCGAGACCTCTTTCATAGAGTTCTTTAACTGTCTCCATTTCTTTGTCTGAAAAGGCAACGACCAAAGAGCCGTTTTTTTCATAAGGAACATAAAGAGTTTCACATGTTTCCTTCATCATTTCGCAACCGCGAACATTCAACTTTGCTTTGAGTGTGCCGTTTTTTGCGTCAAAACCGGCGTGAACAATACCGCTGTTTGCTTTTGAGGTTCCCATTGCAACGTCAGATGTTTTTTCAATAAGTACAGTTTTGAGGTTGTACTTTGAAAGGGCTCTGGCGGTGAGAGAACCGACAACGCCGGCACCGATTATGGCAATATCATATACCATATTTTTTCTTCTCCTTCCGCATTAAAAATGACCCATTACATATAATTATATGTGATTAGGTCACAATCCACATAGAATATTAGCATTTGTTGTACAATAAATCAATAAAAAACGAGTTCAATTGTTCAATTTTTAACAATTTTAGTTATTAAGCCAAAACAGTGACTTTTCAGATAACGCAAATTGTTGACTTTTTTTACTGTCTTGTCTAAAATTGAAGAGGAGATTTTTTTGGAGGTAATTATTATGTCACTTGAATCAACCATTCTTTCCCAAGTTTTCAACCTTGACAACTGGGCAAAGCTCCCGCTCATCGACCTTCGCGGCAAATTCCCCGATGTTACGGATGAGTGGGATATCGTTTTCAGCGAGACAAACCCAACAGTATGTCGTGCTGATCTTCATTACATAAAGGATTGTAAGAAAAACACGGGAAAGTACCCTGTTCTTCTCAACATTCACGGCGGCGGCTGGATCATAGGAGATAAGTCAAACAGCACAAGCTATTGTCTTCCTATCGCAGATTCGGGATTCTTTGTAATGAACATAAACTACGGTATGCCCGCAAAAGATGTGCCGGCACTCTTTGAGTCAGTTGACCCGCAGAAAAACCACGACGCATCTTATGTATGGCCATATGCAATTCAGACACATTTCCTTGCAATGAAATGGCTTTCGGAAAATGCAGAAAAGTATAACCTTGACCTTGACAATGTATTTGTTTCGGGTGACTCCGCAGGTTCACACATGACAGCCGTTGTTGCCGCATGCTTCTGCTCGGATGAGTATGCAAATGCTCTCGGTGTAGAAAGACCGAGCTTCACGCCGAAAGGATACGTCATGAACTGCGGTATCTACAACGTAGGATTCTATAAGCATATCCCTATCGGTCGTGCAATGATGCAGAAGTTTGTAGGTATGGATGACCCAACACAGAGCCCGCTTTGGAAGTATCTTGATCCGACACCGTTTATCGACAAGAAAGCAAACAATGTTCTTGTTGTAAAGGGTATGGTAGATATCATGACTATCCTACAGTCGGACGGAATGGTAAAGCATCTCAAGGCTGCAGGTGTAAATACCGAATTCTATGTTGGCCACGGAGTACCTAACTCATTCCATGACTTCATGTTCCTCACATTTACAAAGGAATCAAAGAAGTGCATGCGTTATACCGCAAATTGGCTCAATGCGGTTGCAAGCAATAAGTAATTGGTATAGCTTACAAAACATACACATTTTACTTGTTAAAAATCACATAAAATGGCTGTGGCATGTAATTGCCACAGTCATTTTTTTTAAAAAATCGGTCTTTAGACAATTGACATTTGTATAAGTAAAAAACTATAATTATTTGTGC
>CAVGIJ010000032.1:7281-10706 GCA_963629305.1 Acutalibacteraceae bacterium
AATCAAGATTCTCACAAATTGAAATTTTTTGAGGTGTAGAAATGAAAAAATTGCTATGTGAATTGATCACAAAACTTGAGTATGTTGATTATACTCTTGTTATTATCCTTTGGATAATCGGAGCTGTTCTCACAATACTCGGATTCCCATGGATAACACTCGGCATAGTTGCAATGCACTTTACCGAACTTGTTACTATCGGTCTTAAAGCGGGAAAGGCCGGCGGAGAAGGAATACTTTACAGTATTGCAATGTGCATGATGTTTGGATTCACCTGGTGGGTTCCTCTTAAGATGAAGACCAATCAGTTTGATTTTTAATAGGGGGAAATGAATAATGATACAGGCTATTGAATACTTGGGCTGCGGTATCCTTTGGATTGCAAGCTCTGTTCTTACAATCGTTAAGAAAAATCCTATCGGAATTATCATACTTTCTCTTATGCACGGCACGGAAGCCGCTACCATAGGAGTAAAGAGCGGACTTGAGTACGGAAAGAAACTTCCGTACAGTCTTGTTATGTGTATGACCTTCGGTTTTACATGGTGGCTTCCTCTTCGCCGTCAAATGAAGGCTGAAACCTTTACCGATGATGATTTTGTACGTACACCGAATGACTGTGCAGTAAACGGAAGGTAATCCGGGGAGGGAAATGAAATGCCGGTAAACTATAATAAAAATGCCGTAGTTATAACTGAGGCACCGAAACTTAATTATTTTCATAACTACGTTCAACTTCCGTACAACTACGGAACACCTGAGTATGAAGCCAGAGCCGACATCAAGGCTATAAAGGAAACAGTGAGAAAGAGCCTTGATGACCTTGATGCCGCAACAGGTTGGAAGGATAAATTCAGAGGACGCAAAGTTCTTATAAAGCCTAACCTTGTTTTCGTAACACCGAAATCAGGTTATCGCTATGACTATGATATCCCACAGACTACAGACCCGAGAGTATTTGACGCAACTATGGAGGTTCTCTCGGAGCTTTGCCCTGATATTGTCATAGGTGAAGGCTCAGGCCTTGTAACATGGACATACGCAAAGATGGCAGGTTATGACCGTATTGCAAAGAAATACGGTGCAAAACTTGTATTCTTTGAAGAAGAGGCAATTGACCGTTACTTCTGCCCAAAGGCAGAGTGTGGCCAGGAAGTATATGTTCCAAAAAGCATTTCAGAAGTAATCAAAGGAGAGAGGCTCTATGTTTCTCATCCGAAGATGAAGTGTAACATCTACACCGGGGTTACACTCGGATTCAAAAACGCAATGGGAACATTTTCCTGCAATATGCGTTACAGAAACCACACATGGCAGATTGATAAGAAACTCTCTGACCTTCTTTATCTCTTTAAGCCGGATCTTACCGTTGTTGACGGTATCATCGGCGGTGAGGGAAATACACCGGGACCGAATGATCCTGTTATCATGGATAGAATTGTTACGGGAACAAACTCAGTTGAGGTTGACCGTGTCGTAACAGAACTTATGGGCTTTGATCCGACGAAAAACAAGCTTCTCATAGAGGCAGGGAAGCGCGGCTTCGGAGATCCGGATGTTGAGGTAATAGGCGAGAAGAGAATCGTAAAATTCCGCCCTGCGGAGCCGACCCTTCTCTCTGAACGTTTCCATAAAAATTGGCCGGGTGTAAAACTCTATGTCGGACATACAAACAGCCGTGCACCGAAGCTTACACAGCTTTCGGGAAATTCACATGAGTTTGTTGAGGCAATGGAAGCTACATGTGCAGGCGGTTGCATTGCATCCCTCGGAACAACCTTTGAAGTTATGTACGCATCATATACATATCCGCTCACAAAGCACAGACACCTAAATATTATTGTAGGTAACGGTGCCGAAAATGACGGAAAGCTCTATTGGGTAGGAGAGGACGGCAAGGCATATTCCCTTGACGAACTTAAGGCTCTTCCGGGTATGAAGCTTGTATGCGGTGAATGTTCCGCTCCCGCAAAAGAACTTGCAAGTCTTAAGGGCTTTTTCTGGATTCGCGGTTGCGGTGAGGTAAACAATCTTGCCGTACGTACTGCATTTGCCATGATGCCGACAATTCCGGGTCAGGCAGATATGAAATATCTTCCTCTTATCGGAGCGGGTGCTATCCGTAAGTATGCCGTAAAGGTTGCAAAGGCTGCAATGGGAACACCTACCGAGCCTCATTTTGACGCTTTCAACGACGGACTTTATACAATTCCGGAGTATGCCGAAAAACATCTCGACGTAGACTGGGTTGAGGCACCGATTCCACCGCTTACCACTGCGGACAGGATTCAGGCTGTAAAGGATGTACGTTTGCTTGCAAACTTCCTCATCTGATAAAAGCTTTGCAATTGAAAATTTTACAGCATTGAACGCGCTCATTTGAACGCTTTTCGGGTACAGAATTATTTGTTGATTCTGTACCCTTTTTTGTACAATTTATCTGATTGACACAATAATAACAGGTGAATATAATTTATTTGTTTTTGTATAGATTTTTTTATGAATTTCAGGAAGTGTATTTATGGCTTTTAAACTCATAATTTGCATCCTTGCAGGTCTCGGAGCGGGACTCGGAACAGGGTTTGCGGGGATGAGCGCAGCGGCTGTTATAAGTCCCATGCTTATAACGTTCTTGGACATGCCGGCATACCGGGCAGTCGGAATAGCACTTGCCAGCGATGTTCTTGCAAGTGCAGTGTCTGCATACACCTACGGTAAAAACAAGAATCTCGACATAAAAAACGGCCTTGTCATGATGGTAACTGTGCTGTGTTTTACATTTGTCGGAAGCTTTGCCGCAAGCAAGGTGCCGAATACTACCATGGGCAACTTCTCCGTATTTATGACATTTTTACTCGGAATAAAATTTATTGTTAAACCTGTAATGACAACGAAAGAGGCAATGCAGGGTGTCGGTGCGAAAAAGCGCGTTATTCAGTCGATAATAAGCGGTATGGTTGTAGGATTTATCTGTGGCTTTGTCGGAGCAGGCGGCGGAATGATGATGCTTCTTCTTCTGACAAGTATACTCGGTTATGAGCTTAAAACCGCGGTCGGAACAAGCGTTTTCATAATGACATTCACGGCTCTCACCGGTTCGGTGAGCCACTTCGCAATAGGAGGAATGCCCGATGTGTGGAGCCTTGTATTTTGTGTCATTTCAACCCTTGCTTTTGCGAGAGTCGCAGCGATTTTTGCCAACAAAGCATCTCCGAAAACGCTTAACAGAGCGACCGGCGTGGTCTTGGTTGTCCTCGGTGTTGCCATCTTTGCTTTTAAGTTTTTTGCATAATATTACTTAAGTTAAGCCGCAGTTGAAAATTCAAACTGCGGCTTCTGTTTTACAAGGTGCAGCTTACGTGCGGATATGCATAAAAATGACTGCTCAAAAAAATTAATTTTTTTCTTTTATATTGTATATATAT
>CAVGIJ010000033.1:0-10683 GCA_963629305.1 Acutalibacteraceae bacterium
CATATCCGCTGTCTCCTCGCATTTTTCTCTCTTCTGTGTATAATTAACTCAACCAGTGCACTGCTTCTATTATACAGCAATACACTGGTCATTCATACTTATTTTTTATGCTCACCTTCCGGTCTGTACGTAGGCACCATCATTTTTATGAGTTCGCGTATATTCTTTTCATCATTCTTCTCCGCTGCAGAGAACAGTTCCTTTGCCTGTTCAATGAGGGTATCCCTGTCAAAATCAAGCGGATGAGCAATATGTATAAGTTCATTCGGTGTACGCTCAAGTCCTTCGGAATCCATAAGTTTTTCCTCATAGAGTTTCTCTCCGGGACGAAGTCCGGAGTAGATGATGGGAATATCCACATCCGGTCGAAAACCCGATAGCTTTATGAGGTTGCGGGCAAGGGTATCTATCTTCATAGGCTCTCCCATGTCAAGGATAAATACTTCGCCGCCCTTTGCATAAACACCGGCCTGAAGCACAAGGCTTACAGCCTCCGGTATAGTCATGAAGTAGCGGGTGATGTCCGGATGTGTTACGGTCACCGGACCTCCGTGTTCAATCTGTTTTTTGAAAAGAGGTATGACAGATCCGTTGGATCCGAGTACATTGCCAAACCGTACGGCAACAAACTCGGTTGTCCCCTCATATGTCTTATTCATGCTCTGTACAATCATTTCACAAAGGCGTTTTGACGCACCCATAACATTTGTCGGGTTGACCGCCTTATCAGTGGAAATGAGTATAAATCTTTTTGTCTTATTTTTCACTGCTGCAAGAGCCACATTGTATGTACCCATTGAATTGTTCTTTATAGCTTCACAGGGGCTGTCCTCCATCAAAGGCACATGCTTGTGCGCTGCCGCATGGAAAACAATGTCCGGTTTATACAGCTTAAACACGGAATCAATTCTTTTTTTATCACGAACCGAACCTATCAAAACGGTCAGATTAAGCTCACCTCTGAAGTTTTGAATAAGTTCCTGCTGGATTTCATATGCATTGTTTTCATATATGTCAAAAATAATAAGCTGTCTTGGGTTACTTCTTGCGATCTGACGGCATAACTCGGAACCTATTGAGCCACCGCCGCCTGTAACAAGTACGGTTTTGTCGGTGAGATAACCGCATATTTCCGTCAGGTCAACATGTATCGGGTCACGTCCGAGAAGATCCTCAACGGATACTTTTTCCATTGATTTTATGCTAACGCTTCCGCTTACAAACTGGTACATACTCGGAAGTATTTTAAGCTCACACCCTGTTTCCTTACAGATATTTACAATCTCTCGCTTGTCAGTGGCAGATGCACTCGGTATTGCGATAAGAATAGTTTCAATTTTATACCTGTCAACATTCAGGAGTATATCATCGCGTCCGCCGACAACAGGAACACCGTCAATGTAGCGACCTTTTTTATTCGGATTATCATCAATTATGCAGCAGACACGGACATCCGATTCCTCAGCACGTAAAATATCCTGCATAAGCAAAGTACCGGCTGATCCCGCGCCTATGATCATAGCACGCCTTTTGTCCTTGCCGTTTGTGTAAAAACGTCTGCGTTCAAGCAAGACAAACCTATACGAGAAACGCACCGCAATCATGAGGACGAACTGGAACATAGTGCCTATAAGGTAATAAGAGATAGGCATTCTTCTGAATATCAGAGTTATTCCTATTATGTGTGTACACGACGTAATCAGTGTTGAAAAAAATGTTCTCCAAAGCTCCGAATAACTGGCGAAGCGCCAGATGCTCTGATACATACGAAGCCACATAAAAACAAGTATACAGATAGCGGTATTTATAGGTATATACTTAAGATACGCCGTAAGATACATGGTTGGAATTTTTGAAAAAACACCATCAAAACGAATAAACAATGCAAGAAAATATGAAGTGTTTACTACAACAATGTCATAGAGCATAAGAAGAACAGCAACCAATCTCCAGTGCTCTACTTTGCGTCTCTTAATTTTTGATATACTCTTATTGCTCACTTGTTCATTTCCCCATAGTCAAACTCAATCTACAATTAAACTTAAAGTACGCTATCATGGAATGTTTTTCATGATAGCGTATGGTACAATGAAAATTTTTTCGCTACACACAAGTATAACCTATTTAGTCGACCATTTTCAACATTATTTCGCAAAATGGTAAAATTGTGTGCATTTTATCACTTTAAAGAGTAGTCATTGTGTAAGCGTTGGAACAAATCAGCCGTTTAGCGGACTTAAAACAACATGCCCTGTTTTGAGCGAGTTCTGAACATCAATGATACGCTGATTTCTTGAACCGCGAAATTTAAGTTCGAGAGATTTCTGTTCTTCAATGAATTTTCCGTCAACAAGCAGCGAGAGTTCTGACAGTAAGTCAAGCCACCCGTTGTCATCCGTGGCGCCGCTTATGAGTTCTTCGTAGGTGTATCCGGAGAACGACATAACGTCGAGACCCGCTTCACGTACCGCTTTAGCAAGAACAGTAAGCTCTTTTGCCTGCGTAAACGGTTCACCGCCGGACAATGTTACTCCCGTGAGGAGTCTGTCCTCTTTGACGGCATTTATGATATTTTCAACAGTTGTCGTATATCCGCCGTCAAAGTCCCACGTTCCGGGATTCTGACAGTTTTTGCAGTGGTGCGGACACCCCTGTACAAAAACCACAAAACGCCATCCCGGACCGTCAACTATGCTCTCACGAATAACACCTGCAAGTTTGAGCTTTGTCTCCATCAGATTTTTTCAAACTCTCCGGCACCTGTTCCGATTGAATGTTTTACACGGTCGTTTACTTCCGCATATTTTGCATCGTTAAAGCGGTCGAGAGTACCTACAAGGTAGCCTGTGATTCTTCTGATTCTTTCAAATTTTACGCCTTCGCCAACCATTTTTCCTTCCATAATTATTGCTCCCTTTCTGTTTATTAACGCTTATTTTTAAGATTTATTTTTAAATTTTATACAACCGGATTTGCGAGTTTGTCAGCCTCTTCAAGCGGGTTTTCATCGCATCCGCATACCGACTTTGAATAGCCTTTTATCTTCATAAGAACTTCTTCCGAAACAGCCTCTCCGTCATGACGTCCGCAACGCGGGCATACATCTCCGATGATTCCGGTATATCCGCATACAGGGTCTCTGTCAACCGGATGGTTGATTGAAGCATATCCCATGTTGTTTTCTTTCATGCAGCGAATAACCGCTTCAAATGCCTCAAGATTCTCAGTAGGATCTCCATCCATCTCAATGTATGAGATGTGTCCGCCGTTTGTAAGCGCATGATACGGTGCTTCTATGCGTATCTTGTCGAATGCGGAGATCGGGAAATAAACGGGAACGTGGAATGAGTTTGTATAGTACGGTCTGTCGGTTACACCCGGAATAGTTCCGTAGCGCTCCCTGTCCATACGTACAAAACGTCCCGAAAGTCCCTCTGCGGGAGTTGCGATAAGTGAGTAGTTCATACCGGTCTCGCGTGATTTATCATCCGCACGCTGTCTCATATGACCGATTATTTCAAGACCGAGATTGCGTGCCTCCTGTGTCTCACCGTGGTGTGAACCTATGAGAGCTTTAAGCGTCTCGGCAAGTCCTATGAAGCCGACGGTAAGAGTTCCGTGCTTAAGTACTTCCATGAGTTCATCATCAGACCTTAGCTTGTCGGAGTCAAGCCAAAGGCCCTGTCCCATGAGGAACGGATAGTTATAAACCCTTCTGTGTCCCTGAATGAGGTATCTGTCGTAGAGTTGGTCAAATACAAGGTCAATCTTTCTGTCAAGCTCTTCAAAGAAGATATCAATATTTCCGTGTGCCTTTATGGCTATTCTCGGAAGGTTGATAGATGTAAATGAAAGGTTTCCTCTTCCGGACACTTGCTCGCGAGTCGGGTCATATATGTTGGACATAACACGTGTACGGCAGCCCATGTAAGCCACATGTGTATTGTAATCTCCCTCTTTGTAATACTGGAGATTGAACGGTGAGTCCATGAATGAGAAGTTCGGGAAAAGTCTCTTTGCCGAAACCCTCATAGCGAGTTTGAAAAGGTCGTAGTTCGGGTCGCCCGGATTGTAGTTGATTCCCTCTTTTATTCTGAAAATATGTATCGGGAAAATAGGTGTCTCTCCGTTTCCGAGCCCCGCCTCAGTTGCAAGAAGAACATTCTTCATAACAAGACGTGCTTCCGGGGTTGTATCAAGACCGTAGTTTATGGATGAGAACGGAATCTGTGCGCCGGCTCTTGAATGCATGGTATTAAGGTTATGTACAAGAGCCTCCATTGCCTGATATGTAGCCTTGTCTGTCTCCTTATACGCCTTCTTTACGGCAAATGCCTGTGCCTTTTTAACATTTGCTTCGGGAAGCTTGTACTTGTTTATGAGAAGATCCGCCTCATGGCCCTGATAATCGTTGTCATTTGCAAGAACAGGTGAAACACCGTATGTGTTTTCAACTTCAAGGCAGAGATTTTTTGTTGCCTCGGATGCATCTTCAAATCCGCAAAGAAGCTCAAGACCCTTGCAGAGATTGTCAATGTATCTCTTTCTGTAGGTTTTCTTTACGCCCGGAGCCATACCGGTCTCAAAGTTCGGTATACTCTGTCCGCCGTGCTGGTCATTCTGGTTTGACTGAATGGCAATACAAGCAAGAGACGAATAACTTGAAATATCATTTGGTTCACGAAGGAATCCGTGACCCGTTGAAAATCCGCCCTCAAAAAGCTTGAGAATGTCAATCTGACAGCAAGTTGTTGTAAGAGTGTAAAAATCAAGGTCGTGGATGTGTATGTCACCCTCAACATGAGCCTTGGCATGCTCCGGTTTAAGAACGTAAAGCTCATTGAACTGCTTCGCACCCTCAGAACCGTACTTGAGCATTGTGCCCATAGCTGTGTCGCCGTCTATATTTGCATTTTCACGCTTGATATCATTTTCCTTTGCGTCCTTGAAGGTAAGGCCCTCGTAGATCTTCATAAGACGCGTGTTCATCTCACGTATACGTGAGCGTTCAGAACGGTAAAGTATGAATTTTTTAGCGGTTCTTGCGTGTCCGCTTTCGATAAGAACTCTCTCAACGGTATCCTGAATTTCCTCGACAGTCGGTCTGGTATTTCCGGATGCCTCAATATGATTGACAACCTGCTGTGAAAGCTCGAGCGCCTCCTCGTAGTTTCCGCCGCCGCAAGCCTCAATAGCCTTGTTTATGGCCTGTGCAATTTTATCAATCGAAAACGGTACGGCACGTCCGTCTCTCTTTATAATGGTATCAATCATTTTTCTGTTTCCTCCCAAATCATACTTTGCCCAATGCGTTTGCGATTTACCACAATATATTGTGTTTCCCTAACGTGTACTTACCATTATATAGCAGCTACCAAGTATCGTCAATCATGCGTATTAAATAAATTTGAGAGACTGTTTTTAGTGGTTTTGTTAAAAACACAGAATTTCTGTTCCGGTATAATAGTGAGCGAGGATTTCTTTGTAAGTATACCCCTCTTTTGCCATTTCCGGCACACTCTTCTGCGCATCGGAGGGTAAGGTTTTCATCTGTTTTCAGGCCTCCGTTTTCCTTGACTTTAAATATGTGATGTTATACAATATTATGTAATTTTCTTTAAAGATATTCGGAGGTTTTAGTCCGTGAAAAAATTAAAGTTCGATAAGCTTTCACCAAGCCCGCTTATTCTCATAATGGCAATAGCGGTTTTGTTCGCTGTACCGGTTCGTATGTTCCAGTTTACAAGCTGTCTTGAAGCCTCTACGGGATTTTGGCTCGCAAAGGATTTTACCGTGTATATCCTGTATATCCTCTGCGCAGCGGTAGTTGTCCTTTCATTTTTTATTTCCCTTTTCAGCGGAATTATGCCAAATCCGGAGTTTGAAGACGAAAAAGATATACCGCTCGGACTTCTCTCCGCCGTTTTTGCAATAACTCTCGCAGTGGACGGGGTACTCCAAATCAGCAAATTTCTTGAACTTTACGATGCATATTCGGCAGACGGAACTATGACTCTTCCGCGTTACATCCTGACCTCCGGAACATTTGCAGTGGGACTTCAGATTATAGGTGGGCTTTTCTCGGCATTTTACATCGCCTTTGTTGCGTATTCGTACTTTCTCGGAAACGGCACATTCAGAAAGCATAAGGTTCTTGCCGTTTGTCCGACGGTTTATGCCATGGCAAGACTTGCTTACCACTTCATAGACCCTATAAGCTACAAAAACGTATCTCAGTTGTTCCTGCAAATCATCATGCTTATTTTCATGATTCTGTTTACATTTTCATTTGCGCGCATTGCATCCGGTGTAAACCCCGAAAAGAGCATGTGGCTTCTCTGGTTCTCCGGTATTTCCGGCGCATTCATGGCATACGTCGTGGCGCTTGCTCCGGTCATCCTCACTGTAACGGGCAAAGGCTACACACTGCCGACAAATTATCCGGTTCACTACTGTGACCTCGCCTTTGCGCTGTTTGCAACAGCCTTCCTGTTCACGGTTATGCCGAGAACCGTTTCAGATAAAGCCGGCTCCGGCAAAAAGGCCTAACCTATGAACAGGGAACTTGATACTCTCATACAGAGCAAGCGCATTCCACACGCGCTCGCACTCGACGGCGGCACATATGACTCCCGCCTTGCACTCGCGCGCACGGTCGCCGCTTCCCTTGTTTGCAGCGACGACACCGCGGCAGGACCGTGCAGACACTGCACTGCCTGCAACAAAATTTTTTCCGACATACACCCGGATGTTATAACGGTGCTTCCGGATAAAAAGAAAAAAACTCTCTCCGTCGACGTTATACGTGACATGAGAGAGGACGTTTCGGTTCTTCCGAATGAAAGCGAACATAAAGTTTACATCATTGCAAAGGCAGAACTTATGCAGGATTATGCGCAGAATGCTCTGCTGAAGATCCTTGAGGAGCCGCCGACATATGCAACATTCATACTGCTCTGCGACTCACATTCGACACTTCTCCCGACTGTACTTTCACGCGTTGCCGTGTTCTCGCTCGACGATGAAGAACCCGACCCTGAGCTTGAAGATAATAAAGCAGCGCTTGATATTGCAAAGCATATGGCTTTATTCATCGCCGACGGGGATGAATTTGCCTTGATGACATGCGTTTCATTTTTTGAAAAAAATTATGAGCTTTTAAAACCCGCTCTTGAGAGACTCAGCCTGATTCTCCGTGATGCACTTGTTCTTCTCTGCGGAGGCAAGACGTTGATAAGTTCAGCGGAAAGTGAAGCAAGAAAGCTTGCGTCGCTGCCGAGGAGTACATTGCTCAAAGCAGTATCGGGACTTGAGGAAATTCAGAAATCAATCAATATATACGGCAACAAAAATCTGATTTTGTGCCGCCTTTCATCAAAACTTATCGGAGGTAATAATGACTGAAGTAGTTGGTATAAGATTCAAAGAGGTCGGCAAGATATATTGCTTTGACCCCATAGGCATAAAGCTCTCTGAAGGTCAACGTGTAATAGTTGAGACCGCAAGGGGTGTAGAGTGCGGAACAGTCGCTACGGCAAACCGCATGGTGGAGGATGACGAGATAGTCGCACCGCTGAAACCGATAATCCGCATCGCAACTGATAAGGACCTTAAAAAACTTGAAGAAAACAAGGAAAAAGAGAAAAAAGCACTTAAGATTTGTGAAGAAAAAATTGCAAAGCACAAGCTTGAAATGAAACTCATAGATGTTGAATACACGTTTGACAACAGCAAAATCCTTTTCTACTTCACCGCAGACGGACGCGTTGATTTCCGCGAGCTTGTAAAGGATCTTGCAAGCGTGTTCAAGACAAGAATTGAACTTCGTCAAATAGGCGTACGCGACGAGGCAAAAATGCTCGGCGGGTTCGGAATCTGCGGCAGGCCTTTCTGCTGTCACACATACATGGGAGAATTCCAGCCGGTTTCCATAAAGATGGCAAAGGAACAGGGCCTGTCCCTTAATCCCACCAAAATTTCCGGTACATGCGGCAGACTTATGTGCTGTCTTAAGTACGAGCAACCGGCATACGAGCACCTTATGAAAATAACTCCTAAAGCAGGTGCTCTTGTAGAGACAAAAGAGGGCAAGGGCGTTGTTACGGAGTCAAATCTCATAACGGGCATTATAAAGGTGAAGCTTGATAAAAATCCGGATGCCGCGCCGTCCACATACAACCGAAAACAGGTAAAGATACTCCGCGACGTCCGCACATCCGTTACAAAGGAAGAAATGGACGCACTTAAAGCTATCGAAGAAAACTGATGGCACATACACTCAATTGACAAAGCATTACCATTTAAATATAATACTATGAGTGCTTTTGGCACACGGAAGGAATGACAACACATGGCAGAAGAAATTTTACTTACCTCTGACGGTCTCAAGGAATTACAGGATGAACTCGAACAGTTAAAGACCACCGGACGTAAAGATATTGCTGAAAAAATTAAAGTTGCTCTCTCATTCGGAGACTTATCGGAGAACTCCGAGTACGACGAAGCAAAATCAGAGCAGGGCAAACTTGAATCACGTATCAATGAAATTGAGGCAATTCTCCAGAACTATAAGCTCATTGATGAAAGCGAGCTTTCATCAGATGTTGTAAACAGAGCATCACGTGTCACAATAAAAGACATGAAGCTCAAAGAGGACTTCACATACCAGATTGTCGGACCTCAGCAGGCTGACCCTATAAAGGGAAGAATTTCCGATGAATCACCTGTAGGAAAGGCTCTCCTCGGTCACAAAAAAGGTGAGACCGTTGAAGTTGAGGCTCCTGCCGGAAAACTTAAATATAAAATTATTGAAATTGAAAAGAAATAATTATTTGTATTTAAGTTAAGGAGTGAAACCCCCGATGGCAGAAAACAACACACCTGAGACAGCACTTACTCAGGAGGAGACAAATGAACAAAGACAGATAAGAATTGACAAGCTCAAGGCCTTACAGGAAGAGGGTCGTGATCCCTTCCAAGTTATGACCGCAGAGCAGACACATGAGTCCGTTCAGATAAAAGAAAATTTCGACGAGCTTGAGAACAAGGAAGTTTCCGTATGCGGAAGAATTATTGCACGCCGTATCATGGGTAAAGCAAGCTTTGTAACCATTCAGGACAAGCTCGGTCGCATACAGTCCTATGTTTCCATAAACGACGTAGGAGAGGATGCATACAAGGCGTTTAAAAAGCAATGGGATATCGGCGACATCATCGAAATAAAAGGTTTTGTATTTAAGACCAAGACGGAGGAGATTTCCGTTCATGCACAGCAGATACGCCTCCTCTCAAAATCACTTCTCCCTCTCCCTGAAAAATTCCACGGCCTCAAGGATGCGGATACCCGCTACAGACGCCGCTATGTTGACCTTATCGTCAATCCGGAAGTAAAGGACACCTTCATAAAGCGTTCTAAGATCATCCGGGCTGTAAGAAAGACCCTTGATGATATCGGATACATTGAAGTTGAGACACCTGTACTCAACACAATAGCAGGCGGTGCGTCCGCACGTCCGTTCATCACACATCACAATGCGCTCGACCTCGACATGTACATGAGAATTGCTACAGAGCTTCCGCTCAAGCGTCTCATCGTAGGCGGCATGGAGCGTGTTTATGAAATCGGACGTATCTTCCGTAATGAGGGTATGGACACAAAGCATAATCCGGAATTTACAACCATTGAATTCTATGAGGCATACACAGACTACAACGGAATGATGGACAGAACTGAAGCTATCTTCCGCAATGCAGCCATTGCCGCAAACGGAACAACTGTTGTAAACTTCAAAGGCGTTGAGATTGATCTCGGCAAACCGTTTGAAAGACTCACAATGGTTGACGCCGTAAAGAAATACGCAAACATTGACTTTGACGAGTTCCTTCTTGACAACGAAAAAGCTGTCGCACTCGCCAAAGAACACCACATAGAGGTTGAAAACGGAAAGGAAACTTGGGGCGACATCTTAACTCAGTTCTATGATGAGTATGTCGAGGCGAACTTAACTCAGCCTACCTTTATCATGGATTACCCCGTAGAAGTTTCTCCGCTTACCAAGCGTAAACCGTCAAAGCCGTACCTTACCGAACGTTTTGAGCTTTTCATCTGCGGTACAGAGTATGCCAACGCATATTCAGAACTCAATGATCCGCTTGATCAGATGGAACGCTTCAAACATCAGCTCATGCTCCGTGACTGCGGAGACGATGAGGCAAATATGCTTGACGACGACTTTGTCACGGCACTTGAATACGGCATGCCTCCGACAGGCGGCTGCGGTATAGGAATCGACCGTCTTTGCATGCTTCTCACAGGAAATGAGAGCATTCGTGACGTTATCCTGTTTCCGACAATGAAACCCCTTGGAGACACGGGCTCAAAGGCAAACACAACCGTTGCTCCGAAAACACAAGAGTCAGTACCTGAAAAGATTGATTTTTCCAATGTAAAGATAGAGCCGCTCTTTGAAGACACGGTTGACTTTGAAACATTCTCAAAGTCGGATTTCCGTGCAGTAAAGGTTAAAGAGTGTGTGGCAGTACCGAAATCAAAGAAACTGTTACAGTTCACTCTTGATGACGGAACAGGGCGTGATAGAACCATTTTAAGCGGTATCCATAGCTTTTATGAGCCGGAAGAGCTGGTCGGCAAGACCTGCATTGCAATCACCAATCTTCCGCCGC
>CAVGIJ010000034.1:0-9304 GCA_963629305.1 Acutalibacteraceae bacterium
ATATGTGCTGTATTAGATATTCCTCGCGTAGATATTCCTCTTTATTTTTTTTGACACATACTTAAGAAATCTTAATTATTGGCAGAGGGAGGATTGACTATGACCTTACAAGAAGTAAAAAACATGACTACAGATTTCATAACTCCGGCTATTGCCGGAAAAGTGCTTCAGTGTGAACCGCAGCTTATTCGAGTACAAGCAAGGAGCAATCCTGAATTACTCGGTTTCCCGGTTATAGTAGTCGGTAGAAGTACAAAGATACCACGAAAAGCGTTTGTCCGATTCATGGAGGGTGACACATGAAAAAGTACAAAACCGAAATCGGAATAATCCTTGCCGGCGTTTTAATCCTCGGTATGTGTATCGGGGCTTTGATAAGGCAGCCGGAAGTGGACAAGCTTCGTGCAGAAGTAGCTGCACTAAATTTAGTTGAAGTTGTTATTGAAGAACAGGAAGTTGCGGAAAGCGTTGCAGAGATAACAACAGAGGAAACCACAACAGATTGCGCAGTGGACTACCTCACATGGGACGAGTACACGGCAACCGGATACTGTGCTTGTTCCACATGTTGTGGCAAGTGGTCAGAAACACAAGGCGAGGTAATTAAAGGCGCTCACGGTATTCCACTTGAAGAGGGAAAGACAGTTGCTTGCAACTACTTTCCCGCCGGAACCAAGATTGAAATTCAGGGGTACGGCATATACACAGTGGCAGACACCGGGGCAATGAAAGGCAAAGTGATTGATTTTTACTTTGAAAATCACGAAGATGCCGAAAAATTCGGCAGACAAACGGTTTACATAAGGGAGGTTAAATGATGTTTATTTGTTGCGATTGTGGGTTGACGTTTTCCGAGCCGGGCAGAGCGTTTGACCGTGTAGGCGAACGGTACAGTGACGGTTACTATGTTTCGACTTGCCCGCATTGCGGGGCAACCGAAATCGAAGAAGCAGAGGAGTGTATCTGCTGTGATGATTACAAATTGCCCTCTGAACTCACAAACGGGCTTTGTGATGATTGCAAGGGAAAGATAATGTCTGATATATACGAGAGTGCTATGGAGGCACACAGCGACAATGAGAGAGTGCAGACGTGGATTGCGGAAGAACTTTTCAGCGGTTGGGGGATAGATGAATGAGACAAAATCAAATGGTACTCAAGCATTTACTTGAGGGTAAAAGCATAACTCAACTTGAAGCAATGAACGAGTACGGAATAATGAGACTCGGAGCAAGGATATTTGAATTAATACAGGACGGATATCCAATTAAAAAACAAATGGTCACAGTAAGGAACAGAAGAGGCGAGCCATGTATGGTAGCCAAGTATTATATGGAGGATAAAAATGAATCTACAGAAGTTAATTGAGATACAAACAAAACTGAAAGCACCGAAAAACTTATACAACAAATTCGGAAATTACAACTACAGAAACGCAGAGGGTATTTTAGAGGCTGTAAAGCCTTACCTTGCAAAGTTGAGATGTGCTTTAACACTGACAGACTCAATTATTGAGCGAAACGGAAAGAACTACGTTGAAGCAACAGCCACACTTTGGGACGAAGATGGAACAGAAATCATGAGTGTAACGGCTTGTGCAAGAGAAGCTGAAAGTAAAAAGGGCATGGATGACAGTCAGATCACCGGAGCAACGTCTTCATATGCTCGAAAATATGCTCTCAACGGGTTATTTGACCTTGACGACACAAAGGATGCAGACACAAATGAATACCACGAGCAGAAAGAACCGGCTGCACCGGTTGAATTTAAACCGGCAGGCAGACCTGAAAAGCCGGAAATGAAGAAGACCAACAGAGAGTTGGCAATTGAAGCCTACAAGAAGACCGGAAAGCCGGTTACAGAACTCGCTAAAGAGTACAAAGTAACGAAAGAAACCACGGACGAAGAGTGGGGCTTTATCTTAAATGAGATTAAGGGGGTACAGGCATGAGCGAGGAATTAATTAAGTTTGAAGAACTAACCAGTCAGATAGAAGTACTTGAGGACACACTCAAGGAAATGAAAGCAATTGAAAAGAAGAGCAAGGAACTTAAAGAGCAGCTCTTTGAAGCAATGTACGAAGCGGGAATCAAGAAGTGGGAATCTCCGCAGGGAGTTAAAGTAAACTTGGTTGAACCACAGGCTGGAGAATACAAAGAGGTTGTTTCATTCGATGAGAAGACGTTTAAGAAGGACAACCCGGATACATATGACTTGTATCTTGTCAGAGAGCAAAAGCTCTGCAACAGCCGTAAGGGCTATGTAAAGATATGCTTGAGTTAAGAGGAAGAATTGACTTCTGCCTCCGGTCAATAACAGACCAACACTTGGGCGTACATCACAACCGGAGTTATGAATTACTCCTAAAGAGATATGCGCAATCAGAGGCGATGAAACATTACGATTGGACAACAGAAGACTTTATACGAATATTCGGAAAAAATTATGTGGAGGATTAAAAATGGCACTTAACAATGTAACACTTATGGGACGGATTACAGCTGCACCGGAACTTAAAACAACAAACAAGGGTACATCTGTCACGTCATTCACGATAGCAGTAGACAGAGCTTTTTCTGACGATACGGACTTTATAAACATTGTTGCATGGAGACAGACAGCGGAGTTTATTACGAAGTATTTCAGCAAGGGAAATCTGATCGCAATTCAGGGATCTATTCAGACTCGAAGTTATGAGGACAAGAGCGGAGCAAAGAGAACAGCTGTTGAAGTTATAGCCGATAGAGTAAGTTTCTGTGGAGAGAAAAACAACGCTGACATGAAAGAAGTTATACCGGACGTAAGCGAGGATGACTTACCGTTTTGATGAGGCAAAGATACTTCATATGCCCGGTATGTAAAGAGAAAATGATGTGCCCTAAAAAGAACAAGAAGACTCCTAAAGGGCACATCAAAACCATGTGGTGTTGGAAGTGTAAAAAATACAGAAACTTTATTCAGATAGGATAGAACACGATGAAAGACGAAAAGAAATATTACTGGATTAAACTCAAAACAGACTTTTTTGGACTGGATGAAATTGACTTTCTTTTATCTCAAAAGAACGGCAGTGATTATGTCGTTTTATATCAAATGCTCTGTGTGATGACAGCAAATAACGGAGGCGAATTATGCAGCCGGATCGGAGATATTCTTATCCCTTACGATGTTGATAAAATCGTCAGAGAAGCAAAGCATTTCAGCAGAGAAACGGTGTTAGTAGCACTTGAGTTATTCAAAAATTTAGGACTCATTTATGTACAAGAAAATGAGGTTTTACGAATATCGGCAGTAGAAGGAATGGTAGGTTCTAGTTCTGCAAGTGATGAAGCAATCAGAAAGAAAAAATACCGCGAAAAGCTGAAAGAACAGGAGAAAAAATTGTTACCGGACAATATAGGGGACAATGGCGGGACAAAATGTCCCACGAAAAATGGGACAAAATGTCCCACAGAGATTAGAGATAAGAGATTAGAGTATAAGAGATTAGATATAGAGATAGATATAGAGAAAGAGTTAGAGAAAGAGAAAGAAACAAAACACAAATACGGAGAATATAAAAATGTGTTGCTCTCTGATTCTGACATGGAAAAACTCAAAGAGGAATTTCCGAATGATTATTTAGACCGAATCGAAAAGGTCAGCAGTTATGCTAGTGCCGGTAAGACGTACAAGAATTATCTAGCAACAATCCGGAATTGGGCGAGGAATGAAAAGAAAAACGTAAAACAACCGGTAAAGCAGTCATACGACACTGACAAAGTTAAAGAACGGGCAAGGCAACCGATTGTGTACAAGCCGAGGGAGGACAGCACATGAGTCAGATATATCGACTTAAAAAATGTGGCTCATGCAAATACAGACAGGGAGACAAATCCCCTTTGTGTAATTATATCTTGTACACAAGACAAAGCAGGGGTTGCAGTGTTGAAGACTGTGACAAATTCGAAGAGGGGTTGCCCTCGTTTACGCCTGACAAAGGCTGTGCTATATGCAAGCACTACGAATTATCAGCTGACTTGTTCACCGGGTGGTGCAACAAGCATAGCAAGGAAACATGGGACTACAAGCCTGCATGTGAATACTTCAAGGAGGCAACATGAAATATCATAACAAGAAAATCGTAACGATGGACGGCAAGTTTGACAGCAAGAGAGAATACGAACGGTGGTGCGAGTTGAAATTACTCAAACGTGCCGGAGAGATATCAGATCTTCGCCGCCAAGTGAAGTTCAGACTTATTCCTGCACAGAAGATTGACGGTAAAGTCGTAGAACGTGAATGCGCATACATAGCAGACTTTGTTTACGTAAGAGGCGGGAAAACGGTGGTTGAAGATGCCAAAGGTTTTAAGACCAAAGATTATATCATCAAGCGGAAAATGATGCTTGAGAGATACGGAATTCAGATTAAGGAGGTTTGACATGGAAATGTTCATGATAGGCTTCTTTATTGGAGGTCTTTTTGGAATAGGATTAGCCTCGATCATGGCTATGGGGAGGGATGAGCAGTGACAAAAGGAGACATGATTAAGTGCGTAACTAAAGACGATGCGGTTAAAGCAATGAGGGGACTTGCGGAATTAGGAATACGCACAGACTTTGTGTATAAAGGAGACGAGATATGGCTTGAAGTTACGGAGGAGGAAAATAAATAGGAGGGAGCGGGCAATTGAAAATAACAAGACAAGATCTCGAATCGATTTATTATCTTCGGAAAGATCAGAAGAGATTGGAAAGTTTTATAGAAGTTGAAAAAGCCAAAGCAGAAAAATGTACAGCCAGTATGTCAATAACTCCGGGAGGAAGTTCAGGAAATAAACTATCTGTGGAAGACAAATATATTACCGCAACCGAAAAGTACATAAATGAATTGATTGATATTAAAAATCAAATAGCTGAAAAAGTTATAATGATTGAAAGATTTATTAATCATATACCGGAACCGTTTTATAGGTTGCTGCTTCACTACAGATGTGTTGAATGTCTGCCCTTTAAAGTTATTGCGGATAAGATCGGCGGGAAAAACACGGCTGATTCTGTGCGAAAAGCATATATAAGATATCTTGAAAAATTTTTTCAAAAATGAAAAGTTGTCCGTTTTGTCCGCTCGTAAAGTGATATTATGATAGTGTAAACAGGTGTCGAGAGATACCTGTTTTCTTTTTATCAAAAAATGAGGTGAGCGGGATGGAAATTATCAGAGTAAAACCGAACGAAAAGGGCGAAATTTTTATCAGACTTTACGGCACTGATTATCAGATAGTTGTAGAAGAGACAAAAAAGGCTGAAAAAACCGCGTCAAAACAAGAAAAAACAGTGAAAAAACAGTAAAAAACACGTGTTTTTTCAAAAATCAGAATGAAGCGAAGAGAAACCGGAGAGTTTAGTTTAAAAATTGAAGGTGAAAATGAATAATGGCAAATAACGAAAATCTGAGACCAAAAACAACACTTTCAACAGAGGAAGCAAAGAAGCTTGGAGCAGCCGGCGGAAAGAAGAGCGGAGAAGCAAGAAGAGCACGAAAAAAGCTTAAGGAAGAGCTTGAAATTTTGCTTGAAATGCAGGCGAAGGGTGATAAGACATATCAAGAACAGATTGTGCTTGCACTTGTTAAAAGAGCGCAAAAAGGCGATACAAAAGCTTTTGAAGTTATAAGAGATACCATAGGTGAAAAGCCTGTTGATAAACAGGAAGTTAAGACTGTTGATACGGACTGGTTTAAATAATGGCTAAAAAATTAAATCCAAAGGCATTTAACCCTTGGGTTTATAAAATTATAGATGATTATTCTCGCCGAATAGAAGTATATTACGGTGGAGCGGGATCAGGAAAGAGCTATGGTGCGCTTCAAAAGGTATTGCTTAAGTCAATGAATTATAAGCGTAGAGTGCTTATCACAAGAAAAGTAGGCGCAACGATTAAAGATTCTGTATGGTGTCTTATGCTCGACCTTATTACTGCCGCCGGTATATATGACTGTTGTGAGATTAATAAAACGGACCGTGAGATTAAATTGCCTAACGGTTCAACTTTTCTTTTTAAAGGTCTGGATGATCCGGAAAAGATTAAATCTATAACCGGAATCACAGATATAGTACTTGAGGAAGCGTCTGAATTTACGGAAGAAGATTTTACGCAGCTTAATTTGCGTCTTCGTCCGAAAGAGCCGTTTCCTCAGTTGTTTTTGATGTTTAACCCGGTTAGCAAGGCTAACTGGGTTTTTAATTACTTTTTCAGTGGTAAAAAGAGAAAAAACACTGTCATTTACCACACTACGTATAAAGATAATAAGTTTCTGTCAAAGGATTATAAAAAGGAACTTGAAAATCTTAAGGAAAGAAATCCGGCATATTACCGTATTTACGCACTGGGCGAATTCGCTACGTTGGATAAGCTTGTATTTCCTGCATATACAAAGCGCCTTATCGGTGCGGATGAGGTTGCAGGCCTGCCGCTTTGGATAGGTCTTGACTTCGGATATATTAACGACCCGTCTGCGCTTGTCTGGGGACGTATTGACACTGTTAATAAGAAAATATACGTCATGGGCGAGTATGTCCGTAAGGGCATGAAAAACAATGAGATTGCGGACACAATGATAACTCTTGGCTTGAGTAAAGATAAATCGTATGCCGATTGTGCCGAGCCAAAGTCCATTGATGAGATAAAAGACAAGGGCGTAAATATTGAATCGACTATCAAGGGTAAGGATTCAATTATCTTCGGCCTGCAGTGGATGTTGCAGTATGAGATTATTGTTGATGAGCGTTGCTTTAAAGTGTTGGAAGAACTTGAAAACTATACGTGGAAGAAAGACAAAAAGACCGGCGAGTATGTAAATGAGCCGGTTGATACGTTCAACCATACGATAGACGCCATGAGATATGGACTAAATAAATATATTAAAGGAACTAAAACCCCGAAGGTTTATCGCAAACCTGTGGGGTTTTAATGTTATAAGGGAGTGGAAAACGTGTATACTGTGCCAAAGGATACGGAAATAACTAATCAGGTTATTCTGGACGCCATTAATTATAACGAGAAATATAAAGCGAGATATAACTTGCTGGAGGATTATTACATTGGCAAACATGCGATTACGCGACGTAATAAGTCTATAGGCCTTATGAATAACAAGGTTGTTGTAAATCACGCAAAGTATATAACAGATACAAATACCGGTTATCTGCTCGGCAATCCGGTTGACTATCAAGTAAGTGAAGAATATGAAGATGTCGTACAGCCGATTCTTGACGCTTACAGTAGACAGACAATAAACGACCTTGATTCCGAGATAGCAAAGGACGTGTCTGTTTTTGGTTCACAGTATGAATATATATACACTAATGAAGCTGCCGAACCGAAATCATGTGAGATAGACGACCGGAACGCAATAATTGTATATGATGATACCGTAGAGCATAATAAACTCTTCGGTATTATATATAGACCGGTTAAAAACGGTAGAAAACTAACTCATTATGAAGTAACGGTATGTACAGATAGAGAGTTAAGACAGTATAAAGTTACATCTGCTGCTTTAATTCCGGTTGCACCGCCACAGCCGCATAAGTTTGGCTTGGTACCGCTTATACAGTATAAGAATAATCCGGAGCTGATGGGCGACTATGAGCCGGTAATAAGCCTTATTGACGCATACAACACCTTGCAGTCTGACAGAATAAACGATAAAGAGCAACTTGTAGACGCTATTCTCTGCCTTTACGGCATGGATTTTGATGAAGAACAAGCAGATATGCTTAAAGATAGTCGTATGCTTGCTAATATCCCGACAGACGGCAAGGTTGAATATCTCGTAAAAACACTGCATGAAACGGATGTGGATGTACTCCGTAAGAATATAGAGGCCGACATTCATAAAATTTCAATGACACCGAATATGTCAGATGAGAACTTTGTGGGAAACTCATCCGGTGTGGCTATAAGATATAAGCTTCTTGCATTTGAACAGAATATTAAGAATAAAGAGCGCTACATGGAGAAAGGTCTCATGGAGCGCTTTTCAATTTATAACAATTATCTGGTTGCTGTCAGTAAAATGACAAAAATTATTCCGATTGAAGACGTAGACGCTGTTTTCAAGCGTAATCTTCCGTCAAATGACCTTGAAATATCACAGATGATAAATAACCTCAGTGATTACGTTGACGCCGAAACTCTTGTTTCACAGCTTTCTTTTGTAAAAGACGCTTCTGAAATAGTTGAACTTAAGAAAAAGGAAGATGAGGAAAAAGAGCCGGAAGAAAGTTATAACAATCAATTCTCTGTAAATCAGGTGCCGGATGTGAATACGGCCGAGCCGACAACAGAGCCGGAGGAATAATCTGAAAAAGGAGTGGGAGCATGGCAAAGTCTGCCGGATACTGGGAAAGGCGTTCTGCAGCACGACTTGTAGACACCGAAAAGCAAAGTGAAGAGTATATAAACCGTATTCAGAAGATGTATAGCCGTGCTTCTAAAAATATTCAAAAAGAAATAGAGAGTATTTATAAAAATTACTCAAAAGAAACCGGCCTTGATCAGGCACAACTTAAAGTGCTGTTGTCAGTAAAAGAAACTGATAAGCTTTGGAAGAAAATGAAGGAGCGCGGGCTTGATAAATATGTCCTTAATAATTATAAGTCACGTATTTCACGCCTTGAGCAGATACAAGCACAGCTTTACATGCAAGCCAAGGAATTATACCCCGCAGAGCAAAAAGAGAGTACAGACTGTTACAGAGGCATTGTTAATGAAAGTTACTTAAAAGCCATATATGACGTACAGCAGGGTACCGGTTATGATTTCCCGTTTAATAAAATAGATGAAAACCTTGTTGATGAACTTTTGAACGAACCGTGGAGCGGGAAAAACTACAGTCAACGTATATGGACCAATACAGATATACTTGCAGATTCTATAAGTGAGGTAATAGGCGGAGCACTTTTGTCCGGTCAGGGAATAGAAAAGACCGAAAGACAGATCCGAGAGCGGTTTAATGTCGGAAAATATTATTCAACACGTCTTGTAAGGACAGAGGCTAATCATTTTCACAATGAAGCAGACGCAAGAGCCTATGAGGAAATGGGTATAGATGAATATACTTTCCTTGCAATCCTTGACGCTCGTACAAGCCCGGTATGTCAGGAGCATGATAATAAAAAATATAAATTATCCGAGCGGGTTCCCGGTGAAAACTTTCCTCCGCTTCATCCGAATTGCCGTAGCACAACCGGTGCAAGTCTTGATGAAGAAGTCGAAGCACAACTCAAACGTCGTGCAAGAGATCCTGTAACCGGTAA
>CAVGIJ010000035.1:0-8118 GCA_963629305.1 Acutalibacteraceae bacterium
TATGAACAGTATGAAATTGTGAACAAATTTTATGAATGTACGTTTCTGATCTTAGTTCGTCTTTTGCCGAATATTTTTGCCGCCAAAATAAAAGCCCGTGGTGAAATCAAAAACAGTACCGAACTGAACGCCACTTTTTTTGACGGTATAAAAATAAGATTTTTTAGATATTTTTTTACTTTGTACCTTCTACTGAACGCCAAGGCTTCACGTGTATCCATTGCAAGGCACGCCTGCCACATAACAGACCAGTAAAGCCTGGAAACGCCCCATTTTTTATATGTTTTCGAAAACTCCGGCAAGTGTTTATCAAAAAACGATTGAAGGTCAGTCATAATCTGCATACATTCAATACGTTCGGAAGTGAACTTCTGCATTGCCGAGCCGTCTCTCAAGATGTAAAAATACAATTGGTGTTCAGTAATTAAAGTTTTCCCGGATAAAGTAATCACCCTGTAAAGGAAATTGTAATCCTCATAGTATTTATAGCCTTCGACAAAACGTATATTTTCATTATCAAGAAGTGATTTTTTTATAAAAATATTGTACACACCGAATTTTGTCGGATTGACAATAAACCTGTTAAGCATATTTATTGCCGTGATTTTTTGAGTCCCGTCGTAGCTTGTATCAGTAATGAGTTTCTGTGTTTCCGTTACTCGCTTTGACTGGAATATCAATAAATCAAAGCCGGAATTTATATTGTCATTGAAGACTGATATATAATCATCGGAAACAAAGTCATCAACATCCGCAAAGCCAATGTACTCACCTTTAGCAGCCTCAATGCCCTTATTTCTTGCCGCGGATACACCGGCATTCTCCTGATGAATGACCTGAATATCCATTGTCGTGGAGTTTGCATATTTGTTCAACTTTGCAAAAGTACCGTCTGTGGATCCGTCGTCAACAAAAACAAGTTCAAAGTTCTTTTCGGTCTGAGCCATAAATGCGGATATTATATTTGAGATATATTTTTCCCCGTTGTATACGGGTATGATAATACTGAGTTTACTTTTCATAAAATATAAAACCCTTCATACTCAAATCACGAAAAAAACTTTTTTAAATTCTGAAGCTTTTCGTAGTTGATACCAAGTGTGTGTAAAAGATAAGTTTGGAAATAACGCTTTGAAACCATCTTACTATACTTAGGACTAAAAGAGTCAAGCCACGCCTTAAACTCTTTAGCCTGAGACAAGCCTTCTTTTCTGTTCTCATTGTAGATAAGTGCGATATTGAGATGTGTATTGATTACAAGGCGAACGCGCTTATCCAAATATTCTCTTATTTTGTTACTGCAGTCAATATTTGTTGAAAACCGAACAAGCTCTTGCGTAACTTTAAGGTGATGAGAATAACGCTTTACGTAGTTTTTATAGTTTACGCTCTGATTGATGTTTCCGACTAAGTACTGGTATACTTCCAAATCTTCAAATTGGATAGTTTTTGCAAGGACGGTTGACTTCACGATAAACTCAATGTCAACGTAAAAAATGCCCTCTAAAAGGTGAATGTTATTCTCTTTAAGTATAGAGGTCTTTATGGACATGGTATGAATCATTATGTTAGGTGTAACACTGTCGTCGTTGCAAACATCTTCAAATCTGTAAATCTTGTCAAAATCGACATCAGCCTTCATGGGGAAATACTCTGTATCTCCGGTGACCATATTGACTTCTCGTTTGTTGTCTACAATTATATCTGCATCTGTTTTTTCCATTACGTCAAGAAGCTTGCAGAGATTGTCCGTGTTTACCCAGTCGTCACCGTCAATTATGCGAAAATACCTTCCCTTAGCATTATCAATTCCGGCATTTACAGCTGAACCGTGACCACCGTTTTCCTTATTGATAACCTGAAAGATCCCGGGATACTTTGCGGCATATTTTTCAGCAATTTCCTGCGTTTTATCCTTTGATCCGTCGTTTACGATTATAACCTGAACGCGGTCATTGAGTCTTTCATCAGCATAGGATGTAAGACCTTTATCAAGATACTGTTCAACATTGTAACAAGCGACAGCAATAGTCAAAATCGGTGTCATACAAATTCATCCCCATTAATTGTATTTAAAAAATATTGCATAGAACATATCTTTAGCATTTTCCCGCGTTGCCTTAAAAAACAGCGGAGATATATAACTCACTACAATCTGTGTTATGAGCGTTGCAATAGCAGCGCCGTTTATTCCCATTGTGGGAATCATGAAATAATTCAGCACAAGATTCGTGACTGCACCGATTATCACAAACCACTTTGCATATTGGTTTTTATTCTCACATACAAGCCAGTTGCTTCTCGCCACCCCAAGAACAGAAAAGGTTGTATACCATATAGCAATAGCAAGAGCGCCTGATGCAGGCAGATAGTCCGCACCGTATACAATTTTCATTACATACTTCGAGAGAAGCGTTATTATTACGGAAACAACTATTCCGCTCCAAATCAGAAGTGAGTATAACTGACCGAGTCTTTTTTTGTAAAGTACTTCATTTTTATCTTTTTTTAACTTCATAATAACCGGTCTTGAAGCATTTATGATTGCAGTCGGAACAAGAACCCAGTATGTGCAAATCATTATGGCGGCGGAATAAAGTCCGGTCTCTGTCTCTCCGATAAAATGCTTGATCATAACCTTGTCCATCTGGGCATAGATTGTGATGACAAAATTCGAAATGATAAAGTGGTACCCCTGCTTGAGAATTCTTTTTGAAGTACCGAAGTCAAAAGACAATTTATCTCCACCGCATATTTTATATGCAAATAAGAGTAAAATTGCAATTATTAAAAAGTCAAGGCTCGTTGAAAAGGCAAACCATATTACACTTTTTCCGGTTACAAGGATAAATACCTTGTAAAATGCCACCAACACGTAGGATATACTTTTTAAAATAGATGAATATTTTGACTGAAGTCTTGACTGAAACCAAAAATCAAATATCTCAAATGCACGAAATACAAGTACCAGCGATTGTAAAAAACCAACCTTAAGTATCAGGGTGTTTCCGCTATCAACGAAAAACAAAATCAATAGAATTGAAAATACGGAAATTACCCCGGCAACAAGACGCATAATTATAGAGCTGCCGATTATCTGACCTTGTTTTTCCGGATTGGAAACCAGCTCTTTTACAACAATAGCTTCAATACCGAGCAACGCAAATGAGGTAAAGAAAGCCGTATACGCTGCGCAGTAGTTGATAACACCATAGTTTGACGGACCAAGATAACGTGCCGTTATCATTCCGATCACAAAGGATATTATCATTTGTACACCCTGTTCGGCTACCATCCATGATGCATTTTTTAATACTATGTTATTTTTCAGCTTTTTAAGCACGCCCTCATATACTCCTTGTAAAAGTAATGTTATCTTTCAATACCATCTTTAAGAAAAGAAAAAAGCGGATTAAGTTTTTTCTTTATAAAAACCTTGGCAAACACCGTTATGTGTATACTCGTATAGCGTTCATTAAAGAGCTGTGAAAGCAAGAACTTTCTGTACTTACTTACCGCAGTGCACTCTTTAAGCGATTCCTTCAAAAAAGAATCACTTGCCAAACGTTCAAGGTACATATTTCTTTTTTTACGCGTCATATTCCACTGTGGAGAATATACGCTTTCAATACAGTTGGAGATTTCATTTGCGTAGAAGGTTTTCAAATGAACATAGTTTGAAGAAGATTTACAATCAAATTTTTCAAAGAAATACTCCACCATATTTTTTATCAAATCGTAGTAATTTTCGGGAGTTTTTTTAAAAAATTCGTTCTGTGAACTCTGTCTATAATGGTAAAGAACATCCGGCAATACTGCCACTGAGGATGCCTGACTGAAAAATTCTATGTTGAATACTCCATCTTCAAGTCTTTTCATATCAGAAAAAAATATATTCTTTTTTCTCAAAAGTTCTGTACGGTATGCTTTATTCCAAGGGAATCCGACAATTCCCTCAGGAAATAAGTCGACAAAGAACGTGGCTATTTCATCTTTGTCACAAAGAAAAGATCTTTTTAGGAAGTGTGCGTCAAAATATTCTCCGTCTTTCCCGTCATAAAACACATCATACCCAAATAAGACAAGGTCGGGAGAAAATCTATCGACACAGTCAACCACTTTTTCAACCATAGCGAGACTTATAACATCATCACAGTCTATAAACATGGTATACTTACCGTTTGCATGACTTAAGCCGTGATTTCTGGTAAACCCCGCACCCAAGTTGCCTTCATTTTTCAGCACACTTATCCTCGAATCTTTTTTGGATGCCTCCAAACACACCTCATAGCTTTTATCATTTGAAGAGTCATCAACAAGTATAATCTCAATATTTTTGTAGGTTTGATTAATCAATAAACTTACAGTGTTTGAAATAAATTTTTCACAGTTATGAACCGGTACAACTATGGATACCAATATTTCATTATTCTTCATTTTGACCCTCAAATTCGTCTGTCATCTGCCTGCTTTGAGTTCGGCAAATACCTTAGTTGAATGACTTTTTACAAACGAGATAACTCTGCCCTCGAAATATGTGAGCGTAACCGAACGCATTTTTATCGGCACAAGCATAAGTTTCATGTACTCCGAATTCGGTTTTGCCCTTCTCAGCGCCTTTCTCACACGCCTTGTCCTTATTATCTTCCTTATCTCTTTTTTCTTTTCGTGTGCGGTAAGAGTGCAATTTTTGTTAGTGACATTTTCAATACAGCCTATTATACGTTCAATATACCGTCTTGAAAGAAACTCGGTTATTTCTTTTGATGAAACGTCCCAGTATTCGTAGAGATTTTCCATCCAGTCAGCTTCTTCTTCGCGTTTTTCATACATATCCGCACGGTACTTTGCAGTTTCTGACTCAGCACGTTTACGGATAAAATGATAATACTTCTCCGACGTCACACCAACCCGCTCAACATCTTTTACAACGCTTAAGTTAAAAGGAAAGTCGTCCCAAAATGTCTGGGGAAAATAAAGATTATGACTTTTTATATACTCCGTGCTATAGAGTTTATTCCACGGAGTGTAAAGAAGATTTTCATCAAAAAGCCTGTATGAATCCTCACGAAATTCTCTCTGTGAGGCATATATTTTATCTTCACAAGATTTTTCCTGTATAAACTTTTCAGTATCTGTGTAGTAAGTATCAATGTAAAATCCCGAAACAACAAGCTCAAGATTGTTTTCTTCGGCAAGCTTCACCATATCCTCAAGCATAGTTGGTTCAGCCCAGTCATCCGAATCAAGGAAATAAAGATATTTCCCGTGAACTCTGTCTATTGCAACATTCCTTGCAGACGGAGCACCTCCGTTTTCTTTGTGTATGACAATTATCCTCGGATCATTTTCAGCGTATTCATCACAGATGATTCCGCTTCTGTCCTTTGTTCCGTCATCCACACAGAAAAACTCAATATTCTTATATGTCTGAGCCTGTATACTCTCTATGGCATGTCCGACATAGTCCTCCACGCCGTATACAGGCATTATTATTGAGACAAGTGGTTCGTTTTTCAAGATAAGACCCCCCGAGTATACTTCTTAATCAAATTTAAAAACAAGTGCTTCCAACATATCTTTTGCATTACTGCGTGTTTCTCTAAAGCACAGCGGAGAAATAAAGCATACTATGATCTGAGTTATAAGTGTAGCTACAGCCGCACCCTCTATACCCATTGTCGGAATGAGAAGCCAATTTAAAGCAACATTGGCTACAGCGCCGAACAACACAAACCATTTCGCATATTTATTTTTGTCCTCACATACGAGCCAGTTTCCCCTCGCAACCCCGAGTTCAGAAAAGGCTGTATACCAGATTGAAATGGCAAGAGCACCCGTAGCCGGGAGATATGCCTCTCCGTATACAATATACATTATCGGCTTCGCAAGAAGTGAAATAATAAGCGAGACAGCAATATTCATCCATATGAGCAATGCATACAGCTGTTTAAGACGTCTCATATACATTGCCTCATTACCGTCATTCTTGAGTTCCATGATAACAGGACGTGTGGCATTTATTATTGCTGTCGGAACAAGTGTCCAGTATGAACAAATCATAACCGCAGCCGAATAAAGCCCCGTCTGAGTGTCATCAATAAAATGTTTTATCATAACTCTGTCTATCTGAGCGTAAACAGTGATAATAAGACTTGAAATTATAAAATGATAACTTTGAGAGAACAAGGTTTTGGACATAGCAAATGAACACGTAGGTTTTTTGCCGCCTTTTAGCTTATACGCAATAGTAAGCAAAATTGCAATAATAAGAAAATCAAAGCTCTGTGAAAATGCAAACCACTCAATCGTCTTTCCGGTCGCAAGTATAAAAATTTTATAACCCGCAACCATCACATATGAAATACTTTTCAGGACAGACGCATATTTTGATTGAAGCTTTGATTGAAACCAAAAATCAAAAATTTCAAATGCCCTGAAAACAAGAACCAAAGACTGTAAAATACCAACCCTCATTATAAGGGGGTCTGCATCGTCAAAAAAATAAAGGATTATGAATATGCTTCCAATGGAAATTGTTCCCGCAATAATTCTCAGGATTATCGCACTGCCGATAATTTCCCGCTCTTTTTCCGGATGGGTGACCAACTCTTTTACAACTATTGCCTCAAGTCCCAGCAAAGCAATAGCTGTAAAAAGATTCATATATGCCGAGCAATACTGAAGTAGTCCATAATTTGAGGGACCTAGATATCTTACACTTATCATTCCGATTAGGAATGACATGAGCATTTGAATCATCTGTTCCGCAACCATCCACGATGCGTTTCCGATAACTCGGCTACCCTTTATTTTATTGAACATTTCCTTTATCAGTGTTCTCACCGTCCAGTAAGAGGAACTGTTTCACCTCAATTACACAAGAACGATAAATCCCAAAAATTCTTTTCCGTAAAAATCAACCCGCTGGATTGTTTCAATTATATCGTTGATTTTTGTCTTTCCGATCTCAATTTCAATTATCACAGAATCTGATGCAAAAAGTTTTCTGATATTTTCAGCGGATGTATCTGTTGTAACCCAATCAAAATCCTCGAGTCCAAGGTTAGTTTCACCTACGATGAGAGTATTTTCATATTTACCGTCTGATGCTGCGGCATAATTGCTGTCAAACGCCATAAGGAACTCTTCTTTTTCCGTATACAAACCCTTATAAAGAGTTTTCATCATAAACTTTGACGGTTTCCCACTTGTTGAGAGTGATGACAGCACTGATGCCGGTCCAAAGGTAACCTTAACCTGATTAAGACTTTCAATTCTACCGGAAATAACAAGTGCAAGGAAAAGCACTCCGTACGCAAGAATTGTGCCGCCTACAAATCCTACAATCGCATACTTAACAAGTGATTTTACGGAAAAATACGGGCTTTCAATTCCGGCAAGCTCTGTCTTTTTATCGGTTATTTGAGTATCTATGTCAGCAATTTCCTTGATAACGCTTGAGTACGATTTATCAAGTTCAATGGTTATACCTTTTCTGACACTCGTCCCGAGTGAATCAAATGTATAAATATCGGAATCCGTATCATCAGCGTAGTGCTTCTGAAATGCATTGGAAATAAATTCTATAACATCCTGAACAATATTTTTATCCGTGTACGAAAAAGTAACCGTAATAAGCCCGTCAGATCCTGTTGTGTCACATGCCACGAGTTCTGAAAGATACGCATCATCAACATTCGGGATTTTAATTCTTATAAAATCGAGTATCTCCTCACCATCAAGCACATGCTCATATACAGATCTGTATTTTGATACAATCAAGTTCTGCCTCGTCTCGTCTGTTTCGTTTGCGGAAATACTAAACTTCGCATATCCGGTGTATGCATTGTCATTATTCAGAGACATAAGAATTGAATTTTCAATGTATTTCTCATTGTTGTCTTGCTCACGCTGAAGCATCTCAATCTCTTTCTCAAGTTGTTCAACATCTTCGTTATATGCCTTGATTTTTTCTGATTTCGTCTCACCGCCGAGAATTCCGGCCGTCTTCACGTATGAAAATCCGGAAAGAAGAATCGCCAAAACAAGCCCGCATATGATAATTTTTTTCCATTTCTTAAGTGGTCCCACGAATACGGTTGCAAGGTCAAGACC
>CAVGIJ010000036.1:0-7064 GCA_963629305.1 Acutalibacteraceae bacterium
CACTTGCGTAGTATTGTGCCGTTACAGTCGTCTGTGTTCTTACATCAAACCATTCAACGTTGAAATAGTCCTGATCAAGAAGTTGTGTTAAGGCACTCATTTCAGCCTGAGTAGTAACACCGACACGCATTTGTATTTTCGGAAAAATACCTATAAGCGTAGCCCTTATATCTCCGGACATATTACGCTCTGAATCTTTCCAGAGCTTACTACGCCCGATTTTATAATTTGTGATGTATGGAATAACACTACCGTTAATTTTTACAAGATCACCTGTATAAATCATGCATATACCACCTCACCGTTACTTTCAAAGCCTTTTTGATTTACGTAGTCAAGGAATTTATCAAAAATGTTATCTTCACCGAGCTTAACCGTTAAGTTTATACCCGCTCCGGAAGAAGATACAGAATCAATACGTGATGCAATTCTATCTCCGAGTTTATCCATCCACCCGGTATTACGCTCAAGAGGCATAACAACCTCTGCGCCGGCTTCACCGAACATGGACACGGTCGGTTTATTAACAACGCCGCCGTAAGCCAGTTTAGGTATCTTCGGAATATTAATTCCTTTTCCACCCGCTCCCGGTACCCAGTCGGGGATTTTCACTTTATTAATTCCTGCTATAAATCCATTGATAACATCAATAATTGCATTTATAGGAACCTTAACTATTGAAGATAGGCCGGACATAGCTCCGCTTACAATACTTTTGATTCCTTCCCATGCCTTTTTCCAGTTGCCTGTAAATACACCCGTGACGAAATTAATAAGGCCCTTAAAGACTGTAATAATTCCATTAAAGGTATCTGACACACCGGCTATAATTGTTCCGAGCACGCCGACAATAACATTACTGATAAGGCTCCATGCCGGAGCAAGCTTGTCTATTAAGTACGAGATAAGCGGAGCAATGAATTTATTATAAATTTCAAACGCTCCATTAATAAGACTTCCTATAAAATCATTAACTGTCGAAACAAGTTTTGAAATGTGCTCTTCCCACAACCAAGAAAGCGTTTCAAGGAATGGAGTTACAATCGGTTCCAGCACATCATCCCATACTTTTTGGAAAAGAGCAATTGTTGTATCAACGAATTCTCCAATGTTATCAACAAGCGGCTTTCCGTTTTCATTCCAATCTCTTACAAGCTCGGCTGTAAAGCCGTTCCACAGTTCAGAAGCAAATTCAACAGCCGGTTGAATAGCGTCTTTCCATATGCTATCGAAAACTCCGGTAACTCCTTCAATAATAGGCCGACCCCATTTTTGTATGCCCTTATCAAGGTCTGTCCAGTAGTTTGTCCAGTACGTAGAAAGATTAGTTATAGCAGATGAAACATTACCCTCTATACTTGTCCATGTACTACTGATATTACTTACAAATGTACCTCCGAAGACTTCGCCGAACAGCTTAACCTGTTCAATTACCGTACCGACAAAGCCAATAAAGGCCTGTACGGGACCACTATCCCATACAGTTTTTATAACGTTACCAACACCGGTAAAAGCTCTCTTAATTTTCTCGGCAACAGTTTCTGCTTCGCTGCCCTTTTCTTCAAAATTCCAGTCTGAAAAGTCCATGTTCCCAAGACTGCCCGCTCCACCGGCAGAAGAACTACCGCTATCAGAACCTCCACTGCTCCCGCTGTTTTCAGACAACACATTCATTTCATCAAAAGAAGCAAGGCCATTAAGTGCCTTGCTCAATTTTTTAGCTGATTTAGTTGTCCCGTCAATATCAGAAGCCGTAGAAGCTGCTGCAGAACCGATTGAACTTATATTTTTTGCAGTTGACTGCGTTTTTGACTTTGTCTTACCTCCGAAGAGGGATGATACAGCACCCACAGCCCAGACACACGCCTTAACAAAACCCGTTACATACACTGTTGCCCGGTTAATTGCTTTTGCAATACCCTGAAAGAATCCGGCTATATTGGATTGTCCTATAGCGTTCATTACCTCTGTAAGGCCGCGCGTTATAGCTGTTTTAACATTTGCCATGGATGTACTTACACCGCCGGTACTGTTTTTAGCCTGCTCCTCGAAGCTCTGAAACCCGTTTGCGCCGTTTTTATTCAACTCGACAAGTTTCATCATAAACTCATTCATGGAAACGGTACCGTTCCTAAGGGCTGTTCCGAGTTCATCAGCATTAACATATCCCATTGCTATTGCCGTTTGTTTGAGTTGTGCCGGCATTGCTGTCATAGCAGCACGCCATTCCATCATATCCGGCTTACCCTTTGAATAAGACTGTGACAGCTGTTCAAGGGCGCTTTTCTGTGTCTGCATATCTGCACCGCCGGCGAGTATTGCATTATTAAGTGCAAGAAACATCTCCGTTGACGCTTTTACATTGCCGTTTGCGGCCGTAAGCCTCTGTACAGATGAGGCGGCGTCATTAAGAGTTGTAGGAAGACCAAGCAATCCATCACTGAGGCGTTGCACAGAAGCCTCTGCGTCTTCGGCATTAACTCCCAAGTTACTCATAACATTAGTGTAGTTATTAAGGGTATCAAGCCTTTCTACCGCAGACGAAAGGTTTGCTGTTACTGCACTCACGGCAGCTGATAAAACCTTTGTTGCAACCGTACCGGCAGCAAAACCAACTGCAAGTGACTTTGAAGTCTTTGCAGACTGATTAACAAGACCGCTTACTTTCTTATTAACTCCTGAAATAGCATTTTCAAAGTTTTTTGTGTTCGCTGTAATAAGGACTTCAAGTTCATCAACTGTCATTTATCACACCTCCCATAATCATTGTGTTACGCATTGCCTGACGCTCCATTTCTTCATCAGACATTTCCGATTTTTCGGACTTTTTTTGAGCCGTGAAAGGTGCTGACGGATAGTTCTTCGGATCATTAAATGCAATACCAATGTATTGACCGAGTATATGATTCAGGTAGTCCCGCTCCTGTATACGTTCTCTTTCTTTTTGCTCGTACACATGCACATACTTTTTCCACTGCTTAGGATTTAAAGACCAAAAATAATGGAGGCTCAGGCCGATATATATCGCCTGCTCCTCCATCTCTCTCCATATATCACCGAAAAATACCGGCTTATTTACAGATTGTTCTCTATCTGTGCTGTTACTTTCTCCGTCTGTTTGCTCTGCAGTGCTCTTAACTGCTTCACATTCAGGTCCCGTGATAAAAAACCCGCGTCAACAAGTGCCTCCATAATATCCATGATAAGATTATTCTTATCATTCTCTTCAAGGTATTCATCAATCTTATCAAGAGCAACTGCACGGCTTACACCGATATTTCCGTTATCATCTACCATTCCTTTTTGAAGGAAGAGAGCAAGAGAATTAACGGATGTATCCGTTATACAGTGCTCTATAGGCATTTTCTTTGCCTGTTCTATCTCATCAACAATTTTTGCTGTAAATTTCAAATTAATATTCATTTTTAACCTCCGTAAACAGTTAAAAAGGGGCTGTAAAATCAGCCCCTCTATGATTATGATCCTGTTGCTGGTGTAAATGTCGGCTTTCCTGACACTCTGAGAGACGCGGAAAATGTTCCAAGTCCATCAGGTGTCTTTTCGCCGTCTTTAAATGACTTAACAAATGCTTTAAAACTCCACTTGGCTCCGGACGGGTATTCTACTTCCCATTCTTCTACGGATCTGCTATCTGCCAGACCGTACATTTTCGAAATGAGAGAATCATCTACCATGTTACCGGAGATTGAAACCTCTCCGCCGTCCTTTGTGCCGGCGATATATTCTTTAAAATCATCCGGCGAATCGAGATCAGTTACATCTATCTCTTCACTTTCAAGGCCTATCTCACCTATAGACGTCAGATGAGCAACAACGAGATTTTCCTGTTCGCTCCCGCTCTTTTTCTTTGTGAGCTTAGTTCCTATAGTTCTTGAACCTGCCATGAGTTTGTCCTCCTTTATAACTTCTTTGTAAATCGGCTGTTAATGTGATATATATTTCCGGAATTCGGGATATCTTCTGAAAAAGTCATTACATAATTATCCGAGCGCATTAAACTTTCTGTTTCTGATAATGCCTTACTGGCTTCTTTGCTTGTCTCGGCCCAGATATCTATAACAATTTCAATATCCTGTGTTGTAATTGTGTTATCGAGATCAACATCCACACTGTTGTTTCCCACCTTGAAAATCAAAGCGGGAAGCTCTGTAAACGTTGACGGTTGTGTCTGTGCGACGTAATAAGCTGTGTTATCTTTAAGTAACTTGTAAATATCTTCTTTTGGCAAATACATAATTAACCACCCTTAAGCGCGTCATGGATACCTGCTTTAAACATCTCTCTTATCCTGCGTTCATTACCTTTGAGTGCAGGATACATAAACGGCTGTGCTTCATGTCCGTTTGTCCGGCGAAATGTCTCTCCACCGTCAGGCGTATATACCCATGAATGGTCCGTATATGTAAGAGACAATCCGTCAATATTAAACGGATATGTGCCATTGCCTTTTTGACCTGTTCCAAACTCTACATATACAGCGTATTGTGAATTGGTAAAAACCCGTCCACGTACTACTGCGCCGTCCTCAACACTCATGTGTATACTTTCTCGGAGCAGTCCGGTTCCGTGTTTAAAAACAGCAAGATTTCTCGCTGTTCTGTGTACAAGCGCCGTAGCATTAATTACTGTTTTTTTTACATTCAGGTCAGAAATAGAATTAAGATGTTTCATAAGCTGGTCAGCATTTTTAATTTCAACTTTAGTCTTAGTCACTGCTTCCACACCTTACCTAAAATAAGGACATGACTATCATATGGCTTGATATCCGTAACGGCATATACAACGTCGTTATACTTAAGAAACTTTTTGAATAGATCTTCCGTATAGTCAGTTGATATTGCTATATCAATATCATAATCAAGGCCGAAATCCTCTTGAATCTTTTTACAGTTACTGAAAGATACATTGCCCTTAAAAGAATCAATTTCGGTAATACCCTTACTTATTACTCCGCCCTCGGAATCTGTCTCTGTGACACTCTCAAGCACTTTTACAGTCTTATCGTAAAAAACGCTTGCAATCACCTTATTCATCTCTTTCGGGATATACAACTTTTATCCTCCTATAACATTTAAGTAATGAGGCAAACCCGGAAAACAGTTCCTCATCACTAGCCGATGTAAAATAATTTGTAACCGCATTGGTGTATGATATGGATTGACCATTATCACTTATTGAGTTAACAGCCCGGTCAATACCGCTGTAATCATCTTCGGATACGCTTATATCCTTTAGACTGCGTTTAAGGCCGGTATTAACGATTTTTGCCAGTATACGTTCAAGTTTCAGCGGCATATCCTCTCTATTGAGATACAAAAGCACTCTGTCAATGACTTCCTCAATTGTAAAATCAATAAGTTCCGGATTTTCCGTGTCTATCCTATCAACGTTATGGTTTATGATTTTCAGGTTTTTCCTTATCGCAGCAACCAATGCCTCAAGTGTTTTATCATCCATACAAACACCTCAACAATTACTTGCTTTTCTTCCCGCTCTTTTTAGCAGGAGTTCTTTTCTGCTTCTCAATATCAGAGACCGGAGTGTAAAACTCCGGCCTTTTTTCATACTGAGAAACAAGTACATCCGGCACATGTTCTATTGCACCGGACGCCTTATTTACAAAAGATTTCATTATGTGTACTCCTTAACCGTTGTCATCACCTGACGGTGTCGGTGTAACAGTTGCAAAGCTTGCATACTTAATAAGGTCAGGCATAACCGCCTTTGTACCGTGTGAGAAGAAGAACTCAAGAGCAAAGTTATTATCAAGAGGTATCTTCTCAAGGCCGTACTCATCAGTCTTAACAAGCTGACCAATAGCGCCGTCAATCATGCAAATTGCATCTTTTGTCTGACGGTGGTTTGAGAAAATTCTTACCCTATGGAACATATCATCCTTAAGTCCGGTAAGAGAGTTCGGAACAGAGTCAATATAATTCTGAATCTGTCCGTAAATTGCCGGTGTAACAGTAAGAACAAGCATATCTCTGTCAACACCGTCTACCCAGTCATTAACAGTTGTCTCTACAGACTGGATAAGGGCTTCAACCTTTTCCTGTACTGTTGTTGCAGTTGTCGGAAGTGTAAGAGCCGTACCGGAAGTCTCAGCTTCGGTGAAAAATGCCTTATCGAGGTAAGCAATAACACGCTTTGCGTGATTGTCTTTTCTTTTTTCAGCAATGCCGGCTACGCCGTAAAGGTCAAGGTCTTTCTTTGCAACCTCTTCAACAATTTCCTTGTCGGTGTCAACCTTAATTGTTACCTTACCGGTATTCTTAAGCTCATCACCTGCAGCAGCTGTACGAGCTGTGCCCTTTGCATTGATAGTTGCGTTCTTAAAGCGGTCAATCTCAACTGAACCGCTCTGCGGATCTCCGGAGTAGTTCTTGTTCTTTATCTGCTCGGAAATAGCGCCCTTCTGAATGGCTTCTATGACCTCACCGTAAACCTCTGCGAGCTGATCCTTGTTGCTATCGTTAAGATAAATTGATAATGCGTCCTGTCTTGCCATGTTTAATCACTCCTAAATTAAAATAAATTCAGGCATTAAAAAACCGACATAACTTTTGGTTTAGGTTTGTCGGTGTTGTTATTATTGCCTGATGGATCTTTCGGGGGATCGCCTTTAAGCTTTTCTGTAACCCCCGCTTCTACAGCCTTTGTATATGCTTTTTCAAGCTTATCGATATTTGCCTTTGTCTTGTCAGAATCAAGGTCAACAACGAACTCTACAAGGTCTGTAGGTATATGCTTCTCTGAAAGAAGCTCTTTTGCCTCAAGAGTACGCTCACGAAGCGTGATACTGTTTTCCCGCTCCTGAATTCTTTTCTCTTCTTCGGCTCTTGCTTCTTTCTCTTTTTCCTCTGCAGTGAGCTTTGCTTTGCGCTCATACTCTGCAATGGCGTCTTTTACAGCTGAATTGATAGCATTATCACGCTTGCTCTTTTCTTCACCGCGTACTTTTGCAGCAAGTGAATCAAGATCTGCCTGTGTAAACTTCTTTTCAGCTCCGGATGTTCCCTCGTTGTTGTCAATATTCTCCG
>CAVGIJ010000037.1:0-6619 GCA_963629305.1 Acutalibacteraceae bacterium
TACTCAATCTATTTCATCCTATTTTTATTCAAGAACAAATTCAATTCAAAATCTTTATTTCCAATTAAATGTCGCTAAACCATAGATGTAAATGAAGGCTATAATTACGGGAACAGCATATTTAAATATCGGCTTCATCCAATTTTGAACCTTAAGTCCCTTGCCCTCATTGGCCTCCTTGACAAAGTTATCCCAGCCCCAGCCAATCTTATAGCAACAGAAGATTGAGAAGATGAATGAGCCGATAGGAAGAATATTGTTTGAAACAAGGAAGTCCCAAAAGTCGAGCCATGCGGTACCCTCGGCAAACGGTACAAATCCTGAGAATGTGCTGTAGCCGAGTGCGGTTGTAAGCGCAATACAGAAAATAACAATTCCGCATACAAGCGAGCCTTTAGGTCTGCTCCAGCCCGTTGTTTCACGAACACATGCGAGAATATTTTCAAATACGGCAAGTTCCGTTGAGAAAGCCGCAAATACCATGAAGAGGAAGAAAAGTGTTCCCCAAAAACGCCCGCCTGCCATATGATTGAAAACAGTAGCCATAGTGTCAAAAAGAAGACTCGGACCTGCTGTAACCTCAAGGCCGTATGTAAAGCACGCCGGGAACATGATAAGTCCCGCTGTGATTGCAACAAAGGTATCAAGAATAATAACATTTACCGATTCACCCATAAGTGAACGCTCTTTGTCAATATATGAGCCGAAGATAGCCATTGAGCCGATACCGATAGAAAGTGTGAAGAACGCCTGATTCATCGCACCTACTATAACACTTCCGTTTATCTTCGAAAAATCCGGAACAAGATAGAACTTAAGTCCTTTACCTGCACCCGGCAATGTAAAGCTGTGAATTGCAAGTACAATCATAAGAATGATAAGAATAATCATCATATACTTTGTAACTCGCTCAAGTCCGCCTTGAAGATTGAAACAGAGAACACCGAAACCGAATACAACCGCAATAGCAAGATATACAACATTTATAGTGGGATTTGTAATCATGCTTACGAATCCGAGTCCCTCGTTCTGTCCTATAAGGAACTTTACAAAGTAGTACATCATCCATCCGGTAACAACCGTATAAAATGCCATAAGACATATATTGCCGAAAAATGCGACATATCCGTGAAGATGCCATTTATGACCCGGCTTTTCAAGCTTGTAATACATCTTTATGGGACTTGCCTGAGACGCACGGCCCATTGCAAACTCCATTGTAAGTACGGGAAGACCCAAAATAAGAAGGCAAAGAACGTATATGAGTACAAATCCGCCACCGCCGTACTGTCCGGTCATCCAAGGGAACTTCCAAACGTTACCGCAACCTATTGCGCATCCCGCTGAAAGCAGAATAAAGCCTAAACGACTTCCGAGTCGTTCTCTTTCATTTTCCATTTCATTATCTCCTAATCAAAAATAAATTGTCATCTCAAAACAACTCATTTATTTTAACAAAATATACTATTATAGTCAACAGTTTAAACTTTTAAAGCGATAAAACATACCGACAGGGATCCCGCAAAAAAACACAGCCGACACACGTATGGCAACGCAGCTGTCGGCTGATGATAATCAAAGGTTCTTATCTGTGTTTGTTATAACTGTTTGCGTAAATCTGCAAAATCTCCGCGTAGATTTTTGCTTCATCCGCAAGATCGGGATTTTTCTCGGCAAACATCGGAAGCAAATCTATGTACTGTACGTAAAATGTCCTTGAAAGATGGTTGACATCCTTTTCCGTTATTCCGAGCTTGTCATCATTTGCATGTTTGTCAATTGGCTTCCAAACGTCTTTGTACTCTTTCTTTGCTCTGCCAAATGCCTTGTACGGATGAACAAAAACGACATTTCCGTCTTTGTTTACCCCAAGTTCAAACTTATCTGCCTTATCACTTGCCATAAGAGCGTCATATGTCTCCTGCGAAACAAGGCCCGAGTCCGGATTATAAGCAGTTACCGCTTTATTTTCATTCGGGACATTGTAATAAGGCATAAGAACACCAAAGAATAAATAGAGTAAAAGAATGAATATCGCAAGTCCTATAAAGGCAAATGCGCCAACCGCAGCGCCGGCCATCTTAAGATATTTTTTCACGTTTATTTCTCCTCCTCAAAATACCGATAAAAATCATCTGAATGCATTTTATCATAATCCGAAGGTTTACTCAATATAAAATTCCTTTACATAAACGGATAATCTCCGTATCCGGCCTGTCCGCCGATAGTTGGAAATGCATCTGCCCAACCATACTGGCCGTCCATTGTAAGTTCAACCCACTGATGGGTGTATCCGTCCTCATTAACGTGCTTCCATGAATATCCCATACACTCAAGTACCATACCGAGCGCACGCGCAGTTCCCGCACATGAATACTCACCTTTTATAAACACACCGTAGGCTGATGCGTAATAGTCGCCCTCCATTGTGTACCTGCATTTGCTTGCATATACCGCAACTTTTTGGGCGGCCCTCTGTACCTTTGCAAGATCTGTTGTAAGACTTGTGTCAGCAAGGACTTCGTTGGCAATTTGCTGTGCAATAACACGTGCCTGAGCATTCAGTTCGGGAGTTGCATTGCCCGGATGATTTGAATATCTCTTGGTTGTTGAAGTACTTCCTTTGTTGCTGCCACCCGAAGCCTTTTTCGTTGTCTTAGTTGAGTTATCGGCAGCCTTCGGCGCTTCCGACTTTGCGCTTACGGCATCACACTTTTCACTTACGTATTTATCATTTTCACCGACAAAAACCGTCACGGTAACACAGTAAAATCTCGTTGTTCCGCTCTTAAGTTTCTCCTCGGTATAACTTGTCTCCGTAAGTTTATCGGAAAGAAGCGTATACTCTCCGCCCTTGGTATCCGAACCGTAAAGCTGATAAGTAACGCTTGCGCCATTCGGCAATGTATCCTTTATCGCATTCCACTTAACAGTAATCGATGTATCGTCTTTACCCGAAGCCGAAAGCCCGGTAACTGTCGACGGAACAGTCGTTGCACTGATGCTCTTTGAAGGCTTGGTATCATATGTTTTTCCGTCTATAGTAAGTGTTGCGGTCAATGTGAACGAGTATTTTGTCAAAGGCTCAAGATTTGCAACTGTATATGTGCTTTGAGATATATCTATTACCTCTTCACTGCTGTCAACAGATGAATACTTGATGCTGTACTTGACGGATACATCGCTGTTCTCCGCACCTTTAATCGACTTTTCGAAATCATCCCATTTAAGCGCCACGGAATCGGATGTTATCTTGTCAACTTTCAATACATCGCCCGGCTCCGAAAGTTCCTTTGTATGTACTGTTATCGGTGTGAGCGCATTTTTATAGCCGTTTTTGTCTTTTTCGGCAACTGTTACATAATAATCGGTATTCGGATAAAGTCCGGTGATTTGATATTTGCCGTCTTTAAGACTCACACCCTCCTTTATGGTTATGGCCTTTGCATCTTTCGGCTTCGCCAAAGCTGCGTCCGCCTCCGCTGCGTCGAATTTCGAGGTGGAATAGACTATTGCCGCTTTTACATCTTCCTTTGATGCCTTCCACGATACGTCTATCGTATTCCACTCGCTGCCTGTCGCTTTGAACACCTTAACATGCTTACTGTTGCCGTAAAGCAGCACGCCTCCCACAACGGCCAAAGCGACAAGTGCCGCCGCAACGGCACATATGATTATTTTCTTTTTCTTAGTCATAAAAAAAGCCCCTTTTATTTTAGAACATCTTCAATATGATATCTCGGTTTCCCAATACTGTTTTTGCCGTATTCAATCGCTCCCGTCGGACAATAACAAATGCACGCCATACAATGAGTACACTTATTTCCCCACACCGGTTTATTATCGCTGAGAGTTACATTGTTAAGCGGACATAAAGTCACACACTTTCCGCACCCGATACACTTTTCACCCGCTACAAATTTATCAGATTTTACGCAGAATGAATAAAAAAGCGGATTTACCGGGCCACTCATCATCTTATCATAAAAGTTGTTTCTCGGCACTGAAAAATGACGGCACGATTTCAAATCATCTATAGTTTTACGTATATCGGGTTGTGCACTTTCAATAATCCTTCTTGCCTCATCCTTTCCGGGCGCGCCAAACATGGCAATGTAATTCTCAGGCATCACAATCTGTGCCGTCCCCATATATTCTAATGACTTTTTGTCGCAAAGTTTTATGATATACTTCGATGCATTGCCAATTTCGCCGCCGCAAGTCATGACAAACCATGCAGGCGTTTTTTCAACAAACTCGTTATTCATTATCCACTCACTGACAACTCGAGGTATCCTCCACGCATATGTCGGAGTAACGAAAATCAGCTTATCACAGTCATTTTTATTGAAACCGTTTCCGGATTTTATCGCACTGTTTATGCTAAAGAGCTCATCATCAAGCTCATTTGCAATTTTCTTTGCAACATACCTGCTGTTTCCGGTACCGGTAAAATACAAAACCATATAAACACCTCACCAAATAAAAATTTATCAGAGTTTTTTCTCAAGCAACACAAGATTTACACCCAAAATTCCGTTAAAGTTGCAAGGTTTAACATCCCGTTACAGACTCATCGTTTTCATCTGCTTTTATCACTAACTCATATATTTCAATTATTGTTTTACTATCCGATTCAGTTGCTTTTCTTATTGTAATTTGCATTGACACTCTCCAAGATTGTGAATTCAATATCTAATTATAATCATAAATAGATTTTTTTAAAGTATTTTTCACTCATTTTCGCAAAATACCGCCTGTAAAATACAGGCGGTATTATTTGTTGTATTTAACTTTCAACAAGGCTTGTGGCAGCCCAGCCTTCGGCGCACATCTTGGCCATATATGTCTCGTCTGCTTTGTGATTCATAGTATAGTTGAACTTCTTTATCGATCTTTTTCTCCTTTATCAAGCTTATTCTTTTGCACTGCGCCAAGACACACAGGAAGATCGAGCCGAGGCAGATCGATATGACAGTCATGGATGTATCACTTGAAGTAAAATGACTGATAAAAGCGGCGATATAAAACAGCAGTGAAGCCACAGAATATAAAATTGCGGTTGTTTTTTTCTTTTTTCATCTCTCATTTCTCCGAATTGAATTTATTGTATTTTCGTCACATGGAAGTTGCAGCAGTCATCACCGTTTGCAAGCGTTTTCGTGCGGTGAAGTTGTCCGCCCTCGTTGCGATAGTTGCGTTCGTCCATATTGCAGAGGCACGGTACGAATTCAAAACATTTTTCCAGTTTTCCGAGCTTGCGGATGCCGCATTCGGTATAGGTGTTGTAGAACTCGTATTTTGAGCTTTGGCTTGCCTTGCTTTCAAGAACATGCCTATCCTGAACCTTGTCGGTTTCAGATAGTTTTCCATTGTAATCCTTCCTTTATTATGAATGCAAAGTGCTCAGTCTTACACGCTTTATCATAATAAGCAATCCGCCGAACATCCAAAGATTTCCCACGCTTATCCACGCGCAAGTAATTGCATTGACCCAAGGTTGGTTACCGAAAACATTCATAAACATAGCCGCCACCATTCCCATAGGCAGGGAGAATAACCAGCACCACTTCGGATAGGGCGTAAAGCCCTTTGCAAATGCACGAATCTGTGTAATCTCCAGAAGAAGGAAAAACGCCCAGAACAGCACGAAGGCAGGCAGCACGAAATACATCGCGTATTTCAAAATAAGTGCCTCTGAAAGCCCATGCCTTGCCAAAAATGCCATAGCACACACCGGGACATGAAAACCACAGCCTCCAAAAATCAAATAACCGAAAATGCCTGTGCGATAGTTGTGGGCAGACTGAGGAGAGCGATCTGCCATCAATCGGTAGACACCGAAATAGCTCAATCCCTCGATAGCAATGCCAAAAAGGCCCAACAAAGCCGCGGCTAAAATACCGCCATCAGTGGTGCCGGTGTATGCGGAAAGCATCCGTGCAAGCCCATCCAATGTCTCATCCTCTACACCCCAGCCGAGAATCATATCACCGATTAGCGTCAGAAGCGCACCAAACAATCCCACACGAAATAAGTGTTCAATACGTGACCAGTCCAATTGATGCGAAATACCAATGTCATTGAATTCATTCATTTTTATAAGCCACCTTTCATGTTCTTTAATTCTTCCTAAAAAGGAGCAATCCATGCCTACGATTTTTTATGGGAACAGAAGTTGCCACTTCCTCTGTAAGTACTACTATTTTAGTTTTTCCTTCTGTGAGTCATCAGTTAGTCAGTGCTAACCCAGGCATATTTAAAAAGCCGCAATCGGCAGCTCAAATCTAACTAATTCATTTACAATGATATTCTATAAAAATAAAGAAATCAAGATATTTTTTGAAGTAATAAAATATTGCTGCCACCGGCAGCGGCAGTGCCTGACCCAGTTAACAGCGCGTGCTCATTCGATTATACCAATATCAGTCGGTAGAGCACGCAGGATGTCACTGCGGTGTGGCAGGTTCGAAATCTACTTTCAGGCAAAAAGAGAAGAGACATTCGAAAGAATGTCTCTTCTCTTTGGCGCCTCAAACAGGTTATTCCCCTGTCAGGGGAAATGTCACGCAGTGACAAAGGGGTTGGGCGGCAGCGTAGCGTACGCGTACCTCGAACC
>CAVGIJ010000038.1:0-5156 GCA_963629305.1 Acutalibacteraceae bacterium
CTTTGGCTCCTGACTTACTCTGAAAAGCCACTCAAGGTTGTGTTCCTGCATCCATACCGGAGCTCTGGCAATATTGCCTGAAATAACGTCAAAGCTTCCGCCTACGCCCATAAACACACCCTTATTTCCGTTATTTTGAAGATACTCAATGAGGTACTCTTTAAGCGGCGATGTAATTCCCACAAAAATAAAATCCGGGTTTAGTGTGTTAAGTTCGTCTGCAATTCCCTTCCAATCATCAGTGGTAAAGTAGCCGTTACGGAATCCGCATATGTTAATGCCCGGATATCTGCTTTTTAGAACCTCTGCTGTTTTTTCAACAACTTCCTGTTTTGCACCGAGAAGATAAACGGAATATCCCTTGTCAGCGCTAAGGCTTACAAGGCTTTCCATAAGGTCAACTCCGGCAACTCTCTCCGGAAGAGGCTCGCCGAGAAACTTACTTGCGAGAACAACAGATGCTCCGTCGGCATTTATAACACCGCAGCTGTTTACTATTTCTTTTAGTTTCGGGTTTTTGTTAAGCTCATTTATTTTGTCCGCATTTACGCCCATAAGGTGAAGCGGAGTTTTTGTTTTTACATATTTTTCAACAAGTTCAATCGTCTCGTTATATGACAGAACATCTATAGACGTGTCCATCATCTTTATTCTCTTATTTGTTCCGAGAACTTTTTCCTTTTGAATTACTTCATTTTTAACAAAGTTATCGTAGTTTTCCATTGTATACCCCTTACATTGAGCCTTCTTTTTTGAATACAACAACAAATGTCTTAAGCAAAATCTTTATGTCAAGCAGAAGATTCCAGTTGTTGATATACTCCGTGTCCAGTCTTACAACTTCTTCAAAGTCGGTTATATTGCTTCGGCCGCTTATCTGCCACATACCCGTTATTCCCGGCTTTATGGCAAGTCGTGCTCTGTGATGAAGCTCGTATTTATTCCATTCATCGAGTGTAGGCGGACGTGTTCCCACAAGGGACATATCCCCGCGAAGTACATTGTAAAACTGCGGAAACTCATCAAGAGAAAGGTCTCTTATGTAATTTCCGATACCTTTTTTAACAGTTCCGTCCGGCAGTTGCTTTGCACCTATTATTCTCGGGTCAAAATCAAGCTTGAACATCATACCGTCTGACACACGGTTCTTTTCCATAAGTTCCTTTTTGCGTTCTTCGGCGTCAGGGTACATACTGCGGAATTTATACATCTTGAAAATCTTACCGTTGCGTCCCACACGTTCCTGTGCAAAGAATACTTTTCCCGGAGACTCGTGCTTTATAAGAGGTGCCAGGAATATATAGAGTATTCCCGTGATAAGGCATCCTACAAGTCCGCCGAGAATATCAAGCGCACGTTTTGCTATAAGCTGTGCGGCACTGGCGGTGTTCATGCTTGAAGTAAGAACAGTATATCCGCCGATTTTCTCGACAATTTGCTTGTTCCCGAGAGGCTCGAACTCCTTTGACAAGGCCATATGAACGGTTACGCCCGTAGATATGAGGTTGTTGATAACATCCTTCGGATAAACATATTCTCTCGGAGAAGCAAGAAGCACCTCGTCAACCCATTCACGGCATACATACTCTGTAAAGTTATCTTTTGTTGCAACAACAGGGACACCGGCAACGACTTCACCGACTGAATTTTTATCAACGAATACCAATCCGCAGATTGAAAACTGACCGAAAGTATGTGATTCAAGGTTATCAATTACGGATTCTGCCATATTCGATGTAGTTACTACAAGCATAGAACGCGGACTTGATTTACTCAGTCTCGCTATAACAATCTTCTTCAGTATGATTCTCGCAACATACGCAATAACCACATAAAGTGCAATCATCGTGTAAAGTGTGATACGTGAGTATTCGGCTGAACTCTTTACGGAGAAAAGGTAAATGGTTGAAAGAGCCATTATACCAAATCCCTGAATAAATGTTGCAACCAGTTCCTTAAAGTAACCTCTTTTAAGTACGTTTTTGTAGTTGTCAGTGAACACCGCAACAAAAATGCTTGCAAGTTCAACTATCCATGCCATGTTTCTGTAAAGCTCATTTTCATAAGGATTTGAATAAAATCCGTGCCTTATACAGTACGCAAGCCAGAACGACAACTGCAACACAATAAGGTCCAGAAAGACAAAATCCCAGTGCTTTAAAAGCCCTTTTGATCCTCTTTTATACATAGGTAATTATCCTTTCTGCTCTTTTCTTTCAAAAGCGTCGAATCCGTGAGTGCTGTTTCTGTTTTCAGGCGGCGGAGGCGTCATATAGTCGCCGTATCCAATTCTGAGAACATCATCATACTCACAAGGTGCAGGTAAATCTTTTCCGTTGTATTTCACCGAAACGGGGTGGTCATAATCTTTTGCGGGCCAGCAATTAAGTCTGAGATCTGCCTGTAACGTAAGTCCGACGTCTCCGCAGTCTTTCCCACTGTATTTTGTAGAGATAGTATCAATCTTCTTTGCCATTTTCACTTCGTCAATCGGTTTGAACAAAATGATGAATACATTTTTTATAAGTGACTTTAAACTGAGATTTCTGCTCAGCGGCTTTGTTGTAAACATGTGAATTGCACGCAAAACAAGTATAGGTAACATAAAACTGATTCGTTTTATCTTTTTTTCGGGTATTTCATCAAGCGGAAATACATCTATAAACAAACCTTTTCCCGTCGGGTGTGCTGCAAAAGCTTCGTCAATGACGGTACGTCTGTCAGAGAGGTTTATGTATGTATACGGGTGATAGTATCCTCGGTCATTCCATGCGGATACTATGTCCGTATTTTCATCGATACAGTCAAACGTTTTCAGTTTTTCATAATCTTTTCTGGGAACAAGAACATCAACATCGTCATCCCACGGGATAAATCCTCCGTGACGTACTGCTCCTATCAATGTACCGTAGGCAAGATAATACTCAATATCATTTTCTTTACAGAAAGAATCAAAGCTGCACATCATCTCAAACAGCCTGTCCTGAATCTCTTCATGTGAAAGCTTGCGGCCTGACATCTGCTTTATTTTTTCCTTATTGTATCTGAATGCTTTCTTATTCATCAGTCATATTTCTCCTCAGTTTTTTTACTTCTTTGGCTTTGAAGTCCGGGACAATCCATGACATACAAATCCAGAACCATGCATTGAATATTCCTACTCTGTAAAGTATCCTCATCTCAACGAGACCGGATACAAGGAAGAATACCACTGCACAAAAAGCAATAAAATCAACATCAAGGCGCTTGTCCGGTGAAAACAAAGATGAAATATATTTTAATACGCAAAACAGCATATACGCACCAAGTACAATGAATCCAAGCACACCTGATGAGACAAGCACTGCAACATACTCATTATGCATTCCACCGTCATCAACACATTCCTTAAGGCCGGTAAAAAGGCTGTCCGACGTAAGCTTTACCGCTTTTTCAAGTGTAAGACCGAATATATAATGTCCCTTCAGAGAATCAAGTGCGGCTTTCCAAATAAGTGTTCGTCCGTTCGCCGTAAGATCATCAGTAGTATCCGCTCTGTCAAGCTCGGTTTTTTCAACTTCAAGCTCTATGATTTCAGGAGCATTGTTTTCGGATGCCGATAAGGTTTCGGCTGCAACCGGCAGCGAAATTTTCGCGGTCTGTTCCGTCTTCGGCTTTTCATAGCCAATCATCTTCTGAAATGTACCCGGAACATATTCGAGCACATTTCTCGTAACACCCGTCATACCGTAAACCGCTCCTGAAAGTACTACGGCTGCAACAAATCCTGAGATAAATCTTACAAATATCTTTTTATCCTTCAAGAACTTCGATTTGAAAATCACAAAAAACAGATACACAGCCAGCGCTGCCACAAATGCATATGTCGCGCCTCTTGAATATGTGAGAACCAGATAACAAAACTGCAGAAGCGTATTGAGAACAGCTGCAATATATGCTGCAATACGCAGCGGCTTCTTCTCTATTCCCCTTATACGTGATGAAAAATAAAACGTAATCAGAAGAGAAACAGCTGCCAGTGCGCCTCCGGTATTGGGCTGGTAAAGTCCCCATAGTCTCCCGAGATACATACCGAAATGCGTGGCAAGATAATAGACATCCAGCTGATACTCTTTACTTATTCCGAAAAGGAAGGTATACATGCCGACAGATGAGAAAACCGCCACAAACAGCAATACTATACCGAACAATATCTCCATTTCCTTTTTTCTACGCTTTGCAGGGAGTGTACCCTCGACACCCACAAACAGGTAGAGAAAAACCGCCATGTAAATAAACTGACTGATATTCTTCGTAAACAACGTATCTCTGTTTATAACGGTAGTGATACCATATAAAAATACAAACAGCCACAAGGGCCAGTTATACTTATTTCTCAGCACATCATTGAACTTACCGTTAAACAGGGTCCAAATGCACATAAGAACGCCAAAAGCCAAACCATATTTTACGTAGCCGCCGAGGACGGCCTGCAGATATGGAATGGCTGTGAGTAAAGTCATAATGACCATTATTAACTTAAAATAAAAGGGATTAAAAATGTATCTATCTAAAAATTCAGTTGATTTTGCAAATTTACTCATCGAACTCTCCTTACGGGAAAATGCAATACGCAACAAATCAATTTATTATATACCAAAAGCCTCATTTTATCAATATATAGATATGCAATTGACACAAGCAGTCCAAAATGGATATAATATACACCAACATGAAAAAACGACATAAGTTGACGTTTTTCGTCTGAGGGGAGATTAACAAAAATGGATAAAATCGCAGTGCTTATTCCTTGCTATAATGAAGCCCAGACCATATCCAAGGTTATCAAAGATTTCAAGCAGGTATTGCCGGAAGCAACCGTATACGTTTACGACAACAATTCAACCGACGGCACAGCAGATTTGGCATTGGCAGCAGGAGCAATTGTTAAGCATGAGCATCAGCAGGGAAAGGGCAATGTAATTCGCAGAATGTTCCGTGAAATTGATGCGCAGTGTTACATCATGGTAGACGGAGACGATACATACCCGCCGGAATTTGCAAGAGAAATGGCAGATAAAGTGTTAAATGAAGCTACCGATATGGTTGTCGGGGACAGACTGTCATCAACATACTTCACAGAAAACAAACGCCCGTTCCATAACTTCGGGAACAAA
>CAVGIJ010000038.1:5166-6460 GCA_963629305.1 Acutalibacteraceae bacterium
CTCGTATGCAATTCAATAAATTTCATGTTTAAAAGTAACATAAAGGATATCATGACCGGTTACCGGGCAATGAGTTATCAATTTGTAAAAACATTTCCGGTTCTCTCGAAAGGGTTCGAAATTGAAACCGAAATGACAATACACGCTATTGATAAGAATATGCAAATCGACAACGTAATAATTGACTATCGTGACCGTCCGGACGGAAGCGAATCGAAGCTCAACACGTATTCAGACGGTTTTAAAGTACTTAAAACAATTCCTAAGCTCTATAAGAACTATAAGCCTTTTCAGTTTTTCTCAGCTATTGCAATAGTTCTATTTACACTGAGTCTTATTTTCTTCATTCCGATTCTTGTAAGCTTTTTCAATACGGGAACAGTGGAAAAAATCCCGACACTCATAGCATGCGGCTTTGTTACCCTTGCTGCAATACAGTCATTTTTCTCCGGGCTTATTCTTTCTACCATCGCACAAAAGGGCAAACAAGATTTCGAATATGAGCTTGTCAGAACAAATGACAGTTACAAGCAAAAGGTTAATCAGAATTGACAGTGGGGTAAAAAAATCATGGTAAAATCGCTATCAATTCATTTGATTCTCATTTTTTTATGTTTTGCCGAGCTTCTTAAAACAGACGCGTATTACACTCCGTACCTGTTAATACTCTGTGTTTCTGTTTTATGCACAGTTGCAAATCATAAATCCGGAACATTTTACAAAACGAAGGATAAAAAAGATGACGCATGGATTATAAACATATTTTCTTTACTGTTCATGCTCATTATAACCCTTTCGAACTATAATATCTGGCTGCAAGTAGATGTCCCTGAGTATTTTTCAAACGCCGGAAGAATAGCATACAAAAGTACATTGTTAGCCGCTATTTCGATTGGAAGTTTTATCGCTTTCAAAAATATTTTTGTATGGATTAAAAACAATGCCGGGGTTATCGTATGGAAAAAGCAAAAAAACGATAAAAACCCTGCACTGATATTTATCATACCGTTTGTAATTATCTCTCTTATCAATCTTTCAGTACTTTTTTTAAGCAAATACCCGGGAGTATTGACTTCCGACAGTTTGTCACAAATCAAACAGCTTCTGACAAACAAATATTCCAACCACCACCCGGTATTTCATACATTGCTGATAAAAGTATTTGTAAGCATAGGCTTGAGGATTTTCGGTGAAATAAACGCGGCAGTTGCACTTTATTGCGTTTTTCAGATATTATTTACCGCGGCGTGCTTTTCTTTGACGATAAGTACAATGTACCGTATCGGCGTTCCGC
>CAVGIJ010000039.1:0-6258 GCA_963629305.1 Acutalibacteraceae bacterium
AGGCTTTCGGGCAAAGAGATGGGAGATTTTTCGGCGAGAAACCAATACTTCGTTGTCAGTGCGTGGCTTTTTGCGGAATTTTTCTTTTCTCAATTATTGCCTCGTTTTTTCTGCAAATCCGCGAAAGTTTTTATGTCATACATTAAACTCTTCAATTCTGAAGCAATACAATGTGTTGCACATGTGCCGGTTTATCGCCGCTGTTTCATTATCCGAGCACAAACTCAGCAGAGAGATCGGTTTTTCTCTTACGTTTTTTATAATGTGCTCCCTCTTATTATTTTGCCGTCGGTGTATTTGGTGGATTATTGACCCCTATGCCGAGGGAGGCATTGATATTCTCAAGCGTATCTGCATTATCTGTTGGCAGAACTGCACCAACAGAAACACCAAGCTCGCTTGTTGTCACAGCCGCAATAGTATCCGTAGAAGTCGGTGGTGTTACTTCAAGCTGCGAAATACTTGGTGCTGCATTGTTATGAGTAGAATGATTCGAATGTGTCGCATGATTCGAATGTGTACTATGCGTTGAGTGCGTATTTGAATGGGTACTGTGTGTCCCATGTGTAGAGTGTGTAGAATGTGTATAATGCGTTGTATGTCCTCCACTGCGATGTGATGAATGAGAACGATGCGATGAATGCGTACGATGGCTCGAATGTGTTCTATGTGTTGCAAAAACTTTCTCTGTCAGCATCATGCTCAACACAATCACCATGCTGCCGATAGCCAATATTTTGCTTCTGGGGATATTGCCTTCTTCGTCAAACATGAAATCTTCAACAGAATGCTTTACATGTGGAAAAAGTTCATCAATATTCATAGTCAGGTCTCCTTTACGTTGGTGCAAGTTCCATGAGTCCACTTGGTTTCAAAAGTGTTTCCCGCTTCTTTGTAATAGGTTAAAATACCGTCGGGAGCATCATTACTGAAAGAGCCGCTCAAATATGGGTATGTTGAACTTGAGTAATGGTATTCCCCCTGACCGTTCATGCTATCCTGTTCCCAGTTTCCATCATAATATGCTGTGATTGCTCCGGAACTGTCTTTCCATGTATACTTTCCTTTTCCTTGTCTTTTACCGGCGGATAACTCTCCAATATAAACATTTCCACTCGAATATGTAATAGCAGCGCTGCCGGTACTAATCAACGCAGCAATATCACCATCATATTTCAAGCCACCTTTTGTCCGAAATTCCACATGCTTTGCGGAATCGGTAAAGGTGTAATTCAGATAACACACGTCCGTTCCCGGTGCATCTTCGGGCAGTGCTATTTCACGGGTATATGTTCCTGATATGGGCTTATTATTCTCAAATGTGCCGTCAAATATGCCGCCGTTAGAAAAAGTGTATTTTCCCTTGCCGGACATTGCGTCGTTTTCCCAATTTCCTTCGTACACATCACCCGAAAGCCAAACAAATACACCTTGCCCGCTGCGCTTTGATTCTTTCAGTTCACCGGTGTAACTTCCGATATTCGGAAATGTAACAACCCCCTCGCCGGACATATGCGAATTTTGCCAGTCACCGGTATAAGTTTCACCGGATAAGAACTCAAAGTCACCTTTACCGGCAAAAAGATCTCCGAGAAGAGCACCATTGTATGTGCCAAATTCGTTTTCTATTCTTCCGTGCCATTCCAAATCCAATTGTTCATCAGACAATCCGGCCGTCGGATTTGCCTGATAATATATGAAAACCAATGCTATTGCAAATGCCACACAAAATGTAACAAAAGATGTAACGTGTTTTTTCACGACTATTCCTCAATCCAACAATGTAATATGTGCATAATTTCCGGATCTTCTTCTTGCAAAAGATCGAAAAGAATATCCATAATACCTTTATATATTTTACATCTGAAATCGAATGGCTCTCTTGGGAAAATATCCCTGTTGCCGGAATAAGCAACAACAGGGCATACGCCGCAGTACGGATGGTAAGCGCAATCGCAGCACTTTGGCAGTGACTCCACGACAGATGCCGCACAAGTAGCACGGCAAGTTTTTTTCCCAACCATATCATCGTAAGAGTCCTTGTGAACATTGCCGAGCAAGAATGTATTGTCGCCGGCTTCTCCCATCATTCGACCTTCATCGCAAGTATATACATTCCCATTATAGTAGTAGCTCATTTGTCCTATCCCGGCTCCGCAAGGTGATCTGAGTTCCATATAGTTGTCAGCATCTCCGTGAAGCATTTTCCTCAGGAAATATGTCGCATGAAGCTCAGAAAAATACGTTCCTCGCTTATTGATCTCAAGAATATGCACAAAAGCCTTTTTATAAAACTCGATAAAATCCTCTGCACTATATCCAACCTCATCCCAAAATGATTTTGCGAATCCAAGGGGAGTCAATGGCCTAAGGAAAATGCCGCTTAATCCTGTTGATACATATTCATCAACAATCTCAACAGGATACTGCAAAGAGAAGCGAGTTGTTGTTTCTATCGCTCCGACCTCTTTTCCCGCAGTTCTAACGCGTTGAATCGCTTTCTTGACATGCCGGTATGTACCTTCGCCGGAACGGAGCTTTCGGTTGTGATTGTGTACGATTTCGCAACCGTCGAGAGATGTGCAGATTGAAACGTTATTGTCAATTAACGCTTGCAGTTTTTCATCTGTCAGTGCAATCAGGTTTGTTACAATAGTATATTCAAGTTTTTTATTGTATTTCAAATTTAATTCCTTGCTGTATCTAATCATTTCAAGAATTAAATCAAAATTCAAAAGCGGTTCACCGCCTTGAAATTCAAAGGTCAAATTCTTGGCAGGTGATTGCATTGCAACTTCTATTGCCTTTTTGCCCGTTTCAACATCCATGATTCCGTCAAGCGTTGATCCTGGAGCTTTTGCCTGACAGTATACACAGTTTTGATTGCAGCGATTAGTTATTGCAAATATATGCAGTGCAGTAGCAGAAAACAAATAACTTTTTATATTCCGCAAATCACCAATTCTTTCGTTAATAAATACATTTGGGTTTTCATCGGTTACAAACCCTTTGCGTGAAAGAAGCATATACAATTCCGATTCGTGTTGCACCTTTCCCGACACAAAACCGGCAAACTCATCCTTACTCAAAAAAGCGTAGTCGCCAAAGTCATTGGTAATTAGAATTTCTCCGTTTCTCCACATGAAATTAAAATGATTGTTCATATAATTACTCCTCCGAAACGATTGGAAATACCTCCGGTCGAGCTATGCTCATCGCCGCAGTAAAAAAGCCGCCGCAAATCTCTTTAACACTGCACTTATCGCAGTCCCGGTGATAAACATTTTTGTATCCGGAAATACTCTTTGCCGCTATCGGCCAAAAGTCTTTATCAACAGCACACAACGGGTAGTTATATAAGCCAACATCATAGCCACAAGAAATCAAATGCTCAATAGCAGATTTGCTCTTCAGAAAAGAGGTTCTGTGATCTATATAAACTGAATTAAAATTGAGTGCGCAATTTCCACGAGGCTCCAAACCGATAAAATTCACACAGAAGACATTCGGGAATTTCGACGATATAAGTTTTGCAATACCAAGCAGGTTGTCGCAGTTGGCTTTTGTTACAACTACTCTGATTTCAATTTTTATATCAGAGTTCGTTAATCTGTGAAGAGCAAGAATAGTCTGTTCAAAGCTACCTTGTGCTCGAGTAATGTAATCATGCAATTCCGGGTTATCACCGTGGACAGGAATTGCAATTCTGAAATTGTTTGGGCGTCTTCGGCATACTTGCTCGAACAGCCATTTATCACTAAGTGAACGACCATTAGTAAGAAGCAGCACCTGAGTATATGGGAACTTTTCTTTCACCCGTTCTAATGACTCGAGAAACAGGTCTGTCTGCAAAGTGGGTTCTCCGCCTGTCATAACAAGATATTCCAAGTCATAAGGCAAATAATCAATGTATTTTATAAGAAATTCCCGACTATATGAGAAACCTTTTTTTCGTTCGGCATCTCCGGCAGGACACATTATGCAGTTCGAATTGCATTTTGCTCCGAGAAAAATTGTCGAATCAGATTCATTATTGGCATAAGCTCTATAAAGCAACCCTGTATCACTTATTTCGACAATATCAAAGTCACAGAGCAGGCTCAGTTTGTTTGCTTTTACTTTATTGGCAGGATAGACACAATTATCCGGCTGAAAAATTATGCTATCGTCTGTAATCCGCATAATATCAACGCTGCGTTGCATCAATTGCTCGTAAACTTCTTCGCTTCTTGCTACGATCATCATTCTGTTTCCATATGAATAGTCAGATAAATACAAATTCATCCTACCAATACCTCCCAGACCGCAAATAGCAGTGTCCCGACACCAATAAATAGAGCAAAGGGTATTTTACGGACAATTACTATTGATTCTTGTCCGCTTGTCGTTTTGGACCATTTATTGATACTATCTACTTCTTCTGCAGATAAGCGAGATTTAAGGTCCTCTGTTGAAAAAGCCGGCAGTCCTTTTACTCTTGAATTTGCAAATAGCAAGGTGCTACCCATTGACAGTATCATTCCCGTTTTTAAATCTGAAACCGGAATTGTCTTATAATTGTATTTATCTGAAAAAGGTCTAAACATTATCAGCAGAATTACAACGACATATGCCCCCCAATTAATCACGGACAAATCAAATTGTACTATTTTGCAAAGAAGCATAACAACATACGCTATACCCATTGCCAAAACGATGTACCAATTCGCTTTTTTTTCAATTCTCAAACCGAGCAGTATCACGACAAAATGGATTGCAGCTAATAAGGTATCATCAATCAACAATGTGTCGGGAGTTACCGCAAACAAGACTCCATTGAACAATGCCAACATAAAATAGAAGAACAGAAAACCTTTTAAATAGCCTTTCAAATCAAATTTCATTTTTGGCAGTTTGAATAAATCTTTTTGTTTAATGCCGAGTACAAGCGTGTCTGCTATGACGTAAATAAACGCAATAATAAACACTATTGAAATCAGCAAAAAACAAGATGCTAAGCTTCTGCTGTTAATACAGTACAGCCGTGCGGGGAAAATCATTATTGTAACAGATAACAGTTTGCTGTCTCCGGCTCCCCATATTCCCAAGGCATACAAAAGAAGACTTACACCGATTCCGATAACGAGGTTTATCGCATAGGCAGTGAGGCAATCGGTTGCAAAGAAAACATAATAAGGGATTGCGCTGACTATTCCCGCCGCCAAAGCAAACAGAATGCTCTTGTTTCTGACAATTCCACTGTGAAGATCAGACAATGCAGTATTCACAAATAATGCCATTAAAATTGCAATCTGATACGCCTCAAGAAAAATCATACTCCCGTACTTTCTCCCTTCGAGTTCAATAATTCAATCAAATAATTATTAAATTCGTTTATTACCAGCTGTGTATTAACTGCACAACGGAAAAACTCGCACTTATAGTATTCATTGTCTTCAAGCAGTTTGATTTTTGCAATTTTCTTATAATCATCGATTGCCTGATTCAATACCTCTTTGCGGTAAAATGTTTTCGTATAAACCTGTTCGTTATTTCTCATTTTTTTCGAACCAATCCATTAATATGCTATCGAGGTTTTCAATGCTATCCGGCAACGTATCTTTTTCTAATTCTGTGTTGCTTCCGGTAATAGTTGATGACATTGCACGAGCCATGAGAATCTCTCTAATTGTATGTGTTTGCAAATAAACCCGGTAACGAACTGCCTGTGCAAGCATTTCATTTTCAAATTCCAACGCTATATCGGCTACACTGTTGTCACCTTTGGCGGTGATTTCAATCACGTATTCGTTGTTGCAAGTATCTACATGAATGTAGCTTCTGTCTATAAAGTGATAGGCAGCTTTCATTACCGCCTCTTGCGGATACAACTTTTCCTTGTACTTAATTACAGTCTTTTCCATTGTTCTTTCCTTTATCCTTCCAACTGAGCTACCGACTGAAAAACATTTTGACTGTTCTGACAATGTTCGTTTTTTATCTGTTATTCACCCGAAAGGCTCCTCAAATTCAGATTCCGATGAATATAAAAGGCCCTGCAACGTCCGGGGCGATTCATCAACCGAACTGTACATTTTTCCGTTTAGCAAAATATTTGCGTTGTCCGGAAAACATATACCCGGTCAAGTGATAATAAGTATGAAATTCTCTTCGGCTATCCCCGTTTCCCGAATTGAGCATAATACGCAAATGTAAAATTATTTTTTGAACTATCAGAAAAAAAGCTTATTTTTCAGAGGTTCCCAACTGCTGATTGCC
>CAVGIJ010000040.1:0-5007 GCA_963629305.1 Acutalibacteraceae bacterium
AAATAAAATACAATAGGATTATCCGATTCCATATTTTCAGAATTAAATTCATTATCCAAAACCGGAATTCTCATTGATTTTGTGTATATAATAGTTTTTTCGTCTAATTCGCAATTTTCACAAAAGCTTTCAATAAATTTTGACAGCAATACATCTCCATCATATTTTTCAGGTACAAAGACCAAAAGACCTTTAAAACTTTTATTAAAATCGAAAAAAGTTTCTAAATATTTCCCAGCATTTGAATTTACAAACACAACATCCGTATCTTCAAAACCGGCCGCTTTAGAAAACATAATAGGACTCGCAGAATCATAGTAATCAATGTATATTTTGTTGCCAACATCATTTGCTATTGAAATTGCACCGAAAACATCCTCACCATTCAGTTCATCAGGTTGTATACTTATAAATTTTTTCCCGGACATTTCCGAATAGATTTTCATCGTCTTTACAAATTGAAAGCCGTGGCTTATTGATGAAAATGAAAGAACTATCAAAATCATACCGATAAAAACCGAGAGCGTTTTCAGTATATATGAAGAATAAATCACACCGCTTCCGGCACATACTGATAAATCTTTTTTCACATTGACCTTCAGCAAAGGCAAATAACAGATACTATTTAGAAAGTCTATAATTCCAATACAAATTACTGTTTCTTTTATGAACGGATAATTGCCATACAATAATTTGAACACAAAAAATAAAATCAGTGCAGTAACAGAACAGATTAATAAATCAGATATAATATTTTTAAGAACAATATAAATAAGATTTTCCCCGTGAATTGCCTTCACAGTTGATTCTTTTTTTTGAGATGTAACATCATATAATGTCAAAATCAAAAGAGTGACCCCAACTAATGACCAAATGACGGCAACTTTCTTTTCAGAACGAACCTCACTGTCATATTTGTTAAACTCTACTTTCACCCCATACTCTGACAAGTCACGATTCACATGCTTTATAAAATTTCGAGCTTCATCGGTTTCATTTAAAAAGAAAACCGAAACAAGATCATTTTCACTCTGAAAATTTTTTAAGTCCTTAAATTCAATTTTTTCTCCGGTATCCAAAACGGAATTGTATTTGCCACTTGAAATTTTGTATTTCTCCGTAAGAATATGCCGAACTTTTTCAGAAGAGTATATTTCCTTCTCATTTATAATATCCGACCTTGATTTTGAGTCGGAAACAAAGATATCAATATTTTCTTTTTCTGCTTTTTCCATTATGTACTTTGTAATATTTTCCGCAGGTACTTCCTCAGTACTACTAACAGTCGCAACGGGCCTTGTCCACATCACCTCATCAATATAGACAGAGGATTGTTCACAGCATAGGAAAAAGGCCAAAACAAAAAGTGTAACCTGTAGAAAGAACTTATTTCTCTTCATTTTATGCCTATAACCTTTCTCCCGGATTGTTTTATTTTTTCATCATGTGTTACAAGGACAATCGTTTTTCCGTCTCTGTTCAGACCATCAAGCAAAGACAGCACTGACTCCGCATTGTTTTTATCGAGAGAACCTGTCGGTTCATCAGCCAAAATAATACTGCATTTTTTTATCAGAAGCCTGGCAAGGGCGATACGTTGTTGTTCTCCGCCCGACAATTCATAAACCACACTGTCAGACTTTTCACTTAATCCTACATATGATAAAGCTTCTTCAATCGAAACACCGGACAAAGCACTTTTTTTAAAAATACTTAGATTTTCACGGACTGTTTTATTTTCAATCAACCCGAAGTTTTGAAACAAAAAGCCATATACATGACGATACAAATCAAGTTGGTTTTTTTTGTTATATACATCCAATCCATTAACAATCACTTTTCCGTCATCGGGCTTTTCCAAACCACCAATTATATTTAAAAGTGTCGTCTTACCGCAGCCACTGTCTCCGGAAAGGACTATGAATTCTCCGTCATCTATTTTTAAATTATAATTTTCAAAAATAACGTGATCGCCGAATTTTTTGCAAACATCTTTAAGTTCAATCATATCCATTTACTCCATATGCATCAGATTCAATGTATAAAACAGGGCTACACGACCATATAACGATATAATACATGTAGCCCCTCGCAACCTCAAAAAATCACTTATACTTAATCAGCCCAATGCGTTACTCCAAAAGGCCTTTACTTCTGATATAGTTTCATAAACAATATCTTTATGAGATTCCAAAAACTCTCTTTCACTTTCAGGAGTCCAATCGGAAAGAACTTCAAGTGTATCCGGATCAATATCCGCTTGACACACACGTTCATATACATTCATGGAAGTTATTTGTTCGATACATACTTGCCACTCATAAGTTCCATTTTTCATTGGCCAAACGTATATATTGGCAAAATATTGAGGCTCATCCGTTTCAGAATCATATGGTCTTGATTTGTTTGTACCTATATTTGTCTCGTACTCAAACACATTTGGAGTATTCATAAAGAATTCAACACCATTGTATGTGGCGCTTCTGCTTGTTCCGCCTTTATCGTAATATTCATCTACCAAAGGCTTCCACATTTTATCATAATACGAATTCCACCTCAGGTACATTACAAAAAAATCAAACATACTATAAGAACAAGTGCAATGATTACATATTTACTTTTTGAGTTACGTATCTTTTTCATAATTACAATATATTAGGAATTAATCAAAACACGGACTAAAAAAAGTTCGAAGATCTTTTATGGCTTCCTCTATTTCAGGTTTACATTCTTTAACGTAGTCAATAGAAGAATCTTCCGAATATAACACATCTGATATCTCCAATGTTTTCGGGTTTATTTCAGCAACAAACACCTCAGCCTTTGATGTCCTGGAAATATTTTCATCAATCGACACCTGCCATGTATAATCACCTTTTTTATCTATAAAAACATGAATATTCACTTCATATTGTCTATCGGTAGACTTATCGCTGTACGGCTTAGAAGTGCAGATGTATACTTGAGCTGAACGCTTAAATCCTTTCGAAATATCAACCGAATAAATTTTATCTAAATCTTCAGATGTAGTACACTTGTAATATTCATATTTTCCGGTATCCGCTTCACATGAATAACATGGTTCTGATGAACACTCCGCAACACTGATAATGTCCACGAAAGGACGTATTTCTTCATTATAAAATTTTCTCTTTTCTATGAACAAAATTAACAGTGTAATAAATATAGCTATAATGATTACTGTAACGAATATCATCAACCGTCTAAAGCTTCGTCTTTTCAATAAATCCGAATGATTCATTTGGACACTTCCTCTATAATGCATCTATGGTTATTGACATACCAAAAGTCACTTTAGGACCCTTAAAATTTGCACTTTTTTCTGCAGACATTTTACAATTTTCACTTTTACTATAATATAATGGATTAGAAGATCCAACTCCGGTAGCTAAAGTCACAGTAATATTTGTTGTATGATCAGCAGTATAATTGGAAGTTCCATTCACATAAACCTTATCTGACAATAGAGATCTTTCCTCATACCAATATTTCATAGTCCCAATTTGCATTTTTTGATCAGATGTAATGTAATAGTATACCTTTTTTGCTTTTTTACCCGAAAACGGGAAAGAAGTAACCTGTTCCGTTACTGCTCCCGTTCCAGAAGCCAAAAGAGAGACCATATCATCCTCCGTGGCAAATGCAGTTAATGTAAAGCTCAGCGAGAGAACCAAAGCAAGTACTAATGTCGAAATTTTTCTTTTCATAATTTTTCCTCCATTCGTAGTTCTTCACAACGCCATATGTGAAGTAATATTATTTACAAAAGAAAAGATAAATGGCGTACTATCCTTCCAATTGTACGTACCGAATCATTTATCATATCTGTAAAACGTAATACTTTCAGATTTCGAACCTACATATGCAGTTACAGTAGCTTTAAGTCTATATTCACCCCACGGAGATATTGCTTTTGATTTAGTGAATTTTCCTGCAGTTGAATTGTATGTTTCTTCCCATGTACCAACAGTTGAATACTCTCCGTCTTTTTTCTTTTGTAGTTCTAATTTAATATTAACTTTTGTAACGTTAGGAGTTCCGTTTATGCTAGCATACATATCACATGTGACTCCGGATGTCGAGAATGAACCGCTATATTTGTTTACATACATAGATAGTACTTCATATTGATTGTCACTGATAGATTTTGCATAACTAAATATTGACAAACAGTAAGAAAGCGCAATCGCAAGTAAAAGCGAAAAGATAATTTTTTTCTTCATAACTAATAACACCTTTTCATTTCTAAATTCAGAACATCAGCCCTGTAATAACTTATTCAACAAAAAATGTGTTATTGTGACATTTTATGAAAAATTTTATTTATTTTTTCGATTTTCAGCTATCTTTAACAGTTCCTCTTTTGAAACAAAATTACTTTCTGCATCAACATAATAATTGAAGCTTCCCTGTGACCATAAAACAGAACGCATTCCCCGATTTTCAAAATAGATTCCTATTACTCCATTTATATTTATCTCTTCAGTTTCAACTCCTTCTGTATTTATAAATATTCCTTCATTGCCATTATTTTTTTCGGACATACAGCATATTGAATGATCATATTCGTCTTTGTATGTTATAAATTCGCCAAATTTATCATTCCTTTTTTCGTATAACTCATAGCCGTCAGGCATCCAACTATAATTGCTGTATAGTGTACCGTAATTTGAATTATCAATTGAAAAGACAATCTCAGAAGAATTTGAATTTCGATTAATAACAAAGTTTTTAATACCTTCACGTATTGGCGCTATTGCAATTACTGTTACCGAAAACAAAACTATCAATACAGCGGCAATCAAGAGAATCTTAAGAACACTGCCGGCATGCTTTGATTTATAAAGAGTACCTTCAGTTTTTTTACATAACTTTTTCATTTTTTTATTAAAATTTCTACTGTATTTTATTTCAGGCTTATCATCATAATAAAGAAGAATATCTTCAATAAAATGTGATTCTGAAATATCACATGCACATTTGAGT
>CAVGIJ010000041.1:0-2551 GCA_963629305.1 Acutalibacteraceae bacterium
GTTCAAAACCGTGTTAAAAATGTTGAAAGATTTCTTTATTTTCTATTATAGAAATTTGCTTGCACAAAAACGTAAAGGTTTTTACTTGCTTTCCACAAAATTTTAAACAATTATTCTTTTTTAGAAAAATAAATTGTTTCACAATATTGTTATATATTTTCACTAAAAAACCCAAATAAAAATTAGATTATATTGTCGTATTATTTTCCGTTTTATAGTATAATTGTACATACTATATTCCTATTTGAATTATTTTGCAGCAGAAATACCTGCTGATAACTCAGACAAATTTTGGGGAGACAAATTTATGAAACTTTATATCTGTATTGACGACACGGACAATCTTGACTCAAAAGGAACAGGAACTATTGCCGATGAACTCTGTAGAATAATAGAAAAAGATTTTGGAGGCACGTACACATTTGTGTCGCGTCATCAACTGCTTATACATGAAAGTATACGCTATACGTCACACAACAGCTCAATGTGTTTTACCTGTGAGATAAATGACAGTGATTATGAGGCTGTAAAGACGGCATGCCTGAACCACGTAAAAGAGGAAAGTGCGGAAGGGTCTGACCCGGGTGTTGCCATAGCAAATCCGGACACCATGGACAAAGACGCTTTGATTACATACGGCAAAGAGTGCAAACGCAAGGTTATGACAAAGGAAATAGCATATGATACTGCAAAAAAATCTAATGTATTTCTGACTGAGCTCGGAGGCACCGGAATAGGCATAATAGGTGCTCTTGCGGGTATCGGACTTCGAGCATGGGGAAATGACGGGACCCTAAAAGGTAAGCTCAATCAGCTTTCAGAAGACGACTATACAAAAGTATCCGAAATAATGAAAAGCAAATACGTATGTCATGTGTTTGATGAAAACGGAAATCAACTTCCCGACGACGACCTTGTATTTGTAAAGGGTAAATCCAAACCGGCACTTGTAAACGGCGAGCTTACATTGCTCACAAAAGCAGAAAAGGATAAAGACGGACATATTCTTCCCGGAAAACACGTAATGCTTGGCAAAGAATCAATAAAGAATTACGGCGCACAGATGATTTTCAGAGAGGGATGCGCCGAATTTTCATATGATGTTCCCGAAGAACAGATAGATTCCTCAAGGTCATGTTTCAATTGCCGTTACAGACGATGGATGGAAAACGACCTCATAATGTGCGCAAAAGGCAGACTGTAATATTGTAAATATAACCCATAAAAATATAAACCGGCTGTAAGTCAGATAACTGACAACCACAGCCGGTTTTATTGTTTTGTACTTTAAAACGTCTTTTTTTAAAATAAACTTATCCTGTTTTTTCGTCCTCATTACGTTCAAATTCAGGCTCATCAAGTTCAAAGAATTCACGCTGAAATTTGAGAAACTCGATACGTTTTCTCTTTTCCTCGGCGTAGATACCGTCAAGACTGTCTGTCAGACGTCTGCACATATCCTCAAACTGTACAATTTCCTCGGCAGTAAGGACATCTGTAAAATCCTTTTTTGCCTTTTTAGTACCGTCAGAACGTTTCTTTACAACTTCCCTGCCTTTGTCCGTTATAAAAATACGAACCACACGCAAGTCACTTCTGTCACGTACACGTTCAATATTTCCGTCTTCTTCAAGCTTTTGAAGCTTTTCCGACAAAGTCGATGGGCTCAAGTTTAAAAGATTGGCAAGTTCACTTGCCTTAACACCGTCATTTTCGGCCAGAACCTTGAGTGTTCTGCCCTGAGACCTTCCGCAATTTCCTCCGTTCCAAATAGAAGAAGTACGTTTAAGACTCCTGTCCAGACGCTGTACAACATCTGTTAGTTCGGCTCTCTTACCCAATTTTCGCACCACATTTCTACAATATTTTTTGCCGATTTTCGGCAAACCACCACTACATCATTCTACACGAACTCCATACCTTTGTAAAGTAATATGGCATTTTAATGGAAAAATCACTCCATTTCAAGACTCGGATTCAGTTTTCTCATTCCGGTGCCGTCGAGAAGACCCTTGAGATCTTCATCACTCAGTGTAAGTCCAAAAAAGTTTTCATAGTAATTTTTTATATACGAATTCATATCAAAGTCCGAAAACAAATCCGGATAAAACAGGGTTGCGAGAAAAAGCGAGCCCATCTGGGGCTCCATTGAGCCGTGGTGGCACCAACGGGTGACACCTATAGGAAGTGTATACACTCTGTCTTCCTTTACGGCGGTAAGTCCCTGCCACTTTTTCTGTGCACGTATATAGTCCGCAACAAGGTATTCATTTGCAACTATTGCATACGGATCCCATTTATAGATTTCTTCAAGTGTTGTTGTAGTATTCTTTTGTGTCGATGTAAGTCCGTTTTCAATGGATACATCGACAATACCCGCAATGTCCATTATTTCACCGCAGATACTGCCCTTTACATCGGTTTTCGTAGCCTCTGTTATGGCATGATACACCCTGTATCTGTCATCATCTTTTATACCCGAAACTCTGTCAGAAATAAGTTTAAATGTATCTTCCATAAATTTTATATAGGACTCCGCGCGCTCTTTTTC
>CAVGIJ010000041.1:2561-4828 GCA_963629305.1 Acutalibacteraceae bacterium
GTCAAAAATATCGCCCATAAGCCTTACACATTTTTTCAGTTGATCAATTGAATAGTAGTCAACAACTACATATGGAATACCGAGTTTATCAAGTTTTTCCATTTCCGACTCAGACATTGCGACATCAGAGCGAAGAAGTACAAGATCCGTATTCATCTCGACAAGTTCCTCGGCATTTATAGAACCGTTTTTATACGGTTCATAGAGAGAATCAATATCCGGTATTCTATAACGCATATATACGTCTCTCTTTATTCCGTCAACACATCCGACAATCAGATCTTCTTTTCCGAGCATTGCCATCATGTGAGCAGTTGATGCATACATGCATGTTACGCGTTTCGGGTTTTCGGGTATCTGCACTGTTCGGTCAAAGCAGTCTACAACCGTCTTAGTTGCGCCGCCTGTGCCATCCTGCCGCGAAGCAGCGCAGGATGTTCCGCTGAAAACAAATACAAATACCAATAGTATTGAAATAATCCTGTTTTTCATGTGCCGGTTTCCTTTTATCATTTTATTAAATATTTCTCAGCGGAAGAACGTACTTGCGACTTCCACCGGCATCAGTTGCTATTTCAGTCTCAATGCTGAATACGGCTTTCAGGTTTTCCGTCGTAAGTACGTCAGACGGCGTACCCGTTTTGCCGAAAATTCCGTTTTCCATGAGCGCAACCTTTGTATTCACACCTGCATTTTCAAGATAGTATGCCTGATTGAGAAAGTGGGTCGCCATTATTATTGTAAGATTTTCTGTTTTTACAAGATCCGCAACTATTTCCATAACCTTAAGTTCATGACGAAAGTCAAGATGTGCCGTGGGCTCATCCATAACAAGGATATCCGATTTTTGCGTAAGTGCACGAGCTATAAGCACGAGCTGGAGTTCACCGCCGGACAGTCTTGTATAATCTCTGTCCTCAAAACCGTAAAGTCCGACACGTCTCAGTGATTCCCGTGCAATCTCACGATCTTTGTCATCAGGCGGCGAAAACATGCCCGCAGTATATGCACGTCCCATACTTACAACATCTAAAACAGAATAACCAAAAGTCGGTTTATGGTTTTGAGGCACATATGAAACATGTCTTGCAAGCTCCGCGTCCTTGTATGATTTTATGTCACGCCCGCATATTTCAATTTTACCACCGTGCAGTTTGTTAAGGCCGAGTATACAGTCTATCAGCGTAGATTTCCCGCATCCGTTCGGACCTACAATACAGAAAACCTCACCTATAGCGACCTGCATATTTATACCATCAAGCACACTGTGCTTCTTTTCGTACTCAAAGCAGGCATCAGTAACCTTTAACAGTTCACTCATCACCATTTACCTCCTTTTGTTTTCTTGAGAAGATAAATAAAGAATGGACCTCCGACAAGAGATGTCACAATTCCGAGCGGAATTTCAGCGCCCGTAAGTGTGCGACATATGGTATCTACAAGCACCATAAAGCACGCACCGAAGGATACGCTCGCCGGTATGAGTTTTCTGTTATCATTTCCGACTATCATTCTGCATATATGCGGCACAACAAGACCTACCCATCCTATTATTCCGCTGACGCTTACCGCGCCGGCTGTTGCAAGGGTAGCAAAAGATATAATTGCCGCTTTATTGAATTTTACATTCATACCGAGCGTTTTTGCCTCACGGTCGCCCATTGAAAGTATATTAAGCTTCCATGAAAAAAGGCACATACCTATGATGCCTATTATCATAGGTATTCCGGAAAATCTGAAATCAGATTCCTTTGTGGACGCCATACTTCCCATAAGCCAAAATGTTATGGCAGGAAGCTGAGTTTCAGTGTCGGCAAGATATTTTATGATTGAAAGCATTGCCTGAAAAATAGACTGGATAATCGTACCGCCGAGTACAAGGGTAACCGTGTTTGAACCCCCTGCGGTCTTTCCGACAAGCCAACTTAAAATAACGGCAAGTATTCCGAATGCGAATGAAAACGAGGGAGCAAACATGGCTGTCCCGAAAATAACTATTGAAAGTGCCGCTCCGAAACCGGAACCTGCCGAAACACCAAGCATGCCTGACGACACAAGCGGATTTCTGAAAAGGCTCTGGAATGCTGCACCGCTCGCAGCAAGTACAGCACCGACAAGAAGTCCGAGAAGTGCCCTCTGAGCACGTATGTTAATTATTACAGTATAAGTCTGTGGATCAATACCTCTATCGCGCCCTGTAATAAACTGAACAAAACAGTTACACACCTCTGCCGGGCTTACGGAAAATCTTCCGATACATATGGTAC
>CAVGIJ010000042.1:0-4702 GCA_963629305.1 Acutalibacteraceae bacterium
TTGATAGCAGCCTGTGCAGCAGCAAGACGAGCTATAGGAACACGGAATGGTGAACATGAAACGTAGTCAAGTCCGATTGAGTGGCAGAACTCAACAGATGTCGGGTCACCGCCGTGCTCACCGCAGATACCGCAGTGAAGAGCCGGATTAACCGGACGACCAAGTTTAAGAGTCATATCCATGAGCTTGCCGACACCTGTCTGGTCGAGCTTTGCAAACGGATCGTTCTCGAAGATCTTAGCATCATAGTAAGCGTCAAGGAACTTACCTGCATCGTCACGGCTGAAGCCGAATGTCATCTGAGTAAGGTCGTTTGTACCGAAGCAGAAGAAGTCAGCCTCTTTAGCAATCTCATCAGCTGTAAGACAAGCACGTGGAATCTCGATCATTGTACCAACTTCGTATTTAAGGTCAGAGCCTGCAGCCTTGATCTCAGCGTCAGCTGTCTCAACAACGAACTTCTTAACGTACTTAAGCTCCTTAACCTCTCCAACAAGAGGAATCATGATTTCAGGCTTAACATCCCAATCAGGATGAGCTTTCTTAACATTGATTGCCGCACGGATAACAGCCTTTGTCTGCATAACTGCGATTTCAGGATATGTTACTGCAAGACGGCATCCACGGTGACCCATCATCGGGTTGAACTCATGAAGTCCCTGGATGATAGCCTTGATCTGATCAACAGTCTTACCCTGAGCCTTAGCAAGAAGCTCAATGTCAGCTTCTTCAGTAGGAACGAACTCATGAAGCGGAGGATCGAGGAAACGGATCGTTACCGGGCAACCTTCAAGTGCCTCGTAAAGTTTCTCAAAGTCACCCTGCTGATAAGGAAGAATCTTATCAAGTGCAACCTCTCTCTGCTCTTTAGTGTCTGCGCAGATCATCTCTCTGAATGCTGCGATTCTGTCAGCCTCAAAGAACATGTGCTCTGTACGGCAAAGGCCGATACCTTCTGCACCGAGCTCACGAGCCTTCTTAGCGTCTGTAGGTGTATCGGCATTTGTACGAACCTTGAGCTTTCTGTACTTGTCAGCCCATGCCATAACTCTGCCGAACTCACCTGCTATAGTAGCGTCAACAGTCGGGATAATTCCGTCATAAATGTTACCTGTTGAACCGTCGATTGAAATATAATCACCTTCGTGGAATTCTTTTCCGCCGAGTGTGAACTTCTTGTTTGCTTCATCCATAACGATGTCTGAGCAACCTGATACGCAGCATGTACCCATACCACGAGCAACAACTGCAGCATGAGATGTCATACCGCCGCGAACTGTGAGGATACCCTGAGAAGCCTTCATACCTGTGATATCTTCCGGAGATGTCTCAAGACGAACAAGTACAACCTTCTCGCCTCTTGCCTTCCATGCCTCAGCATCGTCAGCTGTGAATACGATCTTACCGCAAGCAGCTCCCGGTGATGCACCGAGGCCCTTGCCGATAGCTTCTGCCTTCTTAATAGCAGCAGCATCAAACTGCGGGTGAAGAAGAGTATCAAGGTTACGTGGGTCAATCATAAGAACTGCTTCCTGCTCTGTTCTCATACCCTCGTCAACAAGGTCGCAAGCAATCTTAAGAGCTGCCTGCGCTGTTCTCTTACCGTTTCTTGTCTGAAGCATATAAAGCTTACCGTGCTCAACTGTAAACTCCATATCCTGCATATCTCTGTAGTGAGACTCAAGAGTCTGGCAAACCTTCTTGAATTCAGCGAATGCCTCAGGGAACTTCTGCTCCATCTCTGAGATGTGCATCGGTGTACGAACACCGGCAACAACGTCTTCGCCCTGTGCGTTTGTAAGGAATTCACCGAAGAGTCCCTTTGCACCTGTAGCAGGGTCACGTGTGAAAGCAACACCTGTACCGCAGTCATCACCCATGTTACCGAATGCCATTGACTGTACGTTTACAGCTGTACCCCATGAATAAGGGATATCGTTATCACGACGGTATACGTTTGCACGCGGGTTATCCCATGAACGGAATACGGCTTTGATAGCTCCGATAAGCTGCTCTTTAGGATCATCAGGGAAGTCCTTGCCGATCTTTGATTTATACTCAGCCTTGAACTGTGAAGCGAGTTCTTTAAGGTCGTTTGCGTCAAGCTCAACATCCTGCTTAACGCCCTTCTTAGCCTTCATCTCATCGATGAGTTCCTCGAAGTACTTCTTACCGACTTCCATAACAACGTCGGAATACATCTGAATGAAACGTCTGTAGCAGTCCCATGCCCAACGTGGGTTGTTTGACTGTTCAGCGATTACGTTTACAACTTCCTCATTAAGACCGAGGTTGAGGATTGTGTCCATCATACCAGGCATAGAAGCTCTGGCACCCGAACGAACAGATACAAGAAGAGGATTTGTCTTGTCGCCAAACTTCTTACCTGTGATTCCCTCCATTTTAACGATATGCTCTTCAATCTGAGCCATGATCTCATCGTTAATTTCACGGCCATCCTCATAGTACTGAGTACAAGCCTCTGTTGAAATTGTGAATCCCTGTGGCACCGGAAGACCGATATTGGTCATCTCGGCAAGGTTTGCACCCTTACCACCGAGGAGCTCACGCATGTTTGCATTACCCTCTGTGAAGAGATAAACATACTTATGTGCCATTTCTTTTAACCTCCGCTATTTTTTTAATAATTGTATATGTCTAACACAATCGTTATTCTAACACAACGTAACAATGTTATCAACAAAAAACCGACTCTTTGCAAAGATTTTGTTATTTTTTTTTCAATCTTCGTTAAATCCTTGTCATTTTAATGTATAAAATTGTGCATTTATACAAAAAGTTCACTGTTGACTTGCGCAATCAAGTTCTTATACATCTTCTCATAGTCTATGTATTCATCCTGTATTCTCTTTGAGTTACGCATTATAAGGGCGTCGGCGTTTAAGTAACTCGTTGTTTTTTTATAGTAGCGGGCTGAGGCACACATCACCCGCCCGCACGAAAATCCGCGCTTTAGGAGATATTCCGCTACTCTTGTTTTTGTTAATTTGAAGCAGATGTTGAAGGTTTAAACGCCTTAAACCCGGCATCTACAATTTTTTCTGTACGTTCTTTTGATTTTGCAGCCTGATCGGCATTGGTTGTAACCTTGGATAAATCGTCAAGCGGCGTAACCTCATAAAGCATCTGTCCGTTTTTCTGATAACGGTTTACCCAAGTCGGCGTGTAATCGACACCGGTCAGCGCAACATGTCCGTCGCCGTATTTTGTAAACTCGGTATACACAAGGATTCCGTCCTCCGTATGTCCGGTTGAGCATGCGCCCGTCATATAGGCGGTACGTTGATTGGATATTGCATTGCCCACCGAATAGATACAGAATGTCTGTTTCCCGGAAACGGTTGACGTCAGAGTTTCGGCAGGCTGAAGAACGTGCGGATGTCCGCCTATGATTACATCGACCCCAAGGTCGCACATCTTCTGTGCAATCTTTTTCTGGGTTGCATTTTCCTGAATACTGTATTCAACGCCCCAATGTATGTAGAGAATTATCGCCTCTGCCCCATCTTTTTTCATATCCTTGATGTTCTGCTGCATTTCCTTGTAAAAATCGTCAAGCTTGTCCTCGCGAAATGAGTTTACATAGCCACTCGCCTCGGCAGTCATCAGAATTCCGTTCATTCCCTTGCGGTCGGCATGATCGCTCGTTGTCTCATATGTGTAGTTCACCATGCCGAGTTTTATCCCATTTACATCGACAACTTCGTATTTCTTCTGTGACGGTTCGGCCTTTGTTCCCGTCTGCCCGAAGCCGTAGTCCCTTATGGTCTTTGCGGTACGCTTAAGTCCGTCAAAGCTCGTGTCGTAGCAATGGTTGTTTGCCGTAATAAGAAAATCGAATCCCGCATTTTTAAGTGCATCGAGAATTGAGTCCGGAGTGTTGAAGCACGGGAAACCGGAATATGCCTTGTCGGGGCCTCCGAGTGTTATCTCAAAGTTTGCAACGGCAAGGTCCGCCTTGCTTACCGTCTCTTTCACCATGGTAAAATCCTGATTGAATTCGTAACTTCCGTCTTCCTGCTTTGAGTAGTCGAGAATCATCGAATGTATGAGGATATCTCCCGTACTGAGTACATTTGCAGTCGCAACCACTTCATTCGGGTCACCCTTTTTCTCTGTCACTTTCGCACTTTGCGATGTATCCGCTTTTCCCTTGTTATCCGCGTTTGTTTTGCCGTTGCCTGCGCAAAGTTTCACTACAACAAATACAAGCAATGCAACGATGAGCACGGCAATCACACAGGTAATTATACGTCGAATTTTTTTCTCTCTCGCCCTCTTTGCTCTTCTTGCGGAAGAAGCAGACGCGGGGGACGCCGAATAACGGTTTTTATTTCTGTTGTCCATAGGTTCAGTCTCCTGTCCGGAATTAAAAAGTCGCTACCATTATACCCTTTAAAGATATTATTGACAACAATAAAAACCTTTGTTATAATACACCTTGCGCTTGAAACGGCGTATATATTTCGAGGCGTGGCGAAGTTTGGTATCGCGCCTGGTTTGGGACCAGGATGCCGCAGGTTCGAGTCCTGTCGCCTCGACCATATCGAGTATTCATAAGGGATTTGACCTATGAATACTCGATTTTTCTATATGATACGGTTTTATGTCAGAGCGGGTGCGGATCCTGCTCTTTTGTTTTATGATGCTTTCGGCTCGGTGAGGTATTCCACGGCGACGC
>CAVGIJ010000043.1:0-4383 GCA_963629305.1 Acutalibacteraceae bacterium
TTGTAGCTGCCTTCTGTCTCGCAAGTGGCTTCGATTCTGTCTTCCTCGGCAGGTGTGCCGGGAGTGTGGCCGTTAGCTTTAACAATATCTGTCTTTATTTCCGCTCCACAATCATCACAGGTATATATTGTATAACCTTCTGTCGTGCAGGTGGGTTTTGTAACAATACCTTCTTTTGTTATTTTGTGAACAAGCACTTTCACATCATTTGCCGACAGTTTCACATTCTCCCTTGCCGCATTAGTTATAGATGCGTTTGGTCCGGGTGTTAGCTTGAACGACGCACTCGCCGCATCAGAGCAGCTGTCCTTTGCTGTAAATGTCAGTTCACAAAGTTCGCCGGTATAATAAGTATCGGCAATACTCGTGTAAATGTAAAGCAATACGCCTTTTTTTGTTGTATTTTTTGTATCGACAGTAGTACTGTCACCAAGATTTGCACATTTTATATCGGCATCCGCAATATCAAACAAAGAATAATCATATTCAAGATACATCTTAATATAGCTTACGCCGTCGTTTTTCTTTATGTTGAGTTTAACACTGACTTTATCTCCCTTATTTATAAGCATGGGTGATAAAGAAATGGGAGTGGCGGTCGCAGCCTCCACTCCCACCTCGAAGACCGGCCCCGGCGCTGCAGGTTCTTTCTCTTCTGCAGCGGCGAGTACGATCGACTGTGACAGTGTTAAAACAGCAATAAGAATAATCGCAAGGAATTTCTTAATTCGCATGTTTTACACCTCTTATTTAATTTTACGCCTCAACGCCTACAATAGCATTTCTCATGAGGATGAAGTCAATACCATCAACAACACCATCATCATTGTAGTCATAGATAGAATCGTATGCTTCCTCTTCACGGGCAAGGTCCCACTCATTGAAGAGGCGGACATCGTTAACATTAACCTTACCGTTTTCATCAGCATCGCCGAGAAGCTTTACATCAATCTCTGCACCTGTGCCGAAGTCAGCAACAAGGGAGTTGTTAAGGTCATCCTGTCTTGTAACAAGAGTATTGTCAGCATTTACGCTTACGCCTGTTTTGCCTACGAAGTCATCTTCAACATCGAATACGATCTGAGCAATCAGAACGTTTTCACCGCTGAACTCAACATTGCGTTCGCTGCCTGCTGTAATCATATAAACAGTCTTGCCGTTCTTGTTAACTGTTTCAATGTCGGTATAATTAATTGTTTTAAATCCGTCAACGCTTACGGAAGTATATCCGTTTGCAACAAGACCTTCGCCGATTTCGAGCTCGATCTCTGTGCCGTAGAGGCATGCATGCTCACTTGTAGCGTAAACACTGAGGATAGCTGTGCCGCCGTTAGCGGTCTTTTCATCGCCGTTATGTCCGGTGAGAGTATAGGTAAATGTGATAGTCTCATCCTTGCAGGGGATTATCTCAGCAGGAACAAGAACTTTGCCGCAGCCTTCTCTGTCACAAACAACTTCGTCTGTAAGACCTGTTGTGTGATAGTCGGCAGCATAGCCCGTATTTGTCTTTTCGCTATGACCGAGAGCTTCGATTTCAGTATATGTTGTGTATTCACAACGTGTGCATGTCTCGTATGCGTCCCAACCGATTTCTTCACATGTAGCAGCCTTTGCATCACGTTTTACAATGTCATGACCGAGCGCGGGGATAACTTCCTGAGCAACGAGAACAGCTTCGCAATCGGAGCAATGCTTGCCCTCTGTACGGCCGGGCTCGGTGCATGTAGCCTCAACAGCCTCATCAATAACCTCTGTGTGACCCTTAGCGGGGATAACTTCCTGAGCTACAAGAGTCTTGCCGCATACGGAGCAGTGAGAGCCTTCTGTAAGACCTGCCTCGGTGCATGTAGCTTCAACAGCAGCATCAGGAACTTCGGTGTGACCGAGAGCATCGCCGTATACGAATGTGTCTTCACCGATTGCATCGCAGCGAGAGCAATCATATTTGTATACAGCCGCATTTTCGCAGTCAGCAGCACTTACAAGATGTGCGTCATCGATAACCTGTTCTGTGAAGTCGTGGCCGAGAACAGAGATTTTGCCTTCAACCTGTTCAACGCCGCAGTCTTCTCTCCGGCACTTTGAAAGCTTTTCATAGCCGTCCTCTGTGCAGGTAGCAGCCTTATCGGTGCCGATAACAACAAAGTCGTGACCGAGGTGGCTTACGACATCTGTTTTTCTGTCTAAGCAAAGTTTGCAGTCATAAACTATAAAACCGTGCTCAAGGCATGTAGGATCACGAGAAAGATCTTCATTCTTTACATACTCATGTTTAAGTGCAGTGCCTTCAACTTCTTCAGTCCAGACTCTGCCGCACTTGTCGCATGTGTAGGTATAATAAGCGTTCTTTTCGCATACGGGTGCAGTGTAAACGGGTTCATCATCCTTGCAGTCTTCAAGAGTGAAGGAATTGCATCCGAATTCGCAAAGGCAATAGCCCATGTGCTTGTTCTCGCCGTCAACCTGTGTCCAGTCGCCGTATGTATGACCGGGAGCGGAACCCTCATCAACAACAGTCCATTCATATCCGCAATCATTGCAGGTGTAAACAGTGTAGCCGTCTTTATCGCAGTGTGCGGCAAAAACTTTGCTACCGGCATTGTCTTCACACTTTGCAGTTTCGGAATGCGCTGTGTTGTTTTTGCAAAGACGGGTATGTGTGCCGTCATTGTTTGATGTCCACTCGCCCCAGTTGTGACCGAGTGCGTCAATCTCCTGTGCCTCCTGCTTAGCGCCGCAGAGGTCGCAAGCCATGGGTGAAGTGCTGCCCTTCTCTGTGCATGTGGGAGTAACGGCTTCGCCTGTTGCGAGCCAATAATCTACCGCACCGAGATTTTTATCGGCAAGAACATATTTGCCTGTTTCTCTGTTAAGAACAACAGAAGGAGCATATGTCTTGTGATTGTCAACATCAACGGATTTGTCTTCGTCTTCGATATTCCATGTTGCACCGCAATCCTCGCACCAGTTAAAGAGATAAGCACCATTTTTGCATGTGGCGGGAATTTCTTCTGTTCTGATTGAAAGCTCGGGATGATTTTCCGCAACTGTAGAATCTTCATCTACAACAACCCAAGTATTTCCGCAGCCTGTGTGTCCGTTTTCAGGACCTGTCCAGCCCTTGTCGCAGGTGTAGGTCCAATAACCGTTTTCTGTGCAGGTGCCTTTGGTGTAAACACCCTCAGCAGTAGAAGCATGGTCATAGGCTTTTTCTCTTCCGCAGACTGTGCAGGTCTTCTTGTGCTGATAAAGAACAGAGCCGTTATCGTCTTCAGTTACGATATTCTCAAACTCGCCCCATGTGTGACCGAGTGCGGGAATTTCTTCCTGCTCCTTGAGAATCTTCTGGCAGACAGAGCACTTCTCGCCTTCTGTAAGACCTGTACCTGTGCAGGTAGCAGCCTTGGCGGGAATTGTTTCGGGAGTATGAGCCGCAGTACCGCGAACCTCACGTCTCTCTGTAGCTTCGCAATTTTTGCACTTGTATGTAATGTACTTAAGGCAATCATACAGTTCCTCGATTAAAATGGGATTTTCCACATCATAATCGTGTTTTGTCATTTCGAGTACAGCATCGTCAGCTGACTCAAGATACTTTTCAACCTTACCGTTTTCGTCTTTGGTAAAGAGTTTTCCGCAATCGTTGCAGATATAATACTCTATATTACCCTCTGACGTGCAGGTAGGTGCAACAGCGTCAACTTTATCTGTGTTGACATGATTGTCGGCGTCAAGACCGACATCGATGGGAGCAAGCTCAAAGGAACACTCTTCGCAAATAACATCGGTATAGAAACCGTGTTCTTTACAAGTTGCTTCTTTTGAGACTTTCTGCTTTGCCAAGTCATAGACATGCTGATGATCCTCTGTTGCGGTACAGTAGGTCTCTGTGCTCTTTTCGCCAAGATTGTCTGCGTATGACAGAACAGATCCTGATGAAAGAACCATGCATGTCGACAAAGCGAATGAAAGAATTTTTTTGCCGAGATTCATTTTTCGGTTTACCTCCGTATTTTTTTTGCGGCATTGCGAACGGTACATCTCCAAAATTCATTAACCCGAATGCAAGCCACTTCGAGAAAACGCAAAGCAAAAAAATCACCGAAAAAAACGCTTTCTCTTATGTCTTACATCTGAATTGTAAAAAGTTGAAAATATGCAGCCATTCACACGCTCGCCTTATAAAATTTTCCTCTTTCAGACGCAAAAAGAGAAAAGTTTTATACAATCGCATACTTTACACTCGCATTTTACTGCAATTTGCAGTAAAAGTCAATACCTCAATTTGCAGTTTTTACAATTAACTAAAAAAACAAATATTCAAAAAGGGAGTGCAAATTATGTACAAACACATCAGAGAGCTTCGTGAAGACCACGACTTAT
>CAVGIJ010000044.1:0-4010 GCA_963629305.1 Acutalibacteraceae bacterium
GAGTAATCGAGCATAAGCGAGAGGACGGAAATACCACTATAACAAATTCTGTTGTCGGGGACGAAGCAGATGATGTTTTGTGGCGCATCGAGACGTTGATGCCGAAAATGAACGCTTCCGTTCTTCCCGAAAACAAGTCTGCTCCGATCCTGAATTTGACCGTGACTTACCATACCGGGGAAACCGCTAAAGTGCGTACCTCTTATGACCGCTTGGGGTTGCCGTATGAAAGGAACGGTGGTTCGCATCGTACATTGCGAAAATGCTTCGCAATTCCTTTTACTGCGGCATCATAACCTACCACAAGGAATATACGCCTGATTTCCTGAAGCAGAAGAAAATCAAGAATTACGGTGATTTGGAGTATATTCAGGTCCAAGGTACACACGAGCCAATCGTAACCGTTGAGGAGTATGAGCAAGTACAGAAACTGATGAATGCCAAGTCGGTGCTTATGAAAAACCATAACAAAGGAAAACGCAGAGTCGGAAGGATGCAGCATACCACTGCTTTCGGACGGCTGATGATTTGCCAGTGCGGAAACAAGTTCAACTTGCGGTTTCATTCCCGTGACGGACGAACAGACGGCGTTGATTACCAGTGCTACACATCGGTAAACCGTGGGAGCATCTCCAAGCGCCTGAACAAAGGCATCTCCATGCGTAAGAACTAAGCGTAATCATATATTAAAAACAAATCCCTCTGTCGGATTGCCGACAGGGGGATTTTTGTGTTTTCGATTATCGAATCTCTGCCAGAGCGAGAAATTCTCTCTTTCGTCCTTAGACAGCTAATGTAAATCCAGCCGTCTGCTTCAATAGGAATCCATTGTTTATAATTTGAATTATGTATCAATAAGGTAAGACGTGTCAAGAGAGCGTTATTGCAAATAAAATAAATCTGTGCTATAGTGTGACCAAATAGGTTAGCACACACTAACCAAACAATTTTAATTGAAGGTGCAGAAATGAAAGACAGCGAACTTGAATTTGACCGCGAGTGTCATGTACTATACTCAAAGCCATGTAAGAGACAGATACAGGAAAAAATTGCACTGCACTATCCGGAGTCAGAAAGAGAAGAGGTTTGGGAAAAAGTGCAGCATCAGTACGTAGATTTTCTCTCGGATTGGCGTACAGACCTGGGCGGGAAGAAAAATTTTCACAACGGCGTCGGCGGTAATTATGATTGCATTGCGCTTATGGCGTATTATGTGGTTTGCAAGTCAGTCACCGGTCTCGATGAGATTGAAGAAATGGAGGGAAACCTCTTTTTGCCGTCGTTTCGAAAACTTTCAAAGTTTGTTGACTGTAACAAGCCTTTGTTTAAGAAACTTATGTATAAGGCGTTTTCAAATGCCAAGCGTCAGTGCGATAAATGGGGCGATTTTCAGATGAATGTTGCTCCGTTTGATCCCGGAAAACCTATTTACTATGAGTTTACGAGTTGTCCGACAGCGGAATTTGCAAAGCAACACGATTTACTTGAAGTTATGCCTGCACTTTGCAACCCGGATTTTGAGGGTATGGAATTGATTCATGCAAAGCTTGTGCGTAAAAACACCTGTTCCAATGGCTCTAGATGTGACTACACAATTTGCGGAGACAAGGACCCTTACCTTAAAGATCATCCCGAATACCGGGACGAAGCAGGATACAGGAGGAACAAATGATATTCAAAGCATATGGCGATAAGAAAAATCCGACGGTTTTGTTTTTCCACGCTATGGGCGTGACCGGGGAAAGCAGTGAGCCGGTAGCAAGAGAATTACAGAAACGCTATTTTTGTATTTTACCTACTTCCACAGTTTACTGTGCGGGACAAAAGTATGTCAGCAAAGAGGATGAGGTACACCAGGTGGAGAATTTTCTGAAATTACAGGGAGTTGACCACATTGCACTTGTTGTTGCATCCTCTATAGGAGCGGATCTTGCCGTGGCTTTTCTGACACAGACAAAGCTTCCGGTGGAGCATGTTTTCTTTGACGGCGGCCAGTTTGCGCAGATTGGAAAGATGACGCGACATATTATGGTTCCGTTCTTGTATCTTGCTATCAAGAGCTTGTACTGGACGAAAGGTAAAACGCTCAAAAAGATACTTTGGTGTGACGATGATTCTATTAAGCCTTATTTTATTGCAGCAGGAAAAGCGATGACTTATCGCAATATACATCGTCAAATGATGGACAGTCTTGAGGAAAAGCCGTTTCCGCCGCTGCCCGAGGGACTGCAAAAAAATACATATTTTGAGTTCGGCAGTATTGAGGATCACTACAAGTACCGTGATGAAGTGAAAAAGGCATACCCTTGCGGGAATTACCCGGTGTTTGAGGGACACAACCATATGCAGTATCAGATCAGTGATCCTAAAGGATTTGCAAAAATGCTGGACTGTATTGCAGAAAAAGGCACTATGCCGGAACTTTTATTTGAGAAAAAATAAGAAAATTATAAAAAATCTCCGCATTTCTGAAAAAGATGCGGAGATTTTTTTAAAATTTGTCGAAGTTTTATTGACATAGTGTTTATAAACGGACATGATGATAGTATAACATAAGGAAAAACACAATTGAGAAAGGATACTTATATGCTTTCAAATTACGAAATTACGCGCAATAAAATGCGTGAAAAATTTACAGAATATGATCAGGCGAAAATGATAAAAAAGTTTTCTCTTAAAAGTGATGAAAAGTATCTTTATCTGCCATTCATGTGCCATGAATACCGTATCAACCGTAATACCGGCATAGTGGAGTGGTCTGATAGTGATTTTGACTTTACAAATGAAGCGGATTTCAATGAATCCATGACCATATACGATGTACTCTGTTATTCAAAGGATGGTTGCCGCCTTTCCGGTAATTACTGTTCGGTAAATATGTTGAAAGGAACAGTGAAAACATCCTCCGCCGGAGTCGGCGATAATATTTTTCAAAGATTTGCAAACGAGCTTAACGGTAAAACCAAAGAGTTTGAGACTGCCTGTCTTTCATTTGGGGGAAAGTTAAACTTGAAAGGAGACGTTGCAGTCAAGATATTTCCTTTTACTTTTCTCCCTGTCATTATCCAGTATTGGGAAGCTGACGATGAATTTCCCGCCAATCTGAAATTCATGTTTGATGAAAATATCCTTCAGTACATGCACTATGAAACAACGTATTATCTTATGGACCATATCATAAAAAGGATAAAAGAGACGATGTAAAATAAATAAAAGTATAGTTTCTTACAAATATCCTACGGAAAAAGTAAAATTGTGTAATACCCGTTGAAAGATATTTCGGGCTATGGTTTAATGTACATTTTTATGGAGACGGATAGTATGAAAAATTCAATTGAAGTGAGAGATGAATTGAAGCCGTCGACTCCGAAAGTTGAGTACAATGATCTTTTTTGTTTGGAGGAAAATCATGCCCGAAAAGCTTGAGTACGGCAGTGGATGGGTTCTCGGCAACGATAAAGAAGATGTTTCAGGAGATTACGAACCTAAAGGAAATCAAGGACGGCGGCAGGCATGTTGTGATGTGTCACTACCCGATATCGTTCTTTCGCGCAGGGTTCGCTCCGACGGCGTTTATGCTCTATTAGGGAAGGGCATAATGCATAGGCTGTGCAAGCAAACCTACGCTTTCTCAACTTTCTATTATTCCGTGTATTCCTCTGCCCATGAATTGATTGCATCCAAAATCGGCAAAAATGTCCTGCCCATTTCCGTAAGCGAGTATTCTACCCGTGGCGGAACGACAGGGTAAACCTCCCTGTGGATCACGCCGTGAGCTTCCAGTGTGCGAAGGTCTTTCGTCAGATTGGCTTCCGTGATATGCGGCAGTCGGCGGTGAATTTCGCTGAACCGCAATGTTTCATCGGCCAGGACATAGATGATCACCATCGTCCATTTTCCCTGAATGATTTTTGAAACCCGTGCAATCGGACAGGTTTCCGTATCAAATGACAATGTATCCATAGAACTCCTAACACTATCTTACGAGATAGTAGCTATAAAATTTTATC
>CAVGIJ010000045.1:0-3912 GCA_963629305.1 Acutalibacteraceae bacterium
GGATATAAAAGTTACCCGTAAAGGCAAAAACTTGATAAGTGACACGAAGCCGAAAAATGCAATCATACTTGCTGCCGGTTTCGGAATGCGTATGGTTCCCATAAACATGGAGGCACCGAAGGCACTTATAACGGTGCGCGGAGAAGCGCTCATTGAACGTCTCATAAAACAGCTTCATGAGGTTGATATAAAAGAAATTTATGTGGTTGTTGGGTTTATGAAAGACAGTTTTGAATATCTTATTGATAAATTCGGTGTAAATCTTATATACAATCCGGAGTATGCTTCTAAGAACAGCCTTTCTTCCCTTCTCAAAGTATCGGACCGTATTTCAAATACGTACATACTTCCGTGTGACGTGTATTGCAAAGACAATCCGTTTTCGGAAAATGAACTTTATTCATGGTACCTTGTCACCGATAAAACAGATACGGAAAGCACTGTCAGAGTGAACCGAAAGCAGGAACTTGTTGCCTCGGGTTCTGACAGAGCCACGAACAGGATGATCGGAATAAGCTTTATAACAAAAAACGATTCCGGTGAATTTCTGAAAAATGCGGTTTCTCTCAGCAAAAGCTTAGATGGTGATGAAAAATTCTGGGAAGAAGCGCTTATTACAGACAGTAAAATCACAACATATGCGCATATTGTTTCGGATGACAGTGTTTATGAGATAAATACATATGAGCAGCTGCGAGATATTGACAGTGACTCAGATCAACTGAAAAGCAAATCGATAAAAATTGCGGCTGACGCGCTCTGTGCGGATATGAATGAGATAGTAGATATAACTGTTTTGAAAAAGGGCATGACAAACAGGTCTTTTCTGTTTATGTGCAGAGGCAAAAAATATATCATGCGTATCCCCGGCGAGGGAACCGATAAGCTTATAAATCGCCGTGAAGAGGCGGAGGTTTACGGCGTTATAAACGGAAAAGATATTTGTGACAGGATAATTTACATTGATCCGGAAAACGGATACAAAATAACAGAGTATATGGACAATGCACGCGTGTGTGATCCGTTGTCGCAAAGTGATATTGAGGCGTGTATGACTTATCTGCGCAATTTCCATGAAAAGAAACTTAGGGTCTCGCATGAGTTTGATATATTCGGCCAGATGGAGTTTTATGAGACTCTCTGGGACGGAGACCGGTCGGTTTTCAGAGACTATGAGGATACAAAGAAAAATGTTCTTTCACTCAGAAAATTCATTGATGAAAATAAATGTGAGTTTTCACTGACACATATTGATGCGGTTCCGGATAATTTCCTTTTTACTCCGGACGGCAAGGGCGGCGAAGAGATTCACATGATTGACTGGGAGTATGCAGGTATGCAGGATCCCCATGTTGATATTGCCATGTTCTGTATCTATTCGCTTTATGACAGAAATCAGGTTGAAAACCTTATTGATACCTACTTCAAGGGAGCGTGCCCGGGAAGGACGAGAATAAAAATATATTGTTATATTGCCGCTTGCGGACTTCTTTGGAGCAATTGGTGTGAGTACAAACGAAAACTCGGCGTTGAGTTCGGCGAGTACTCCTTAAGACAATATCGCTATGCAAAGGATTATTATAAAATCGCTGTGGAGGCTATGAAAAATGAGAGTTGAAAGAGCGATTATTATGGCGGCGGGAAAGGGCGAACGGATGAAACCGCTTACGCTTACGACACCGAAGCCGCTTGTGAAAGTAAACGGAAAAAGAATGATTGACACCGTGATTGACGGACTTCACAAAAACGGTATTTATGAGATATATGTTGTTGTCGGGTACTTGAAAGAACAGTTTTCCTGTCTTACAAAAGATTATGACGGTATAACGCTCATCGAAAATCCGTACTACGATACCTGTAACAATATTTCGTCGCTTTATGTGGCGAGAAATCATATTGAAAATGCGATAATTCTTGACGGTGATCAGGTCATTTACAATGATTCGATTTTGGAACCGGAGTTCAGTATTTCCGGGTACAACGCAATCTGGACGGATGACGAAACCGATGAATGGCTTCTGACCGTAGACAATGGGGTTATTTCATCATGCAGCAGAACCGGCGGTTCACACGGCTGGCAGCTTTTCAGTATTTCACGCTGGAGCAGCGAGGACGGTAAAAAACTTAAAAATTATCTTGAGGTTGAGTTTGATGAAAAGAAAAACAGACAGATATACTGGGATGACGTTGCAATGTTCTGTCATCCGGAATCATTCAGGCTCGGTATAAGAGAAATGAAAAAGAATGATGTCATTGAAATTGACAACTATTCTGAACTCATAGAAATTGACAAATCTTATTTGTCGGAAAATGCGGAGGAATCAAAATGAAAGATTTAACTCAGAAAAACGGAGGAAACAGGCAGATTGACTGGATGATAACGCTGGTTCCTCTCGCTATTATCATTGTGCTTTGCATACTCTTTTTTGTTATGCCGGAGCAGTCCAATGTAGTGCTCAGTCAAATAAGATATTTCTTCGGAGATACATTCGGTACATATTATCTGGTTATAGGACTCGGAATTCTTATTCTGTCATTCATTATTGCCGGCTCAAAGTACGGAGATATTGTTCTCGGTGAACAAGATGAAAAACCGAAGTATTCATTCTTTACCTGGGGTGCAATGATGTTTACCGCGGGCCTTGCCGCAGATATTCTTTTTTATTCGTTTGCTGAATGGGTTATGTATGCGACCGACCCTCACATTGCCGAGCTCGGAAAAATGGAAGACTGGTCAAATGTATTTACATTGTTCCACTGGAGCTTTGTGCCGTGGTCGTTTTACCTTGTTCTTGCGGTTGCATTCGGATTTATGCTCCATGTACGTAAAAGAAACAGACAAAAGTATTCCGAAGCATGCAGACCGATTCTCGGTAAGTATACAGACAAACTTCCCGGCAGAATAATTGATCTTCTTGCGGTTATTGCTCTTCTTGCCGGAACGGCTACAACATTCAGTGTTGCAACTCCGCTCATGGCGAGCGTCATAGAATCCCTTTTCGGAATAGAGATAAGCAGAAATATTATTACAATAATAATTCTCATACTTACATGTGCTGTGTACACATATGCACTTCTTCACGGCATGAAGGGAATAGGTTTGCTTGCTAAAGTATGTATTTACCTTTTCTTCGGACTTCTTGCATTTGTGCTTTTGTTCGGCGGAGAGACAAGATATATAATCGAAAACGGTTTTTCATCACTCGGCAGAATGATTCAGAATTTCATAGAGCTTGCAACTTATACTGACCCCGAAAGAACTACGAGCTTCCCACAGAACTGGACCATATACTACTGGGCATACTGGATGGTGTGGTGCGTTGCGGCTCCGTTCTTTATAGGAAGTATTTCACGCGGAAGAACTATCCGTCAGACAATAATCGGCGGCTATGTATTCGGAGTAGGCTCAACGCTTATAAGCTTCATTATTCTCGGAAACTACTCACTCGGAAAGCAGATTTCCGGACAGGCGGATTTCATCTCATACTACAATGAGACAGGCGACCTTTACGGTATGATTATTTCAATGATCAAGACAATGCCGCTTGCACCTGTTGTAATGATAGTACTTCTTGTAACAATGATTGCATTCTACGCGACATCCTTTGATTCGATTGCTCTCATCGCTTCGTGCTACAGTTACCATAAGCTCGGAGAGGATGAAACACCGGACAAGAGAATTGAACTCATGTGGTGTATACTTCTCATTCTTCTTCCTATAGCGCTTGTATTCTCTGAAAGCTCAATGAGTAACCTGCAATCGGTAAGTATCATAGCCGCATTCCCCATAGGGGCTGTAATTGTGCTTATTGCGGCAAGCTTCCTCAAAGATGCAAATGCATTTCTTAAAGAAAATAAAAAATAAGATTAATTTTGATTGTATATCTACATATTGATAAAATAAGGCTTTTG
>CAVGIJ010000046.1:0-3377 GCA_963629305.1 Acutalibacteraceae bacterium
TAAGTAGCATGCATGGCACGCACGTAAGCGGCTAAAAAACACCCGCTAAGTGCTCATAACTTTCCTCGATAGCTCAGCGGCAGAGCATCCGGCTGTTAACCGGAGGGTCGTAGGTTCGAACCCTACTCGGGGAGTTTCTTAATATGGTATGTATGGTGCGATAGCCAAGTGGTAAGGCCCCGGTCTGCAACACCGTCATCCGCCGGTTCAAATCCGGCTCGCACCTCTTAAAGAAGTCCAGTAAGGACTTCTTTTTTTGTACTTGGAAATTTCGTTGGAATTTCCTATTAAAAAAGCCCTACCGGACAGGATTGCACTGCGGCGGGAAGGAAGATGTCGCTTAAAGTGCCCGTCGCAGGCAAAGAATCCTTAAAAGTAGGATTCTTTGTTTCGGTAAAAAAGCTTTCAAAATTTTTAATAAACCACTTGACATCAGCATTGAGTTAGCATATAGTAACCACGGTAAGTTACGAGTAATAGTAATTGCCTTAAGCTAACGGAGCTTAGAAGGAGTAAAGTATGATGCCTTTAACCTATGCAAATGAGGGCGAAGCAAACATTATCAAAAAAATTGGAGGAAATGATGAGGCAAAAACATTTCTTTCAAATCTTGGGTTTGTCGTAGGGGGCGAGGTTACCGTTGTGGCACAGGTTAACGGAAATATTATCGTTAATGTCAAGGAAGCTCGTGTCGCTCTTGGTAAGGAAATGGCCAATAAGATAATGGTCTGAGAAGCTTTAGAGTATCAGAAAGGAGAATGAAATGAAATCACTTAAGGATGTATCAGTAGGGCAAACCGTTAAGGTTGTAAAGCTTTACGGCGAAGGCCCTGTAAAGAGACGTATCATGGATATGGGAATCACAAAAGGTGTTGAGGTTTATGTTCGTAAGGTAGCACCGCTTGGCGATCCTGTTGAGGTTACCGTAAGAGGATATGAGCTTACGGTCAGAAAAGCCGATGCAGAGTTAATTGAAGTAGAGTAAATAAAGGAGAGGAAAAATGTCACTAAGAATTGCACTGGCCGGCAACCCTAACAGCGGGAAAACGACATTGTTTAATGCATTAACCGGCGCAAATCAGTATGTGGGCAACTGGCCCGGAGTAACAGTAGAGAAAAAGGAAGGTAAGTTAAAAAAACATGACGATGTAATAATCACCGACCTTCCCGGCATTTATTCTCTTTCTCCTTACACCCTCGAAGAGGTTGTTGCAAGAAATTATCTTGTAGGAGAGAGACCTGATGCCATCATAAATATAATCGACGGAACAAACCTGGAAAGAAACTTATATCTTACTACTCAGCTTGCTGAGCTTGGCATTCCCATGGTTCTTGCAATCAACATGATTGACCTTGTGAGAAAGAATGGAGATGACATCCGTATCGAGGAACTTTCAAGAGAACTTGGATGCAAGGTTATTGAAATTTCAGCATTAAAGAGCGAAGGAATTGAAAAGGCCGCTGAGCTTGCAATTGAAGAAGCCAAGAATGGAAAGCCTGTTCCGTTGCATTCTTTCTCGGGCCCCGTTGAACATGCACTTGCACATATCGAGGAGGCACTTTTACACGATCAGCCTCAGGACAGACAAAGATGGTATGCCGTAAAGGTATTTGAGCGTGATGAGAAGGTTTTGGCACAGCTCAATATTCCTGATGACAAGCTTGCTCATGTCGAAGAGGATATCAAGGCAGCCGAGAAAGAAATGGACGATGATGCCGAAAGTATTATCACCAATGAGAGATATGTTTATATTGCAAACCTTTTAAAGGGCTGCTACAAAAAGAAAAAAGCAGGAAAACTTACAACCTCTGATAAAATCGACAGGGTTGTTACCAACAGATGGCTTGCTCTTCCTATTTTTGCGGTTATTATGTTCTGCGTTTACTACATTACCGTTTCTTCACTCGGTACTATAGTAACGGATTTTACAAACGATGTCCTTTTCGGCGAATGGATTCAGCCGGCAGTAGGAACGCTTCTTGAGAATCTCGGGGCTTCCGAATGGGTTGTAAGCCTTGTTGTTGACGGTATCATCGGTGGTTTGGCAGCTCCTATCGGATTTGCACCTCAGATGGCAATTATGTTCTTGTTGTTAAGTATCCTCGAGGATTGCGGATACATGGCGCGTGTAGCCTTCATCATGGACAGAATCTTCAGAAAGTTCGGTTTGTCCGGCCGTTCCTTCATTTCTTTCCTGGTTGCTTCAGGCTGTGGCGTTCCCGCTATTATGTCAACGAGAACAATTGAAAACGAAAAAGACCGTCGCATGACGATGACTACAGCAACCTTTGTACCATGTGGCGCAAAGCTTCCTGTAATCGGACTTATCGCTGGTGTCATCACCGGTTCCTGGTGGGTAGCTCCTGCAATGTATTTTATTGGAATTGTTGCGGTTATTACATCATGTATTATCTTAAAGAAGTTCAAAGGCTTTGCCGGAGAACCTGCTCCCTTCGTAATGGAGCTTCCTCAGTATCACATTCCTTCGGTTAAGGGCGTGCTGATGCACGTTTGGGAGAGAGTATGGGCATTCTTAAAGAAGGCCGGAACAATCCTCTTCGTATGCTGCGCTGTAATGTGGTTCCTTTCAAACTTCGGTGTTGTTGACGGTACATTCGGCATGGTTGATCCTGCGGATTCGATCCTTGCATTAATTGGCGGTGCAATCGCAGTTATCTTTGCTCCTCTCGGATTCGGTACATGGCAGGCAGTTGCTTCTTCACTTTCTGGCTTTGTGGCAAAAGAAGGCATTGTTTCAACGATGGGTGTTCTTTCTTCCTTGAATGAAGAAGTAGAAGAATTTGAAGACGGTATGCAGAGCGCATTCCAGGCATTCTTTATGACAAACGGAACCTTCAATCCCTGCTCGGCATTCTCGTTCCTTGTATTCAACCTTCTTAACAGCCCTTGTCTTGCAGCAATTTCAACCCTTGCTCGTGAGATGGGCAACAAGAAGAGCGTCGTAATCGCCCTTGTATATCAGAATGCATTTGCCTACATCATTGCTCTTATGATTTATCAAATCAGCATGGTTGTAACGGGAACAGGAACCTTCTCAGTAGGAACAGTATTCGGTATCCTTGCCGCATGCTTATATCTCTACATGCTTTTGAGAAAGGATCCATCAAAAAAGGCTGTTGCTAAATAGGTCGGGAGTATATAATAATGGTCACAGAGGTTTTACTAACCACGACTGACAAGATAGTGATTGCAGCAATAATTCTTCTCCTGATAGCAGGTATATTCATAATAGTAGGCTTCTTCAGGGAAGGTAAAAAGAAAAAGTAATTGTTAGCCCGTGATTATTCACGGGCTTTTTACGATATAGAAATTGAAAAACAATTTCTACATCGTAAAAAGCGCTCCGCGTGAAACG
>CAVGIJ010000047.1:0-2366 GCA_963629305.1 Acutalibacteraceae bacterium
AAGTCAACCATCCCTGTGGGCTACACAGAGTCTGTGAGGAAGAAATATAATACCACCCACATCCTCTTCAGCCCGGAGTTTTTGCGAGAGTCCAAGGCACTCTACGATAACCTCTACCCATCCCGTATCATCGTGGGAACGGATAAGGAGGATGCGGAGGTACTTGAAGCTTCTACTACATTTGCATCCTTACTGAGTGCCGAAGCGGAGAAGAAGGACATTCCAACCCTCCTCATGTCATTTACAGAGGCAGAAGCGGTGAAGCTTTTTGCCAATACTTATCTCGCTCTTCGTGTGGCCTATTTCAACGAGCTTGACACCTATGCGGAGTCCAAGGGCTTGGATACGAAGAACATTATCGACGGTGTCTGCCTGGATCCTCGTATCGGCTCTCACTACAACAATCCTTCCTTCGGTTACGGCGGCTACTGCCTGCCCAAGGACACAAAGCAGTTGCTTGCCAACTACGCAGATGTTCCTCAGAATATGATGTCAGCCATTGTGGAGAGCAATAGAACGAGAAAGGACTATATTGCGGAGCGTGTGCTTGAAATCGCAGGAGCCTATACGGGAAGTGCGGCCTACGACCGAGACCTGGAGAACAAGCAGAAGGATATTGTGGTTGGTGTCTACCGCCTCACCATGAAGTCTAATAGTGATAACTTCAGACAAAGCAGTATCCAGGGTGTTATGAAGCGCATCAAATCTAAGGGTGCTACGGTGGTCATCTACGAGCCGACACTTAAGGATGGGGAGACATTCTTTGGAAGCAGGGTGATCGGGGACCTTAGTGAGTTTAAGAAGATGTGCGGCTGCATCATAGCGAATCGGTATGATGCAGAGATGCTGGGAGACGTGAAGGAGAAGGTTTATACCAGGGACCTATATCAGAGGGATTAGATTTGGCCTCATAAAAATAGTGCTCTTCCCGGCTTTTTGTGTATAATTATATTATCAGAAAGCGGAGTTGATGCTAAAATATTGTATGAGTGTAATCGATTCGACATGAAGTCAAAGAAGACACTTGCCGGTGAAAAGAAATACTATCTTGCCGATCTGAGCTTTTACTTTGCACAAAATACAGACAACAGAATCAATTTCGGACCTGTTCTTGAAAATATAATATATATATTCTCGCAGTCTTGATTACTCAGTCAGTGTCGGAAGAATAGGAAAGCTCGAATGTGATTTTATTTTACGAAGTGTAGAAAACGATTATTCCTATGTTCAGGTGGCCTACACAATTATGCAGAGTACGTGGCCACAACTGATTATATGCTGCAAAAGCGCAACGGCATCAAGCATATCAATTTGATGGAGTTTATGATAAGCGGATCGAAATTCTAAAACGTCTATAAAATACATACAGGTTTTTTTTATTCATTTTTAAAAAGATAAGGCAATCAGATATTTGCAAAACAGAAGGACATGGCTCAAACGAGCCATGTCCTTTTTGGGGGTTATTCAAAAAATGAATAATATTTTATTTAGGCAACCCAAACACCACTTGTGTTGAATCTATATGTTTTTCCGTTAATTCTCTGAGTTCCTGTAACCATAGCGCCGCTGTTGTTGAAGTAGTACCATTTGCCTCCGACTTTTGCCCAACCGGTAACCATAGCGCCGCTGTTGTTGAAGTAGTACCATTTGCCTCCGATTTGTGCCCAACCGGTAACCATAGCGCCGCTGTTGTTGAGGTAATACCATTTACCTCCGATTGACTGCCATCCCGTAAGCATGAGACCGTCAGCTTGGAAGTAATACCATTTACCGTTTATAAGGTCCCAACCAACGGAAGCGACTCCTTTGTCGGCAGGATCAAGATAATACCAGCCGCCTTTATACTGAATCCATCCGGTTTTAGCATAACCCTTCTCCATAAAGAGCCATCTGCCATCTTCATTTGTGTACCAACCGCTGACACTTACCGGAGCAAGTAACTGCATTGTACGGTATTCACCTTCGAACATACTTACGGTTACCTTGAACGGTGCAACGTTGAGGCCTTTAACCATATAGTTGTAATTATCATCTTTTTCATCTGTGTAGAATGTAACACCGCTGTTTGAGAAGTCTTTTGTGTACTTGCCGGCATATGAACTCATGTCAATGTCAGCAGTGATAATAATTGTCTCACCTTTGTAGTCAGCAATGTTGTCAAGAACCTCGGCAAGTTCAGCTGCAGTAGCAACTTCATGTGTAGAAGGTTTGTCGGCATATGCCGCAATTGAGAATGCTGCAACGAGAGCAACAACGCAAACAACGATCGAAATAAATTTCTTTGTGCGATTCATTATTATACCTCACTTTTTCATTTTTTATTTTTAAACTGTAAATTTAAAAATATTTGTATATAAGTTTACAAC
>CAVGIJ010000048.1:0-2182 GCA_963629305.1 Acutalibacteraceae bacterium
CAACAGTATTATCTGAAAAAGTTGTCTTCGTCCAGAGGTACTTACCTTCATCAACGGCTACAACATTATTTGACCACGTTCCTGTAGGTGCTGTCGTTGGAGATGTTCCCTGCTGATACTGTATTGATTTTACAGTTACAGAAGTACCGCTGGTTCCGGTATCACCCTTTTCACCTTGGATACCTTGCTCACCTTGTGGTCCTTGCGGTCCGGTATCTCCTTTATCACCTTTTGCACCGGTCGAGCCTTGTTTTGCATACGTAAAGGTAACTGTGTCTTGTACTGCCGGGTCTGTATAATCAATTATCGTCCTTGTCCAAAGATATTTACCGGCTGCAACAGTCGGAATACTATCCTGCCACGAAGTAGGTTTAACAGACGGGCTATCAGATACACCGTAGGAAACAGTTGTTGAGTTTATTCCGTTTCCCGGATCGCCTTTCTCACCTTGAATACCCTGTTCACCTTGTGGTCCTTGTGCACCGGTGTCTCCCTTTTCACCTTGGATACCCTGTTCACCTTGTGGTCCACGTGCTCCGGTATCGCCTTTTGAGCCTTGGATACCTTGCTCACCTTGTGGCCCCTGTGCTCCGGTATTACCGGAAATACAAGCAGCTGCGGAATAAGAAACGTTACCGTTGCCGTTAGTCGTTTTTAATCGGCTCCATATGTAGCGACCTTCCTGCCATTCAGGTTGAGTTGTAACCCATTTACCGCCTACAAGCGCACTTGTACTTGTAGATGAATAATATTCTGTAACGGAAGAAACAACTGCTTCTGTCTTAACTTCTGATACAGTTGAAGAAAGACTATTAACCGTCTGTTCTACTTTCGTAAAACTTTTATCAAGACCTTCAACATCTTCAACAAGGCTTTCAATTTTCTGTCCCTGTTTATCGACAACAATTTCAGTATTTTTAACTCTCTTTTCAATAGACGTTGCATACTGATACTGTGTCTGCGTCTTTGTCTCGGCTTTAGTCTGAAGCTTTTCTTTAATTCCGCCGTCAATTGATACGGAATAAATGAAAAGAGACGTGTTAAACACATCTCCTGAATCATTAACAATGTCAAAGCTGTCCCCTATTTCATACCATCCAAGACCTTCTGTTGAAGTGCCAAACGGATAATAAGATATTCCGTGAAGCTTATTATATATATCCTGTATTGCTGCCTCTCGGTTTTTATCTAAAAATTCATTGTTTTCAATCTTGAATTCTGTAAGACCGTTTGCGGAAATAGAGGCATCATCTTTAAGATATACATTGTCCTCCTGCGGTGTCCGGGACAAAACAACACTGTTTATCTCACCGTATACCGGTTCAAGGCTTAATGACATCATATTGTCATATGTGAGCGTCTCGCCGGTATCTGTAAGCGACTTAAACAGGACTTTATCCTGACTGATAATACATGTTGTTCCTGTGGCCTGTGCTACCTGTACAAGTATATCTCTATAAGTTATACCGCTGATATTCTTAAAGAGATCTTCCGTCACTTGCCAATTGTTTAAAATCGGAAAAGACTCATTACTGAGTTCAAGATCACACGCAAGCAGTAATTGTTTTGTATAATTATAAAGCCCTATAGGATACGTCACAGACAACGGCTCATACGCTTTCATGGCGTTTATCATCTTGTCATACGCTACAATAGACGTTTTTCCTGTATCTTTGGCATATTTAATTTCAGTGACTTTAAATGAGCCATAAGAGAGATATTCAACCGTTTTATCCGGTAGCACAACGCCAAAAGAAGGACACAACCATGTGTCAAGTAAATTATAATCGCCAATTAACTGTGCTTCCAATTTTCGCATGGCAGTTTTGCACATTCCGGTGTCACAACTAATTTTAAATGACACAAGATCCGTATCATCACTTATAACGGTGTCACCGTATGTGATTTTAGCGCGAATTTCTTTCATAGGCGCTTTCATAGCCGCCTTAAAATTATCACTTACCGGAAACATTATGAATACCTCCTTTTTTTACAAGGAACAAGCGAAACCTCAAAAGGATTATAAAGACCTCTCGATTTACTCAAGAGGTCTACATCATAATCACTTGCGTAGTATTGTGCCGTAACAGTCGTCTGTGTTCTCACGTCAAACCACTCAACGGTAAAGTAGTCCTGATCAAGAAGTTGTGTTAAGGCACTCATTTCAGCCTGAGTAGTAACA
>CAVGIJ010000049.1:0-2102 GCA_963629305.1 Acutalibacteraceae bacterium
GGCTATTAAAACATTTAATTGCCATTAAATGTTTTAATCAGTTTTCAGTATAAAAGCATATATATTTTATGGCGCCTTCGAATGAAGACGCCATAAAATTGCATGAGCGTGATTACAGACGCTCTTTGACCTTTGCCTTCTTACCCACGCGATCACGCAGATAGTACAGCTTCGCTCTGCGAACCTTACCCTTGCGGATAGTGGTGACAGATACGATTGACGGAGAATGTACGGGGAAGACCTTTTCACAGCCTACGCCATAGGAAATACGGCGGACGGTAATGGTTTCATTTATGCCGCCATGCTTTTTGGCAATAATTGTGCCTTCGAAGGCCTGATTGCGTTCACGGTTTCCTTCCTTGACACGAACGAGAATGCGCACTGTGTCGCCGACATTCATTTCGGGAAGTTCTTTTTTGGTGTACTGTTCACTGAGTATTTTTATCAGATCCATTTTGATCTCCTTAAAATATAGACGTTCTTATCGGAGGCTTTCCCCAAGCTCGACAGCGGACCGCCTTTCTCCATTTGCGAATTTATCACAAAAGCTATAGTATATTATCACAAAAAGCTCTGTGATGCAAGCTTTTTATTCATTTTTATTATTTTCACCGCACAGAGAGTAGATGCTGTCCAGAATTCTGCTGTTGTATAAGCGAAGGTCATCCGGGTTTTTTTCTTCTTTTTGAGCGTTTACAAGAGCGTTAACCATATCCTCATATCCGCAAAGTCCATCGGTGTAATCCTCAAGATTTTTCGAGCAGTACAACGGTAGACCTACTGTCATTGCCTCCATGATATTCAAAGGCTGCCCCTCATATCTTGAAGTGGAGATGAATGCATCCATAAGCTTCATACAGCAATAGGGGTTTTCTCTGTTCCCAAGAAACGTCACTTTTTCCGAAATGCCCAACTTATCGCACTGCTTTTCAAGCTCTGCTCTGTCCGGCCCGTCGCCGATAATGAAAAGCCTTATGTCTTTGCGCTTTTCACAGGCCGCGGCAAATATGTCGAGCATAATGTCATAGCCTTTTTGATGGCACAGTCTTCCGAGGGCAACGAAATTCATGCAATCTTTGTCAACGGAAATATTTTCCGGCTCACATTGCATTTTTTCGTTTATCTCTTCTACATTTATCACATTTTGTATAACGGTGAAAGGCTTATCGTTGATTCCGGAGCATTTTTTAAACGGCTCCGCAAGCGCTTTCGAGACCGGCACAAAGCCGTCATAATATTTGAATTTTCCCTTGAAGGCATTCCAAAGTATGCGGTATTTCCATTCGTTCTGCAGTTTTATTTCAACATTGTTGTGTATCCACATCACCCGCTTCTTGGCCGGAACGGTAATCGCCCCGACAGCGCACGAACATTGGTAGGAGTTGAAATCGATTGCAAGATCATATTCCGCGGAATTATCAAAATCGTATCTTATCAGTTTCTTTGCCAGGTCAAACGGGATAAATGAGTATAACTTTGAAATAGGCTTCAGATAGTGCACTTTAATGGCTTCAGGAAGCTTTACGTTCCAAAACTCTTCTTTTTGAGACAGAAACAGATCCACTGAAACTCTTTGCGTATCAATGCAGTTTAAAAGATTGATTATTGATTTTTGTATTCCGCCGACGCCGAGATCACTTTGAAATACTGCAATTTTTTTCATCATCCATCCTCCGGATTTTACCTGTAAACGCTCATGTTGCAATCAAATGTTTCAATCCTTGTATATTTTGCAAAATCCGGAGAAATATCCTCCGCTTTTATTTTGAGCGCCTCTGTGAGAAGTTCGGGGTTCAATGTGGGATCCTGCGCGGAAATTACGGCGTTCAACTTAACATCGTTTCCGTTCACGCGGAAGTTTATTTCTTTTATTGCGGATTTCACATCAAATTCTCCCATACCGCGTTTAGTTTTCTTCGGCACAACTATTTCACTCTGCGAAAAAAACTTTGCCAATTCAGCGATCATACTTTCCGCAGATCGTTCGTCGTATTCAAAAACGCCTTCAATTGCAAGCCATTTAAGTTCCGAAGCTTTTCTCGTCGGCTCGTATGCTTCGATAACCTCTATCCCCTCCGGCAGAACCGCGGTAAGCTCGGCGG
>CAVGIJ010000050.1:0-2098 GCA_963629305.1 Acutalibacteraceae bacterium
GTTGCCAACATTCAGTCGCTGGCATATATTGCCGACCACGGCGGACGGGGCTTCCTTGTCGGCGAAAACGAAAGCTTCACGCTGATTAAAAATTCTTCGATAACGCTCCGCTCCGAAAAAGGAAAGACACTTTCGGTTTTTGCCTACGGCGGCGTTGCCGAGGGCATCTCGATCAGGGGCGCGGTCTATGAAACCGACAATCTTACGCTTTCTCCGTTCTTCCCGCTCGGCGTGAGCAACAAGTTCAGCGCCACGGCGGCGACGGTGAGCGTAAAAAACGGCTGCCTGCTTATCAAATGGTGATTTGCAGGCGGTATATTTGATAATTTTTACTCGTAAATTCTCAAAGTAAATGCAACAGTAGCAAAGGCATTGCATTTACACTGAGAAATTGATTGCAGTAAGTATAAGAAAAGGCGAAAAAGGGACAAAAAAACAACGAAATTATGAAAAAAGGGCATGGCAAAAAAGCCTGAGAGGAAAATTTCTCAGACTAAATGCAAGTATGGTTGCGTTTACTATGAGAGGATTTTACGCAGAAGCTTTGGAGATTGAATGACTTCAGTAGCCGGAATAAAAGAAATTCCTATAGCCGATGCCAAAACATCGGAAAAGTAGAAAGAAAACATATCATAAGCACTTTTTCCATTGAATTGTTTTCTCTTCACAGCATTAACATGAGAAAAGATAAGATTAACTGTTTCTTGAGTAAAGTCATCAAAAGAAGTTCCCGGTTTAACAATATCTCTGAAAAGAGTATGATTTTTCTCAATCTCAGCTTTTTCATGCGGCGAACAAGGTTCACAGAAAAACATATGCGATTCCCTGTTCCCGTCCACATCATTTTCAAAAGCGGAAACAATGCTAAATTCTCCACCGTTGTCAGTAAGCAATAGAGGAGCAATATCCCCGAAATTAAAACCAAATGTTTTTAATTTTGCTTTCAAAGATTTGATTTTACTTGCTGCTTCAAGTGCTGTCTTATTGTCAAGCAGTAATCCAATCATAAAATCGCTATGCACGAAATGAATCGTCAAGATTACTTTACCGCCAACTCTTCCAATGACTGTATCAAGCTGAACCAATGGAATATCCGGATTATCCTCTACAAAGGCAAGAAAATCGTTGAAGTTACGTCCTTCGCGAGCCCATTTGGGTACGTAGTCGCTTCTTTTCGAGTTTCTCGGTTTAAATTTAACAGCTCTCGGAAGATCCATCGGTGTAATAGAGTAATACCTCTTTTGAATATGACGGTATACCGTGGCAGTTGATATGGGTAATTTGTTAGATTGAATGATATGATAGATATGCTGTCCGTTCCGAACGGCTTCGGAGATAATACGTTCCGTTTCGTAGAAGCTCTCCTTGTTAAGCGGGATTCCTGACCGTGATTCTACGAGTACTGTATCGTATTCTGCTTGAGCCTTCTTAGCAATATACAATTGTCTTTTGTAGGGACAATTGCTGCGACTTTTCTTCTCACAACCATTGCACACAAACGGAGCCTTCAACAGTTTGGGGCAGACTTCATCTGTTCTCACAAATGAATTCGTGTGCGTCTCCATATGCATTTTCACTTCTCTGGAGATTGTTGTTTGACTTTTGCCGATTCGTTCTCCGATGGCCTTAAAGGTCATGCCTTTGCTTAGACACTCTTGAATTTCAATTCGATCGTCGAGCGTCATGTGTTTGTTTTTCTTTTCGTTGTTTTTCATTGTCTGAGACCTCCTTTTCTCAGACTAAATTCTACCGCAAAATCCTTCTCACATTAAATGCAACTTCTAAATTGCACTGTTGCATTTACTTTGAGAATTTACTAATTTTCTGCCGACTTGAAAAATATGTTAAAAACTCTTTACAAAGGCCGAAAAGTATGGTAGAATAATCGTGCTTTGAGGGTGTAGCTCAGTTGGTTAGAGTACTTGCTTGACATGCAAGGGGTCGATGGTTCAAATCCATTCATCCTCACCAGAAAAGAAACGCCTTTTGTTTACAACAAAGGGCGTTTTCCATTTGCAATTATCCGTAAGCATCGAAAAAAATTGCGGAGGTGGCGGAATGATTCCGAAAAAAATCCATTATTGCTGGTTCGGCAACG
>CAVGIJ010000051.1:0-2024 GCA_963629305.1 Acutalibacteraceae bacterium
CTATTGTTTTTCGGGTTTTATAATGATATAATAAAATCTCGATAGTATATTTTACAAATGCTAAGGAAACACTGACTTAATGAACACTAAAGAAATAAATAAGAAAGACGATTTAACCGAAGGCCCTCTTACTTTAAAAATAATTAAATATATAATTCCGCTTATGCTCACGGGCATACTTCAGCTTCTGTATAATGCCGCCGACAGTGTGGTTGTGGGGCACTATGACGGTTCAAACGCACTTGCGGCTGTCAGCTCGGTAGGTTCACTGATAAATCTGCTTGTCAATGTATTCATGGGACTTTCTGTCGGTGCCGCAGTAGTAGTCGCACAGGACTACGGAGCAAAGGATTATGACGGTGTCAGCAAAACCGTACACACATCATATCTCGTCAGTATAATCGGCGGAGTTGTCGTAGGTGCTATCGGTCTCGTTTTTTCACGTCAATTCTTGATTTGGATGGGCAGCCCCGAGGATGTTCTTCCCCTTTCGACCGAATATCTTATGATATATTTCGTCGGAACTCCTGCCAATATGGCCTATAACTTCGGAGCATCAATACTTCGCTCAATCGGTGATACAAAGCGCCCTCTCTATTTTCTCACAATTTCCGGAATCGTGAATGTGATTCTTAACCTTATACTGGTTATCGTTTTCCATATGGGTGTGGCCGGTGTTGCATACGCAACCGTAATCTCGCAGATACTGTCTGCCGTAATGGTCATTGTCTATATGATGAAATCCAAGGATTGCGTCAAATTTATTCCGAAGAAGATGTGCATCCACAAGGATAAGCTCAAGAAAATGTTATACATAGGATTGCCCGCAGGCTTCCAGGGAACGGTGTTCTCTCTTTCAAACGTTGTTATTCAGTCGGCGGTCAACTCATTCGGTTCGCTTGTCATGGCCGGAAACGGTGCGGCATCGAGCTTGGAAGGCTTCACATACATTGCGATGAACTCCGTATATCAGGCTTCCCTGACATTCGTAGGTCAAAATGTAGGTGCGAAAAAATACGACAGAATCAACAAAGTACAATGCGTATGCCTCATACTTGTTACAGTTATAGGACTTGTATTCGGTGTGACCACCTATTGCTTCGGTGAGCCTTTACTGTCCATTTATCTTCCCAACGATCCCGATGCAATACCGTACGGTATGACAAGAATGAGTTACATAGTACTCACATACTTCCTGTGCGGAATGATGGAGGTTATGGTAGGCGGACAGCGCGGAATGGGAATGTCATTAATACCTATGATAAACTCGCTTGTCGGCTCCTGCCTGCTCAGAATCGTGTGGATAGCAACGGTATTCAACTCCGCTCCTTCACTGTTCACTCTATACATTTCCTACCCGATATCATGGATTGTAACCACTCTTGCACATACTGTATTCTATTTCATCAAGCTTCATTCCATAAAGAAAAATCAGTAATAGTCCTTTTGAACTATAAACAACCGCAGAAGCCATATCCGCTCTTTTGAGCGGATATGGCTTCTGTTTTTTCATATTATCTTATCGTTATTGCGGTTTGTAGCTGTCCTTGAGTGACACGACACGATTGAATGTGTTATCGTTCTTCGTATCCTTTGAGAAATAACCGATACGTACAAACTGGAATTTTTCTCCGGGCTTTGCTTCGGCAAGTGCAGGCTCAACCTTTACGTTTTCAACCTTAACAGCCGACTCCGGATTAAGGAAGTCAACATAACTCTTACCTTCCGGCAGATCATTCATGTTCTCCTCGGTAAACAGACGGTCGTAAAGCACTACTGTGGTATCAGATGCATACTTTGCACTGAGCCAGTGAATAGTTCCCTTCACTTTTCTGTCCGTGGGAGCATTTGTACCTGTAACAAGATCCGCTGTAGCGTGTATCTCCTTAACCTTACCATCCTCGTCCGTTATGATTTCGCCGCATTTTATGATGTATGAGCCCATCAAACGAACCTCTCCGTCGGGCTTGAGTCTGAAGAATTTCGGCGGCGGAACAAGGGCAAAATCATCCTCATCTATGTAC